>NZ_JBEXPY010000045.1:0-60651 GCF_040612315.1 Streptomyces sp. NPDC006435
ACTCGGCAAGAACGCAAGGGCACAGGATACGGAACAGAACGGGGGGAATTGATGTTTGCAGCCCTGAGTGAACACGACATCGCTCCCCGCACGGCACGTCGGACCCGTCAGCCCACGCTGACCCAGTCGAGGGTGCGCTCCACCGCCCGCTTCCAGTTCGCGTAGCCCTCCGCCCGCCGCTCCTCGCTCCACTGCGGCTCCCAGCGCTTCGACTCCTGCCAGTGCTCGCGCAACTCGCCCTGGTCCTGCCAGAACCCGGTGGCCAGCCCGGCCGCGTAGGCGGCACCGAGCGCGGTCGTCTCGGCGACGACCGGCCGGCTGACGGGGACGCCGAGGACATCGGCCTGGATCTGCATGCACAGGTCGTTGGCCGTGACCCCGCCGTCGACCTTGAGCACGTCGAGGTGGACCCCGGAGTCCTGCTCCATCGCCTCCACCACGTCCCGGCTCTGGTAGCAGATGGCCTCCAGGGTGGCCCGCGCCAGATGGCCGTTGGTGTTGTACCGGGCCAGGCCCACGATGGCGCCCCGCGCGTCGGAGCGCCAGTACGGGGCGAAGAGGCCGGAGAAGGCCGGCACGAAGTACATCCCGCCGTTGTCCTCGACCGTCCGGGCGAGGTGCTCGCTCTCGCGGGCGTTGGAGATGATCTTCATCTGGTCCCGCAGCCACTGCACCGCGGAGCCGGTGACCGCGATGGAGCCCTCCAGGGCGTAGACCGCCGGGCTCTTCCCGAACCGGTAGGCGACCGTGGTGAGGAGGCCGTGCCGCGACCGGATGAGCTCGGTGCCGGTGTTGAGCACGAGGAAGTTGCCGGTGCCGTAGGTGTTCTTCGCCTCGCCCGGTTCGAAGCACACCTGCCCCACGGTGGCCGCCTGCTGGTCGCCGAGCACCCCGGTGATCGGGATCGCGGCCCGCAGGGGGCGGGAGGTGCGGGCGCAGCCGTACGCCTCCGGGTCGGAGGAGGGGTTGATGGCCGGGAGCATCGCGCGGGGGATGCCGAAGATGCCCAGCAGTTCGTCGTCCCAGTCGAGCGTCTCCAGGTTCATCAGCATCGTCCGGCTGGCGTTGGTCACGTCGGTGGCGTGGACGCCGCCGTCGGGACCGCCGGTGAGGTTCCACAACACCCAGCAGTCGGTGTTCCCGAACACCGCGTGTCCCCGCTCCGCCGCCTCGCGGACCCCCTCGACGTTGTCGAGGATCCACTTGATCTTCCCGCCGGAGAAGTACGTGGCCGGGGGGAGCCCCGCCTTGCGCCGGATGACCTCGCCGTGGCCCTCGTTCTCCAGGGCCTGGGCGATCGCGTCGGTACGGGTGTCCTGCCACACGATGGCGTTGCAGTACGGGCGGCCGGTGCGCGGGTCCCACACGACGGTCGTCTCGCGCTGGTTGGTGATCCCGATGGCATCGAGGTCCGTGCCGCTCAGGCCCCCGGCGCGCAGGGCGTTCTGCATCACCGAGTTGGTGCGCTCCCAGATCTCCACCGGGTCGTGCTCCACCCAGCCGGGGCGGGGCAGGATCTGTTCGTGCTCCAACTGGTGCTTGGCCACTTCGTTTCCGTCGTGATCGAAGATCATGAAGCGGCTGCTGGTGGTGCCTTGGTCCACCGCGCCGATGAAGTCCGCCATGGCGTGCTTCCTCTCCTGGATCGGGGCCGGTGAGGGCGCCGGGTGTCACTGCTCCACCGGGTGCCGTCTCTTCACCGGGTGTCACTTCTCCGGCGGTACGGGGAGGGTCCCCTCCGGTTCCGGTTCCGCCGAGGGCAGGAACCGGGTGATGAAGCCCTTGTAGAGGAACGCCCCCACCAGACCGCCGACGAACGGACCCACGATCGGCACCCAGAAGTAGAGGTTCCCGTACTGGTCCCGCCACGCCCCTCCGTAGCCGGTGAGGAAGCTCGCGAGCCGGGGCCCGAGGTCACGGGCCGGGTTGATGGCGTACCCGGCGTTGGTGCCGAACGCCATGCCGATGGCCACCACGATGAGTCCCACGACGAACGGGCCGAGATTGGCGCCCGGCGGGTTGTTGAGGAGGTCGGTGACCGCGAAGATCAGCAGTACGAGGATCGCGGTGCCGATGACCTGGTCCCGCAAGGCCCCCCACTCGTGCACCGGGAGCGCGGTGTTCCCGTTGGCCGGCAGGGTGGAGAACACCGTCTGCGTCTTGATGGTGTGTCCGGGGTCGGCCGCCGCCAGTGCCTCGGTGTAGTTCCAGCGCACCAGCAGCGCCGCGACGAACGCGCCCGCGAGCTGGGCGATGGAGTAGGGCGCCACTTTTCTCCAGGGGAAGTCCTTGAAGGCGGCGAGCGCGAGGGTCACGGCGGGATTGAGATGAGCCCCGCTCAGCCGGCCCGCCACGTAGACGCCCAGGGTGACCCCGAGGCCCCAGGCCCAGGCGATGCTGTCGTGGTTCCCGAGGCCGCCGGGCGGGTCGGTGAGCGCACCGCCCGCGACGACCTGGGCGACGACGCCACAGCCGAAGAGAATGAGGATCATCGTGCCGAGGAACTCCGCGGAGAGTTCCCCGGCGAGTCCCGACCGCTTGAGTCGCTCCATGGAGGATCTCGCTTCCTGTCGATTCACGACCTCTGCGGCATAGATCCACATATGAGCGTAGACGTGGGCAGTTGGATCCGCACTCGGTGATGGGAACCCCCGGTGCGCGCCGGATCGCGGTGCGGCCGGGGCGTTCCGGCCGGGCGGGACGCGCGGAATACTTCCTATGGGCAGTCCACGTCGACGTGGTCGAAGAGCTCCACCATGTTGCCGAGCACCCGCACGCAGGCCGTCACCTCGGCGTCGGTGAGATCCCCGCCCACCTGGCGCAGCAGGGACTGCTCGCGGGCGAGCGCGGCGGTGATCGCCTCCCGGCCGGCCGCGGTCGGGCGGACCAGCGGCGACCGCTGGTGGGCCGGGTTGGGCACGACCTCGACGAGCCGCGCCGCCGCGGCGTCGTTGACCATGCGCTGCACGAACTGCCGGCTCAGCGCCTGGGCGCGACCCATCTGCGGGACCGTCATGGGCCCGTTCTCGTGCAGCAGGTCCAGTACGGCGCGCACGCCGACGGACAGGCCCTCGATCGGGGCGTTCTGTTCCACCTTGCGCTGCACGCGCCGGTAGAGCGGGCCCACCAGGGCGAAGACCTCCGTGAGCCGGTGGGCGAGCTCATCGGGGGGCAGGGGGTGTTCGGATTCGGTCACCCGGCCATCATGACACCCTGGTTGTCGATCTGCCGAGTGGATGGCACCTTGGTTGTCATGACTGCTGCTTCCGACCTGACTTCCTTCGAGACCGGGGACGGCCCCCTCGTGTACCGCGACGCCGGGCACGGTCCGCTGCTGGTGCTGCTGCACGGCGGCTTCCTGGACCACGGGATGTGGGACGACCAGGTGCCGGACCTCGCCCGGACCCACCGGGTGATCGTGCCGGACGCCCGTGGGCACGGTGGATCGTCCAACGCGAGCGAGCCGTTCCGGCACACGGACGACCTGGCCGCGCTGCTGCGCCGGCTCGATGCCGGGCCCGCCGTCCTGGCCGGGGTGTCGATGGGTGCGGCCACCGCGGTCGACACCGCGCTCGAACACCCGGACCTGGTCCGCGCGTTGGTCGTCGGCGGCGCGGCCACGAGCGAGCCCGAGTTCGACGATCCCTGGTCCAGGGAGGTCCTGGCCGCACAGGCCCGTGCCCTGGGCGAGGGCGACGTCGAGGGCTGGGTCGACGCCTTCATGCTCTTCGCCGCGGGCCCGCACCGCACGCTCGACGACGTCGACCGCACCGTCGTGCGGCGGCTGCGCGACATGACCTTCCGGACGCTGTCCAAGCACCGTGCCGACGAGCCGGACCTGCGCGTTCCCGTCCCCGACACCTGGGCGCGGGCGGCGAGGATCGGGGTCCCGGTGCTGGCCGTCCACGGCTCCGTCGACTCGGCCGACCACCTCGCCATGGCCCGGCGCCTGGTGGAAACGGTCGCCGACGGGCGCGAGGCGACCGTCGAGGGCGCCGCCCATTACCCCAACATGGAGCGGCCGGACGCCTTCGGCGAGATCCTCCGCGACTTCCTGGCGGCCGTTCCCGCCGGATGACGCGGACGGCGGGGGCGGGCGGCGGGCTCAGCCGGCGGGGGCGGGCACCGCTTCGTCGGCCCCCGCCGCGGCCCGCGCCGGGGCGTCGTGGAGGCCCAGGCGCAGGTGCTCGACGTGGAAGAGGGCCTGGTCGAGCAGTTCGGCCACATGGTTGTCGTACAGGGCGTAGATCACCGAGCGGCCCCGGCGCTCGCCCGTGACCAGGCCGAGGTTGCGCAGCAGCCGCAACTGGTGGGAGCAGGCGGACTGCTCCATGCCGACCGCGTCCGCGAGTTCCGTGGCGGGGCAGGGGCCCTCCTGGAGGCGGGCGAGGATGCGCAGCCGGGACGGAGTGGCGAGGGCCTGGAGGGTGGACGCCACATCCGTGGCCCCCACCGCGTCGAGGCGCTCGCGCGCGGTGGCGGCAGTGTTCGCGTCAGCTCCGTGGCCCATGTGCTCATCCTACGGAGATGCATACATGAATGCGTGTTCATGTGATCCTGTATGGTGCGGAGGTCGAACCGCTCCGCCCTCTCGCGTGGAGGATCACCGCCCATGTCTTTCACCCTCACCCGACCGGCCCCGCCCGCCGGTCCCGTCCGGGACGCGGTCGCCGCCCGCCGCACCCGCCTCCTGGCCCTGGGCGAGGTCCGCTGGGCCGCCGCCGCCCTGGCCCTGTTCCTGACGGCCCTGCCCCTGCATCTGCTCGGCGCGCCGTGGTGGACCTGGGGCCCGCTGTACGCGCTCACCTACGCCGCGGGCGGCTGGGAACCGGGCTGGGAGGGCCTGAAGGCGCTCCGGGAGAAGACGCTGGACGTGGACCTGCTGATGGTGGTCGCCGCCCTCGGCGCGGCCGCGATCGGACAGGTGCTGGACGGCGCCCTGCTGATCGTCATCTTCGCCACCTCGGGCGCCCTGGAGGCCTTCGCCACCGCACGGACGGCGGACTCGGTGCGCGGACTGCTCGACCTCGCACCCGACACGGCCACCCGCCTCCTCGACGACGGCACCGAGGAGACCGTTCCCGCGCGGGAACTGCTGGTCGGGGACGTGATCCTGGTACGCCCCGGCGAGCGCGTCGGGGCCGACGGCCGGGTGCTCGACGGAACGAGCGAGGTGGACCAGGCGACCATCACCGGCGAACTGCTGCCGGCGCCCAAGGAACCGGGCGCCGAGGTCTTCGCGGGAACCCTGAACGGCACCGGGGCGCTGCGGGTGGCCGTGGAGCGCGACCCGTCCGATTCGGTGATCGCCCGGATCGTCGCCATGGTCGAGGAGGCGTCCGGCACGAAGGCACCCACCCAACTGTTCATCGAGAAGGTCGAGCAGCGCTACTCGATCGGCATGGTGGCGGCCACCGTCGCCCTGTTCGCACTGCCCCTGGCCTTCGGCGCGGCCCTGCAGCCGACGCTGCTGCGGGCGATGACCTTCATGATCGTCGCCTCGCCGTGCGCCGTGGTCCTGGCCACCATGCCGCCGCTGCTCTCCGCGATCGCGAACGCCGGACGGCACGGGGTGCTGATCAAATCGGCCGTGGTGATGGAACGCCTCGGACAGGTCGACGCCGTGGCCCTCGACAAGACCGGCACCCTGACCGAGGGCACTCCCCGCCTCACCGACATCCGCCCGCTCGCCGGTCCGGGCCTCACCGAGGACGCCCTGCTCACCCTGGCGGCGGCGGCCGAGCACCCCAGCGAACACCCCCTCGCCCGCGCCGTCACCGAGGCCGCCCGGACCCGCGGGCTCGCCCTGCCCGTCGCCGAGGACTTCGCCTCGGCACCCGGAACCGGCGTCACCGCCACCGTGGACGGCCGCACGGTCGCCGTCGGCGCCCCCGCCCGGCTGCCGGTCACCGCCACCGGCCACGAGGAGGAGGCGGCCGAACTCGCCGCACGGCTGGAGGAGGACGGCCGCACCGCCGTGCTCGTCGTCCTCGACGGCACGCCCGTCGGCGTCCTCGGCATCGCCGACCGTCTGCGGGCCGACGCCCGCACCACCGTCGAACGCCTCACCGGTCTCACCGGCGGCGCGCCGGTACTGCTCACCGGCGACAACCCGCGTTCCGCCGCCCGCCTGGGCGCCGAAGCCGGGATCGACGACATCCGGGCCGGCCTGCTGCCGCAGGACAAGGTCCGGGCCGTCGAGGAACTGGAGGGCGCCGGCCGGAAGGTGCTCGTGATCGGCGACGGGGTCAACGACGCCCCGGCACTGGCCGCGGCCCACACGGGCATCGCCATGGGCCGGGCGGGCTCCGACCTCGCCCTGGAGACCGCCGACGCCGTCGTCGTCCGCGACGAACTCGCCGCCGTACCCACCGCCGTGGCGCTCTCGCGCCGCTGCCGCAGCCTCGTGGTGCAGAACCTCGTGATCGCGGGCGCGTTCATCACCGGACTCGTCGTCTGGGACCTGGTGGGCACGCTGCCGCTCCCGCTGGGCGTCGCCGGGCACGAGGGCTCCACGGTCCTGGTCGGCCTCAACGGCCTGCGCCTGTTGCGCGACGCCGCCTGGACCCGTGAGGCGGACCGCCTCCGCGGGAACGGCGACACCGCGGCCTGATCCGTCGTCAACCGCCCGGACCGCCGGGTGCCTCCGGGCCGGGGCACCCGGCGCACCGGACTGTCGGTGCGGGGCCGTACCCTGCCCGCCATGAGTGATCACAACGAGCCGGTCTTCCCGGAACCCCCGCTCGCGGGCGACGAGGCCGCCACCCTCGTCGGTTCGCTGGAACGCCAGCGGGCCACCCTGGCATGGAAGTGCGGAGGACTGGACGAGGCCGGACTGAACGCCACCCTCGGCACGTCCGCGGTCACCCTGGGCGGACTGCTCAAGCACATGGCCCACGTCGAGGACACGCACTTCTCCCGGCTGCTGCTCGCACGGAAACCGGGAGCCCCGTGGGACACCGTGGACTGGGAGAAGCAACCGGACTGGGACTGGACATCGGCCGCCGAGGACACCCCCGAGGAACTGCTGACGCTCTGGCAGGACGCCGTGGCCCGCTCCCGCGCCCTGGTCGCCGGGGCACTGGCCGAAGGCGATCCGGGAAGCCTGGGCCGGTACACCACGCCCGGCGGCGAATCGCCCAGCGTGCGACGGGTCCTGATCGACATGATCGAGGAGTACGCCCGGCACGTCGGCCACGCCGACCTCATCCGGGAGTCGGTGGACGGACTGGTCGGGGAGGACCCGCCGCGCTGACGACCGGGCCCGCCCGTCACTCGGGCCGTCGCGAACGGCCCGGCGGGCGCGCCCCGGATCGTGTCCGACGAATCCCGCCCGCCCTGCGGGCGGACGGCGTCATTGGTCAGACACGACCCAGGACCCTGCGCACGCCGTACGCCACGGCCCCGGCCGCCAGCACCGCGGCACCGGAGACGACCGACGCCGACGGCAGCGCGAAGGCGAGCAGCAGACAGCCCGCCAGACCGATGACGGGCACGGCGCGGGGCGGCCGGCCCTCGTCGGGGCCGAGCGTCCAGGCGGAGGCGTTGGCGACGGCGTAGTACACGAGGACGCCGAAGGACGAGAAGCCGATCGCCCCCCGGACGTCCGCGGTGGCGGCGACGACGGCGACCACGGCGCCCACGACGAGCTCCGCCCGGTGGGGGACCCCGAAACGCGGGTGCACCGCGGCCAGGGCGTGCGGCAGATGACGGTCACGGGCCATGGCCAGGACGGTGCGTGAGACACCCAGGACGAGCGCGAGCAGCGAGCCGAGCGCGGCGACGGCCGCACCGGCCCGGACCACGGGCACGAGACCGGGCACCCCCGCCGCACGCGCGGCCTCGGCCAGCGGCGCCGGGGAATGGGCGAGCCGGTCGGGGCCCAGGACGGCGAGCAGGGTGACGGCGACGGCGGCGTAGACGAACAGGGCGATGCCCAGTGCGAGGGGGATCGCCCGGGGAATGGTGCGCCGCGGATCGCGGACCTCCTCCCCGAGCGTGGCGATCCGCGCGTAGCCCGCGAACGCGAAGAACAGCAGGCCGGCCGCCTGGAGCACACCCCCGACCGTGGCGTCCGCACCGACGGCCAGGCGCCCGGCGTCCGCGGTGCCGCCGCCGAGCCCAACGGCGACCACCGCCGCGAGAACGGCGAGGACGAAGGCGACGACCACCCGGGTCAGCCGGGCGGACCTGTGCACGCCGACGCAGTTGAGGGCGGTCAGCGCCACCACCGCGGCGACGGCCACCAGGTGCTCCCGGCCGGGCCACACGTAGGAGCCGACGACCAGTGACATCGCCGCGCAGGAAGCCGTCTTGCCGATGACGAAGCCCCAGCCGGCGAGGTGGCCCCAGAAGTCGCCGAGGCGCTCCCTCCCGTACACGTAGGTGCCGCCGGACTCCGGGTGGCGGGCGGCCAGCCGCGCGGAGGACGTCGCGTTGCAGTAGGCCACCACCGCAGCCAGGCCCAGGCCGATCAGCAGGCCCGAACCCGCCGCGCCCGCGGCGGGCGCCGGCGCGACGAAGACACCCGCCCCGATCATCGATCCCAGGCCGATCACCACGGCGTCGAACACGCCCAGACGGCGTCTCAACCCGCCTGTTCCCGCCGATGCGTTCATCGCTCCACTTCCTGCCGGCCGCCCCGTGCGGGAGGTCCGCGGACGGCGGGGGCGCCCGATCCGGGGGCACGGTAGCCGAGCAAGGTGTCCGGCAGGGGGTGCGGTGGGACGGACAAACCCGGTGGGGGTATCGTCGGGGCTCGTACCGCAGGACCCGTACGACCGAGGAGTTCGAGGCAGCCGTGGATCGCGGAACGACGCGCGCACCGGGAGTGTCCCGGCTGCTCGTGCTGTGCGCCGTCCTGTGCGGACTGTTCCTCATGCACGGTGCCCCGGTCGGCGCGGCCGGGGGCTGCCACGACGCGATGACGACGGCCCCGGAGCCGTCCGGGCCGCTGCCCGCCGCGCCCATGGAGATGGCCGGCCACGCCGCCGCGCAGCACGGGGAGGTTCCCGTCCGGGCGGCCGAGGGCCTGCCCTCGGCGAGTGGCGAGTCGTGCGTGTTCACCCAGGCCCGTGACCGGGTGCTGCCGCTGCTCCTCGCGCTGGGCCTGGTGGTCCTGGCGGCCCGGGGTGTTGCCGGGCGCCGGGCGGCCGTGCGCGGGCCGGAGCGACGGGGGCCGCCGTTCGGCGGCAGGGACCTGCTGCTCCAGGTGTGCGTCGCGCGGACGTGACGGGGCCGCCGGTTCCGGCCCGCCGCGGCCGGACCGGTCGGACGACCCCAACCGTTCCGCGTGCCACCGACGTGGCGCGTACACCTGGAAAGAACCCAGCATGCGCGTTTCCCTGCCCACCGCTGTCCGCCGCCGTCGCGCACTCGCGACCGCCGGTACCGTCGCCGCCCTCGCCCTGGCGCTCACGGCGTGCGGCTCCTCCGACGACACGAAGTCCAACGGCTCGTCCATGCCCGGCATGAACCACGGCTCCGGCAGCGCCTCCGCACCGGCCGCCGGGGGCGGTGCGTTCAACGACGCGGACGTGAAGTTCGCGCAGGAGATGATCCCGCACCACCAGCAGGCCATCGAGATGGCGAAGCTGGCCGACGGCCGCGCCGCCGACGCCGAGATCAAGAAGCTGGCCACCGCGATCGAGCAGGCCCAGGACCCCGAGATCAACACGATGAAGGGCTGGCTGAAGTCGTGGGGCAAGCCGCTGCCGGAAGCCCCGATGGGTGACATGCCCGGAATGGATCACGGCTCGGACGGTGCGGGAATGCCCGGGATGATGTCCGACAAGGACATGGGCGACCTGAAGGCCGCCAAGGGCAAGGACTTCGACAAGAAGTTCGCCCAGCTCATGATCGCCCACCACCAGGGCGCGGTCACCATGGCCGAGGACGAGCAGAAGAAGGGCGACAACGCCGAGGCGAAGAAGCTCGCCGAGGCCGTCGTGACGGCCCAGACCGCCGAGATCGAGCAGATGAACAAGATCCTCGGAAGGCTCTGATCCCGACATGAGTGCGGGCCTGCCCGGCGGGCCCGCACTCCCCGGATTCCTCATCCGGGGAATCCGGGCGAGGAATCCAGGCGAGGGGCACGTGATCCCGCGGGCGTTCTGCTCTATTTCACCCGCCGGACCACAAGAGGGCATCTGCACCTTTTGCCCTTATTCGATGGCATTTGAAATGCGCCTTTTGTGACCACGTGGCGCGCATCACGCCCGATGCCCGTGATGTCATCCCGGGTGGGCCGGTTCCCTTTTCCTGCAAGGGAATGCTGTCGCCCGATGTGAAGTGCGTTACTGAATTATCGGCAATTCGATCTTGTGAATGAATTGCGTGCGGAATTCGGGGTCTTGTTCCTTTCGGTGTTTCTCGCCTACGGTCACCGTCAATCCGGACGGAACGCCGAATCCTGCCGCTGTCCGGCAATCCGACTCACTCGTGCACGGCAGGAACGGGGGACCCAGGCAAGCTGCCGATCCGGTATCCGGAACGGCTCGGGGTGAAGCCGCATTCGTGTGCGGCCGGGCATCTCCAGCCCGAACCCGACAGCTCACCTCGTAGGCGACGGAGAGGAATTCACCATGCTCGCAAAGGGTGCGTACCGTCGTCGCAGGCCCGTCCCGCCGGTCCGGGGTCTCATCGCCGTGGGCACGGGCGTGGCCGCCCTCGTGCTCCCGCTGGCCGTCGCCGGAACGGCGTCGGCGACACCGGCGCAGTCCGCCGTCGTCGCCGCACAGCCCGTGGCGTACACGAACGATCTGGACGGCTGGATCAAGGAGTCGCTGGCCATCATGGCCCAGCACGGCATTCCCGGCAGCTACGAGGGCATCCACCGCAACATCATGCGCGAGTCCTCCGGCAACCCCCGGGCCATCAACAACTGGGACTCCAACGCCGCCGCCGGCACGCCCTCCAAGGGGCTTCTCCAGGTCATCGACCCCACGTTCCGCGCCTACCACGTGCCCGGTACGTCGATGGACAGCTACGACCCGGTCGCCAACATCACGGCGGCGTGCAACTACGCCGCCGCCAGGTACGGGTCCATCGACAACGTCAACGGGGCCTACTGACACACCGCGTGGTCAGTCCGGTCGCGGGGGCGCCCAGTCGGCGTGCCGCAGTACGGCGCGGACGGTGACCCGCGACGGCGCCAGCCGCAGCGCCGCGTCGCGCAGCGCGATCGCTGCGGGATGCGACAGCTGCTGCCCCATCCGGCCCGCCCGACGAGCCGCCCTCGCGACCGACTGGCTGCGGGGGCGGCGCTCGGCGTCGTAGCGGCGGAGCGCCGACTCGACGGAGGGCCCGGCGCGGAGCGCGGCGGCCAGCGACACCGCGTCCTCCAAAGCCTGGCAGGCGCCCTGGCCGAGGTTCGGGGTCATCGCGTGGGCGGCGTCGCCGAGGAGGGCGACCCGCCCGACCGCGTAGGAGGGCAGCGGGGTGACCAGCTCGTTGACGTCGTGGTGCAGCACGGCGCCGGGCCGGGTCGCCGCCAGCAGGGCCGGAATGGGGTCGTGCCAGTCGCCGAACCGGCGGCGGACCTCGGCGAGCGGGTCCGGATGACGCACCCCGGCGGGTGAGTTGAACACCGCGTGCCACTCGGCCCGGCCGTCCGCGAACACGATGTGACCGAACTCGGCCCCCCGGCCCCAGGTCAGCTCGAAGTCGGTGTTCAGCTCCACCGGTGACTCCGTGATGGCGCGCAGCACCGTCGAACCGCTGTGGACCGGGCCGGGGTGCTCGGGGAAGAGCTGCGCGCGCAACCGGCTGTTCACTCCGTCGGCGGCCACGACCAGCTCCGCTTCGAGAACGGTGCCGCTCGCGGCGAGCCGTATCCGGGAGGCGTCGGAGCGGTCGACGGAGGTCACCTCGGCCCCGGTGACCAGGGACCCGGCGGGCAGCGCCGCGCGCAGCAGCCGGTGCAGCACGGCCCGGGGGATGCCCACGATCGGGGTGCCCAGTTCGCGCTCCAGGGCCGCCCCGTCCATGCGCGCCAGCAGGCGTCCGTCCGGGGTCCGGGTGCCGCCGGTGTACTGGGGGCGGGCGGCCGCGCGCACCTCGGCCCCGACACCGAGGGCGTCCAGCGCGCGGATGCCGTTCGCGTGCAGGGAGATGCCCGCGCCCGCGTCGTCCGGTCCGGCGCCGCGCTCGACGATGGTCGTCTCCCAGCCGGCGCGGCGCAGCCCGATCGCGGCGGCCAGTCCGCCGATGCCCCCGCCGACCACCACCGCGCTGCCGCCCATGCAGGCCCCTCCTTCGTCCCGTACCGTCACGTCCCCGGTCTTCTACAGCTGTAGAAGGAGGGTACTACCCCGTTTCTACAGGTGTAGAAACGGGTGTAGAAAGAGGGGATGAGTACCGATCGACGCACCGTTCTCGCCGACGCGGCCATCGAGGTGCTGGCCGACGAGGGGATGCGCGGACTGACCCACCGGGCCGTGGACCGGGCGGCAGGTCTGCCCCCGGGCACCACCTCGGCCTACTTCCGCACCCGCCGGGCCCTGCTCACCGGGCTCGTCCGGCGGCTCGTCGAACGGGACCAGGCGGAGCTGCGGGAGGCGGGGGAGCGGGCCCCGGTGCCGCGGACCCCCGGCGAACTCGCGGACGGGCTCGCCGCGTTCGTCGCGGAACGGCTCACCGGTGAGGGGCGTCGGCGGTCGCTCGCCCGCTATGCGTGCGTGGTCGAGAGCGTGTGCCATCCGGAACTGCGCGAGATCCTCGTACCGCGCCGGAACGCGGCACGGGAGATCGTGCGGGAGTTCCTGGACGCACGGGGTGTGGCGGACGCCGAGGGGCGCACCCTCACCCTGCTGGCCTGCGTGGACGGGCTGGTCTTCGACCGGCTGGTGAACGGTGGCGACGTGCCGGGGGACGAGATCGCGGGCCTGGTCGCCGCGGCGCTGCGGGAGCCCGGAGCGGTCGGTGAATCCCCGGCTTCGTGAAACCGCCGACCCCGTGAGTCCCCGGCTTCGTGAAACCGTCGGCACCGTGCGGCGCGGTCGGGTCGGCGCGTCCGTCCGGGAGTGGTGTGCCCGCGGGCGGCTCCAAAGGCGCTACGCGGCCGGTCCCGGTTCCCTGTTCGGTGACGCGGGGACGGTCGCCGCCCCGCCCTCCCGGACCGCCCGCACCGCCGTCTCGTGCAGGTGTCTGCTGTCCTCCTCCGAACAGCACGGCACGGGGCTTCCCGACATGGTGAACCAGTCGATCGCGCCGGTGTACTGCACGGTGATCTGGGCCGTGTCGTCCGCCCAGGTGGTATGCACGGTCAGGTCCCCGGACAGGACGCCGATCTCGTCCGTGAGCACGCCGCCGTGCCCGGAGAACACACTGCGAGTCGTCCATGACGCCCAAGCCATGACTCAAGGCTGGCACCAAGACGGCCGATGCGCGACCCGCGACCGCCGGGCCCCTCGTTCCCGGCCCGCCCCACCGGGCCTTCCGGCATGCGGATACGGGCGAAACATTCCTCCCGGGACGGCTGCGGTTCCCGTACCCGCCGATCCCCGGAGAGGGAAGCGCTGTTAGCGCAAAAACGTCGAATCAGCATCCATGGACAACGAATTCCGAAGGTGAACAGCTCTTGACCTACGGAACTCGTCGGGATTGCATGTCGCGCTGGGAGCGCCGAAACCACTCATCACGTCCTCGTCTGGAGGCGATACCGCTCCCGCGCTCGAATCACCATCACTGTTGATCGGAACCGCACGATGACCGACACGCTCAGCGCTCCCCAGGCGCTCGCCCCAGCGACCGGCCCCACTCCACAGAAGCTCAAGCGTTCCATCGGCGTCGTGGGCGGAACACTGCTCACGCTCTCCTGCGTGACGCCCGCCTCGACCCTCTTCGTGGTCGTGCCGGACCTGTTCTCCAGCCTCGGCACGTACACCGCCCTCACCATCGCCATCGGCTCGCTGCTCTGTATCGCGGTCGCCTTCTGCTACTCGGAGCTCGGCACCCTCATCCCGAGCGCCGGCGGCGAGTACGCCATGGTGTCGACGATGGCGGGACGGCTGGCCGGATGGCTGGTCTTCGTGCTCTCGCTGCTGGTCGTGATGATCGTGCCCCCGGTCATCGCCATGGGGACGGCCGACTACCTCGCGCCCGTCGTGCACATCCCCGCCCCCGTCGCGGGCGCCGGAGTCATGCTCCTCGCCACCCTCGCCGGCCTCCTGGACCTGCGTGCCAACGCGTGGATCACCGGGATCTTCCTCGTCCTCGAAGTGATCGCGGCGGCCGTCGTCGCCGTGCTCGGCTTCGCGCACTCCGAGCGCGGCGCCTCCGCGCTGGTGCACGGATCGGTCGCCCAGCCGGACGGCGGCACGTCGAACGTCACGGCCATGATGGTGATCTCCGGGCTCGCGATCGCCCTCTTCATCACCCAGGGCTTCTCCACGGCCGTCTACCTCTCCGAGGAGCTGGAGAACCCGCGGCGCAACGTCGCGCGCACCGTGCTCGCCACCCTCGCCATCTCCACGGCCGTCATCCTCGTCCCCGTCATCGCCATCACCCTGGGCGCACCGGACCTGGAGGCGCTGACCTCCGGCGACCTCAACACCATGGTCGCCGCCTGGTCCAACTCGGCCGTCGGCACCTTCGTCAGCCTCTGCGTCGCCCTCGCCATCATCAACGCGGGCATCGTGATGGTCATCCAGAACTCGCGGGTGCTGTTCGCCTCCGCCCGCGACAAGGCCTGGCCCGCGCCGGTCAACCACGCCCTGTCCCGGCTCGGCCGGTTCGGCTCCCCCTGGGTCGCGACCCTGATCGTCGGTGTGCCCGGCGCGGCCCTGTGCTTCGTCAACCTGGACACCCTGTACGGCGTCACCGGCGTCTCCGTCACCGCCATGTACCTGCTGGTCGCCGTCGCGGCCCTGCTCTGCCGCCGGGGCGCGCACCGCGAGGCACCGGCCTGGCGCATGCCGCTGTGGCCCGCGGTCCCCGTGCTGCTGATCGTCGTGCTCGCGTACATCCTGACCCAGCAGGAGACCGAGTACCTGCTGTGGACCGGCGGCATCACCGCGGTCGCCACGCTCTACTGGGCGTTCTACCTGCGGCCCCGCAAGGAGACCCACTGGACGGTCAGCATCCCGGAGGACGCGCGGGCCTGACCCTCCCCGGACGCGTTCCGCGCGATGCCCGGCCCGTCGGCGAGCAGTCCCCGCCGACGGGCGGGCATCCCCCCGATGCCCGCACAGTGGGACGAGGACGTCGTCGGAACACGGGAGTCGTGGCGGGATGAGTGTCGAGCGGGTCGGAGTCGTCGTTCACCAGGGCCGTCCCGAGGCCGTCGTCGCGTCGGAGGTCGTACGCGACTGGTGCGCCCGCGAGGGCGTTCCGTGCACGGACATCGACGTGTGGCGCGACGACGCGCGCAGACGCGGCGGACGCGAGGAGGCCGATGTCGCGGGCAACCCCGACCTCGTCGTGACGCTCGGCGGCGACGGGACGTTCCTGCGCGGCGCCAGGATCGCCGCCAAGAACGGCGCCGCCGTCCTCGGGGTCGACCTGGGCCGCGTCGGCTTCCTCACCGAGGTGCCCGCCGGGGAGGTCGTCCGGGCACTCGACGCCGTCCACCGGGACCGGGCGGAGGTCGAGCAGCGCATGACCCTGACCATGCGGGCCTCCCGGGTGCTGGAGGTGCCACCGGACGTCGACGCCCTGATGGCCTACGGACAGCGCCCCGCGCTGCCGCCCCCGCAGATCGCCCCCGGCGAGGAGGCCACGGCGGAGGGCTGGGGCGTGGCACTGGACGTCACCGCGCTCAACGACGTCGTCGTGGAGAAGCTCGCGCGCGACCGGCAGGTGAGCCTCGGCGTCTACATCGGCGGCCGGCTCCTCGCCTCGTACTCCGCCGACGCGGTCATCATGGCCACCCCCACCGGCTCGACCGCGTACAGCTTCGCCGCCGGCGGCCCGGTGGTCTCACCGCGCATGGACGCCGTCCTCTTCACTCCCGTGGCGGCACACATGACCTTCGACCGCACCGTGGTCGCCGCGGCCGACGAACCGGTCGCCGTACGGGTCCTGCCCCACTCGGGACAGGCCGCGGTGACCATCGACGGCCAGCTGCGCGGCGTACTGGGCGCCGGGGACTGGCTCGGCGTGTACGCGGCACCGCACCGCCTGCGGGTCGTCAGGCTCGGCCCGAACGACTTCTACGGACGGCTGCGCACCCGCATGCGTCTCACGGACGCCCCGGCCACGGCCGCCGACGGCGAGAGCGCGCCGCTCTTCCGCCCCGACGGACCGGTCCCGCACGACCTGGCCCATCTCCATCTCTCCCCGGCGGCCAGGGACTGAGGACCGCCCGGCGGACCGGGACCGCGGGCCGGAACCGCCGTACGAAAGAGCCGTACGACGAAGAAGCCGTACGTCCGCGTCGCACGACAAAGGAGTTCTCATGCCGGACAGCACCGACCTCCCCGCCCTCACCACCGTGCCGGTTCCCGACACCGCGCTGGCCTCGGCGGCGACCCAGCTGGTGCGCGACACCACCGACGACCTGATCTACCACCACTCCCGCCGCGTCTACTTCTTCGGCGGGCTCCGGGGACGCCGGGGCGGGCTGAGCTTCGACCCGGAACTGCTCTACGTGGCGGCCATGTTCCACGACCTCGGCCTCGGCGAGGAGTTCCGCGGCAGCGGGCGCCGGTTCGAGGTGGACGGTGCCGACGAGGCACGACGGTTCCTGCAGGGGCACGGGGTGCCCGAGGACAGCGTCCGGCGAGTCTGGACGGCCATCGCGCTCCACACGACACCGGGAATCCCGTCGTTCATGGAACCCGAGGTCGCGCTGGTGACGGCCGGTGTGGAGTACGACGTGCTGGGCATCGGGTACGACGACCTCGATGAGGCGGACCGGGCCGCGATCGTCGCACTCCACCCCCGGCCCGACTTCAAACAGCGCATTCTCAGGGCCTTCACCGAGGGAATCGAAGCCAAGCCGGACACGACGTTCGGCAATGTGAAGGCCGACGTCCTGGAGCGTTACGTACCCGGGTTCGAGCGCGGCAACTTCGTGGACACCATTCTGAACTCCGCCTGGCCCGAGTGACCGGGACGGGCGGGCCACGCGACCCGGACGGCATCCGTCGTTATAGTTGGCGCCTACAGGAAAGCGACGGGCGGTGCGGAGGAACGGCCGTGCGGGGCCGGTGAGTTCGGGTCCCCACCACGCCGCGTTCCCCGCCACCCACGGAAGGGTCACGTGTTGCCGGCCGTCCTCGTCCTGCTGCTCTCCGGCACCTGGCTGCTCTCCGGCGCCCTGGTCACCGGTACCGATCCGCTGATCGTCGCCGTGGGCCGGACCGCCGTGTGCTGCGCGGTGCTCACCGCCGTCGCCGCCACCACCGCGGACGGCCGGGCCGATCTGCGCCGGGCCGCGGCCAGGCCGGGCACCGTCTGGCTGCTGGGCCTGCTCGGATTCGCCGGGTACGCGGCAGGAACCCTCCTGGCCATCCCGCGCATCGGCACCTCGCTCACCAACCTCGTCGTCGCGCTGATGCCGTGCGCATCGGTGGCGGTCGGCGCGCTGTTCTTCGCCGAACGGTCCGGGCCGCGCAAGGTGGCGGGGGCGGTGCTGGCCTGCGCGGCGGCGGCCGGGTACGCGGCGCTCGGCGCGGAAGCGGGCGACGCGGACGGGGCGGGGCTGCTGCTCGTGGCGGCGGCGACCGCCGCCTTCGCCGTGTACGGATTCCTGTACAAGGAACGGCTGTCGGGGCTGCCGCCGCTCGCCGTGCTGCCCGTGCTGCTCGCGGCCGCCACCTGCCTGCTGCTCCCGATGGCCCTGCCCGCGCTGATCGCCCACCCCCCGACACCCGCCGCGACCGGCGGGATCGTCGTGCTGGGCGCGGCCGTCTACGCGCCCGCCTACCTCGTGCAGCACCGGCTCATCCTGCTCCGCGGACCGGTCTTCACGGCCGCCGTGCAGCTGGCCGTTCCCTTCACCGTGCGGCTGGGCGACTGGGCGCTGGGCACCGCGCCCGTCCCCTCGCCGGCCGAGCTGCTGCTCCTCGCGGTGTGCTGCGGCGGGATCGCGCTCGTCACCCTCCGGCCGCGGCCCCGGCTCGCCGCCGCCGAATGACCGCGGGGCCGTCGGGGCGGCGACGCGGTGGTGGGACCGGCCGGGAAAACGGGTCGGCCAGGCCGTTCACGGCCGGACGGGCCTTCCGGGACACGCCCCGGAAGGCCGCCGGGCGGATCCCCTGTCCGGGGCGGGCCCACCCCGGACAGCGGCTCGTACGGGTGCGGACCGGGCTCAGAAGGTGACGTCCGAGCAGGCGTAGAACGCGTTGCCGGTGTCGGCGATCGTCCAGACGCCGAGGATCAGGTGCTTGCCCGACTTCTGCGGCAGGACCCCGGCATGGGTCACGGTGGATGTCGGCAGCCGGCCGCCGAAGGGCACGGTCAGGAACGGCTGGGGGTCCAGGTCGGCCCGGGTGAGGGGCTTGGTGGGGTCGTAGCCGTCCCTGGTGATGTAGTACCGGAAGTCGGTCGTGGCGTGCCGGGCCGAGATGCGCCAGCGGAAGGTGTAGCTCTGCCCGGCGGTGACCTGGGTCGCGGGCCAGTTGCCGCCGCGCGGGTCGTCGAGTTCGGAGAACCGGCCGATGCCGCCGGCGCAGATGGTGCCGTCGACCGGCCCGCGGGCGGGGAAGCCCTTCGGTCCCTCGACGCTCGGCGGCTCCCACTGGATCTGGCCGCAGTTGCGCACGGTGCCGTTGCCGCACAGCTGCTGACGGCTGATGGGGGCGTCGGTGTAGCCGTGGCTCTGTGCGCTGCCGGTGGTGACGAGGAGGGAGGCCCCGGTGATCCCGAGACCGATTACTAACGAGGTGATCCTTCTGCGCATGCTTCGCTCCTGGGGAGGTGTGGGCGCTGAGAGGCGAGTGGGGGACACACGTCCACCCCACTAGGTCTAGACCAACTTCGAGACTAGTCAGGGCGATTGGTCATGTCCATACCATTCATGCGTCGTCGTGCGACCCGCCGGTAACCGCCCCGGCCGGACCGGAGGGGCGAGCCGGTGCGGTGTGCCGGTCGACGGAGCGGGCGTACGCTGACAAAAACGCCTGCACACCGCGAGTGAGCGATGGAGGCGGCCATGACCGACCCGCACGGCTTCCTCAGATTCCCCCGCCGCCCCGTCCCGGCACGGCCGGTCCGGGAACGGCTGGGCGACTGGAACGAGGTCCACGCAGGGCAGGCGCTCCTCCCTCTGGTCCGCGAACAGGCCGGCCGCTGCATGGACTGCGGCATACCGTTCTGCCACCACGGCTGCCCCCTGGGAAACCTCGTCCCCGAGTGGAACGCGTACACGAGACGGGAGGACTGGCGGGCGGCCGCCGAGCGGCTGCACGCGACGAACAACTTCCCGGAGTTCACCGGGCGGCTCTGCCCCGCACCGTGCGAGGACGCCTGTGTGCTCGCCATCGACGCGGCCCCGGTGACCATCAAGAACGTCGAGCAGGCGATAGCCGACCAGATCTGGGAACGCGGGTACGCCGCACCGTGCCCGCCCGCCCGGCCCAGCGGAAGGACCGTCGCCGTCATCGGCTCCGGCCCCGCGGGCCTGGCCGCGGCGCAACAACTCACCCGCACCGGCCACACCGTCACCGTCTACGAGCGCGCCGACCGCGTCGGCGGGCTGCTGCGCTACGGCATCCCCGCGTTCAAGATGGAAAAACACCACCTGGACCGGCGCATCGGGCAGATGCGGGCCGAGGGCACCGAATTCCGTACGGGGGTGGACGTCGGAGTCGACCTCGACGCCGCCGAACTCGCCGCGCGGCACGACGCGCTCGTCGTCGCCGTCGGCGCGGGGGAGCGGCGGGAACTGCCCGTCCCCGGGCGCGAACTGGGCGGCGTCCACCAGGCGATGGACTATCTGACCCTGGCCAACCGGGTCGCCGAGGGCGACCGCCCCTCGCCGGTCGTCACGGCAGAGGGCAGACACGTGGTCATCATCGGCGGCGGGGACACCGGCTCGGACTGCATGGGCACCGCCCTGCGCCAAGGGGCCGCCTCCGTGGTGCAGTTGGACATCAACCCGGAGCCGGGGGAGGAACGGCGGGACGCCGAGCCCTGGCCCGTGCACCCGAAGGTCTACCGGGTGTCCCACGCCCACGAGGAGGCCCGGGTGCGGGAGGGTGCGGACCCCCGGGTCTTCTCCTCGGCCACCCTCAGCTTCGAGGGGGACCGGACCGGCCGGGTGTGCGCGTTGCGCCTCGTGGAGGTGGAGACCGGAACCAGGGCGCCGCTTCCGGACACCGAACACGGCATCCCGGCGGACCTGGTCCTGCTCGCCCTCGGCTTCCACGGCCCCGAACGCGGCACGGGACTGATGCGGCAGCTCGGACTCGCCCTGGACGACCGGGGGAACTTCGCCAGGGACGAGGGCTTCGCGGCCGGGCCGGCGACGGTGTCCGGCGTCTTCGTCGCGGGGGACGCGGGGCGAGGCCAGTCCCTCGTGGTGTGGGCCATCGCGGAGGGACGGTCCGCCGCTGCCGCCGCGGACCGCTATCTGAGCGGCTCCACGGCGCTGCCGGCGCCCATCGCCCCGGGGGACCGGCCCATGACCGCCTGACCGTGCGAACGGGTCCGGGGCCCCCGGGTGCGGTCGGCGGCCCGAGATCCGGTGCCCGGTGGCTCAGCCCGTCGGGGCGCCCGCCACGCGGCGCTCGCCGCCGTTGCGCTCCTGCCACGCCCGGTAGACGTCGACCGCGGCCTCGTGCGGCTCATGGCGCATCGGGAGGCGCCGCTCGTCCCAGCTCTTGGCGAACTCCTCGTAGAAGTTGTCGAGCTCGAAGTACTTGCGGTCGTCCACGTAGTGGGGCTCGTACTCCTCGCGGGTGGTGAGGAAGACGACCTCGTCGGGCGAGCAGTAGTAGAGGGAACCGAGGCACATCGGGCAGGGATGGGCCAGTACGTAGATGGTGGTGCCGGTCAGGTGCTCGGTGCCCAGCTTCCGGCACGCCTCGCGGATGGCGAGGATCTCGGCGTGCGCGGTCGGATCGCCGTTCTGGGCGACCTTGTTCGCCGACTCGGCCAGGATCCTGCCGTCCTTGACGATGACGGTCGCGAACGGCCGGCCGCCCTCGTCGACGTTGCGCCGGGCGAGGCCGATGGTGCGCTGTGCGAAGTCCACGGGATTTCCTTCCGGGAGGGGCGGGCGCGAAGGCGCCCGGTGGGGGCGGGGCGGCCCGGCGGTGTCGTCGGCACGGACCGCCCCGTTTGCCTGTCGGACGGGCCGGGTCAGAAGGGCTTGGTCGGCAGGTACTTGCCGTCCAGGGTGATCACCGCGCGCTCGCCGCCCTCGGGGTCGGCGACCTTCTTGACGTCCAGCTTGAAGTTGATCGCGCTGATGATGCCGTCCCCGAACTGCTCGTGGACCAGGGCCTTCAGCGTGGTGCCGTAGACCTGGAGCATCTCGTAGAAGCGGTAGATCGTCGGGTCGGTGGGGATGCCACCGGGGATGGAACCGCGGGTCGGGATGGTCTGCAGCAGCGCCGCGTCGTCCTCGTCCAGACCCAGCAGCTCGGCGACGGCCGCGGCCGAGGCCTCGGGCAGCGCGTGCTGGCCGAGCACGGCGGCGGTGACGAAGGCGACCGACAGGCCCGCGGCGTCGGCGATCTGCTGCCACGACACGTCCTTGCGCGTCTTGGCCGCGACGGCCTTGGCGGCGAGGTCCTGACGGGCGGTGGCGTCGAACTGTGCGTGCACCATGGGAGGGTTTTCCTTTCGGGGTGTGCCGTTCGCCGGAACGGGACGGAACGGCGGGTTCGGGGCGCGGCTCCAGGACGGGAGCCGTGTGAGGGAAGGCGGGGAGGAGTCAGGCAGTGAGGGCCGGCGGCCGGCCGACGGTGCCGAGCCGGTCGACGGTGCCGGTGGCGATGTCGTAGACCCAGCCGTGCAGGGTGAGCGCGCCGGAGGCCGTGGCACGCGCCACCGAGGGGTGGGTGGACAGGTTCGCCAGCTGGCTGAGCACGTTCTCGCGCACCAGCGCCGTCACCTTCGCGGCCCCCGGCCCGACGGCGGCGGTGCGAGCCACGGAGGCGTCCGCGTGACGCAGCCAGCCGGCGATCGCGGGTGCGTCGCTGAGGTCGTGGCGCTCGGCCAGGGCGGTCATCGCGCCGCAGGCGGAGTGCCCGCACACCACGATGTCCGTGACGCCGAGGACGGCGACCGCGTACTCGATGCTGGCCGCCACACCGTCCGGTCCGGGGGTGTGGGCGGGGACGAGGTTGCCCGCCGTGCGGATGACGAACAGCTCGCCCGGCTCGCTCTGGGTGATCAGCTCCGGCACCACACGGGCGTCGGAGCAGCCGATGAACAGCGTCGTCGGCCGGTGGGTGCCGGCCAGGCGGGCGAAGAGCTCCGCCTTGGCCGGGAAGACGTCCTGCTGGAAACGCGCGATGCCCTCGCTCAGATCGTGCACGGTCACTCCCTTCGGAATCTGCCGGCCGGTGAGGCTGACGAGATCCACCATGCACGACCTGCGTCTATAGCGTCCAAGACGCAATAAACATGACTGCCATCGATGGCATCTATAGTTCTGTCATGGCCCCGGAACTCCGTCATCTGCGCTATCTGCTCGCCGTCGCCGAGCACGCCAACTTCACCCGTGCCGCGGAGGACCTGCGCATCTCCCAGCCGACCCTCTCCCAGCAGATCAAGCAACTGGAGCGGGCCGTCGGCGTACAGCTGCTCGACCGCACGGGACGCACCGTGCGGCTCACCGACGCGGGTGAGACCTATGTGCACTACGCCCGCCGCGCGCTGCGCGACCTGGCGGCAGCCGAGCGCGCCGTGATGGACGTGGCCGACCTGTCCCGGGGGCATCTGCGGCTGGCGGTGACACCCACCTTCACCGCCTACCTCGTCGGCCCGCTCACCGCGGAACTCCACGCCCGGCACCCCGGCATCACCCTGACCCTCCGGGAGATGACCCAGGACCACATCGAAGCCGGGCTGCTGGCCGACGAGACGGATCTCGGGATCGCCTTCCATGGGCCCCATCTGCCCGGCATCGGCGCGGCGGAGCTGTTCACCGAGACCCTCGGCCTCGTCACCGGGCTTCCTCACGCCGGTGACCGCGACCGGCCGCTGCCGGTCCGGGACCTCGCGGAACGCCGACTCGCGCTCCTCAGCGGCGACTTCGCCACCCGCGGCCACATCGACGCCTACTTCTCGGCCCACGGGATCGAGCCGCGGATCGTGGTGGAGGCCAACTCGGTGCAGGCCCTGACCGAGATCGTCGAACGCACCCCGCTGGTCACCGTCCTGCCCGACGCCATCACCCACGACAACCCCCGCCTCGTCCCCGTCCCGCTCGACCCGGCCCTGCCCGCCCGCACGGTCACCCTCCTGCGCCGCGAAGGCGCCTACCGGAGCGCCGCCGCCCGGGCCTTCACTCGCCTCGCGCGCGACCTCGTACGCGCCCGCGGATACGTTTCGGCCTGATGTGGTGTCATGCGCGTCCCGGCCCGACGCGGTGCCGCGCATGTCCCGGCCCGACGCGGTCGTCGCCCCGGCACGGTCGAAGGAATTCGAAAGCCGAAAAGAAAAATCAGATCAGTATTATTAACGGTCATGCTTATGACCGGTTCGGTGATTTACGATTCGTCACTCTTATCCACTCCGTCCAGGGGGAATCGAACGGGCTGATGATTCTTTTCGTGGGTGCTCCGGGTGTCGGCGTGAGGCTTGAATTCGACGGTTGAGGCCGGTGATCGGGGAAAAATTAGTAGGGCGGGTTCGCCCGGCGGTCGCACCCGGATCCATGGGACCCGTGGGGCGACTCGCACCATCCGAGCGGACCAGGATTCATCCGTGCGTGACAGGCGGCGGCCGACGTGCTGTTCCGGCATGCCCCGGGACGGTGCGAAAGGCTTTCTCCTTCCCGGTCCGCGCCCTTCTGTGCTGGTTCCTTTCGTAAAGGTGCTGTGAGTGGAAAATCGTGAGCCGCTGCCCGGCGGTGAACCGGAATCGGATGCCGGTCCCGCCCGCGGGGCCGAGGGATCCCTGCCGCCGGCGCGCGCGGTCCTGCGCGTGTCGGGGTACCCGCTCCTGCTGGTGGGCACGGTCTCGGTGGCCGTCATGGCGCTGTGTCTCGACTGGGACCCCGATCGGGTGAGCCCGTTCTTCCTGCTCGGCGTCATCGGGTATCTCGCTGTTCTCGAACGCCTGATTCCGTACCGGCGCGCCTGGCATCCGAACCCCAGGGAGTGGCGTTGGTACGGCATCTACTTCGCGCTGACGATGGTGGCCAGTGCCGTCGCGCAGTACCTGGTCTCCACGATGGTTTCCCTGATATCCCCGGACGAGCCGATGTTCAATCTCTGGGTGGAAATTCCCGGAGCGTTGTTGACCGGGTCACTCGCCAGTTATCTCGTGCACCGGCTCGGTCACACAAATGCGATACTATGGCGATTCCATGGCGTGCATCATGTGCCGGAAAAAGTCAACGTCGCCAATAATGGCGTCAATCATGTCCTTGATATCGTCCTCGCCCAAGGGTTTGTTCAGCTGGCCCTGGCGCTGGTCGGTTTCTCCCGTGAATCCGTATTCGTCGTCGGGCTTTTCGTGGCCGCCCAGGGATATTTCGTCCACGCAAACATCGACGTACGCATCGGCCGGCTCAACCATGTGTTCGCCAGCCCCGAACAGCACCGGTTGCACCACAGCACCGATCTGTCCGAGGCGGGCCACTACGGTTCCGATCTGTCGATCTGGGACCACGCCTTCGACAGCTACACCTGGCGGCCCGGCCGTGAACCGGTCGCCGTCGGACTCGGCGACCCCGCGACATTCCCCCGCACCGGGGAGATCGTCGCCAGCCTTCTCCATCCCCTGCGCCGTGTGAAGAGGGGCGGGGCCGGTTCCTCCTGAACCACCCCTTCCCACGGGAAACAGCACGGACCCGGGACCGCACCGGTGCACGGCCGCACGGCTCCGAGAGAGCGTACGGCCGGGCATCGGCAGCGCCCGGAAATCCACACCGTTTCCCGTATCCCCTCTTCTCTCTCTTATCCGTGCCGTGCCGCGGCGCCATGACTTGAGGAGTACGACCTTGCCCGACGTGAACAGTGCCTCTGTGAGCGACAAAGTGGCGATCATCGGCATGGGTTGCCGCCTGCCCGGCGGTGCGTCGGACCCCCGCACGTACTGGCAGAATCTCATGGAGGGCAAGGACTGCATCACACCGACACCGTCGAATCGTTACGACGTCGGCACACTCGGCAGCCGGCACAAGGAGAAACCCGGACGGCTGATCGGCGGCCGGGGCGGATACATCGACGGTTTCGACGAGTTCGACCCCGCCTTCTTCGGCATCAGCCCGCGCGAGGCGGACCACATGGACCCCCAGCAGCGCAAACTGCTGGAGGTCGCCTGGGAGGCATTGGAGGACGGCGGCCAACGCCCGGCGGAGCTCGCCGGCAGCAACACCGCCGTGTTCGTCGGGGCGTTCACCCTGGACTACAAGATCCTCCAGTTCTCCGACCTGGGTTTCTCCTCGCTGGCCTCGCACACCGCCACCGGCACCATGATGACGATGGTCTCGAACCGTCTCTCGTACTGCTTCGACTTCCGCGGCCCCAGCCTGTCGATCGACACCGCGTGCAGTTCCTCCCTGGTGGCGGTGCACCTCGCCTGCCAGAGCCTCAACAAGCGGGAGACCGACCTCGCACTGGCCGGCGGGGTGCTGCTGCACATGGCACCGCAATACACCATCGCCGAGACGAAGGGCGGATTCCTGTCACCCGACGGCCGCTCGCGCGCGTTCGACGCCGCGGCCAACGGTTACGTACGGGCCGAGGGCGTCGGGATCGTCGCCCTCAAGCGCCTGGACGACGCCCTGCGCGACGGCGACCCGATCCATGCGGTGATCCTCGGCGCGGGGGTCAACCAGGACGGCCGTACCAACGGCATCACCGTGCCCAACGCGGACGCCCAGGTCTCCCTCATCCGGCGCGTCTGCGGCGAGGCCGGCATCACGCCCGGGGACCTCCAGTACGTGGAGGCGCACGGCACCTCCACCCCCGTCGGCGACCCCATCGAGGCGAACGCCCTGAGCCGGGCACTGGCCGAGGGCCGCAGGCCGGACGCCGCCTGCTACGTGGGCTCCGTCAAGGCGAACATCGGGCACACCGAATCGGCGGCGGGCATCGCCGGGCTGATCAAGACCGTGCTCTGCCTCAAGCACCGCCTCATCCCGCCCCACATCAACCTGGACCGGGTCAACCCCGCCATCGACCAGGCCACGTCCCCGTACCGCATCCCGGTCGAGGCGACCCGGTGGCCCGAGCACGAGGGCCCCGCACGGGCCGGGGTGAACTCGTTCGGCTTCGGCGGCACCAACGCGCACGTCGTGCTGGAGGAGGCACCCGTACGGGACGCACGGCCGGGCGAACCCGACGAACGGGCCTGGAACATCCTTCCGCTGACCGCCCACACCCCGGAGGCGCTGCCGGAGGTGGCGGCCGGGATCCGCCGCGAGCTGGCGGGGGAGAACGGCACCGAGGTGTCGCTGCCCGACCTCGGCCACACCCTGGCCCGGCGCCGCCAGCACCTGGACTCGCGGCTCTCCGTCGTGTACTCCTCGCGGGCCGAACTGGACGAGGGGCTCGCCGCGTTCCTCGACGGGGAACCGCGCCCCGGCATCACCCACGGCAGACGGCTCGACGCCGAACAACGCGGCCTGGTCTGGGTCTTCACCGGAATGGGACCGCAGTGGTGGGGGATGGGACGCCAGCTGTTCGAGGGCGACGAGGTGTTCCGGGACACGGTCGCCCGCTGCGACCGGATCATCCGCTCGATCGCGGGCTGGTCCCTGATCGAGGAGATGAACGCCGACGAGTCCGGGTCGCGCATGGGCGAGACCTGGCTCGCACAGCCCGCCAACTTCGCCGTACAGGTGGGACTGGCGGCCATGTGGCGCCACTACGGAGTGCGGCCCGACGCCGTGGTCGGCCACAGCACCGGTGAGGCCGCCGCCTTCTACGAGGCGGGGGTCTACACCCTGGAGGACGCGGTCAGGATCGTGCTGCACCGCAGCCGGCTCCAGCAGAAACTGACGGGAACGGGCACCATGCTCGCCGTGAGCCTGCCCGAGGCGGAGGCCCAGCGCCGGGTGGCCTCGTACGGGGACCGGGTGTCCGTGGCGGCGGTCAACAGCCCGTCGGCGGTCACCCTGGCCGGTGACCGGGACGCACTGGCCGAACTGGCCCGGGAACTGGAAGCGGAGCAGGTTTTCGCCAAGTTCCTGACGGTGCAGGTGCCCTACCACAGCGCGGGCATGGAATCGATCAAGGACGAGCTGCTGGCCTCGCTGGACGGCATCACCCCCCGGGCGGCGACGGTACCGGTCTACCTGACCGGACAGGAGGGCACGGCGCACGGCACCGAACTGGACGCGGACTACTGGTGGAAGAACGTCCGCGACCGGGTCCGCTTCCGCGCCGCCGTCGACCGGCTCGCCGACGACGGGTACGGCCTGTTCCTGGAGATCGGCCCCCACCCGGTGCTCGCCCACTCCATCCGCGAGTGCCTGGAGAACCGGGGGACGACCGTCCGGACCCTGCCGTCGATCCGCCGCCAGGAGAACGAACCGGAACGGTTCGCCACCTCGCTGGCCGAACTCCACAACCTCGGCGTCCCCATCGCCTGGGACGCCCTCCACCCGGCGGGCAGGCCGGTGACCCTGCCCCGGTACCCGTGGCGGCGCGACCGCTACTGGACGGAGCCCGCACCGGTCGCCCAGGTACGCCTCGGCCAGGTGGACCACCCCCTGCTGGGCCGCCGCACGACGGACACCGAACCCACCTGGCACGCGACCCTGGACACCGAGCGACTGCCCTACCTCGACGACCACCGCATCCAGTCCACGGTGGTCTTCCCGGCGGCCGGGTACCTGGAAATGGCCATCCAGGCCGTCCGCTCCCTGACCGGCGGCACCCATGCCGTGCTGACGGACATCGAGTTCCGCAAGGCCCTGTTCCTGCCCGAGGGCGAGGACCGGGACGTGCGCCTGACCCTCTCGTCGCAGAACGCGGCGTTCACGATCGCGTCGGCCGGGCAGGACGAGAACGACCGGGCGGTGCACGCCGGCGGCGTCGTACGCTCCGGACAACCGCGCCCCGCCGGACCCCCGACCGACACCGGGGCCCTGCGGGCACGCGCCCGGCGCAGGCTGACCGGGGAGGACTGCTACACGGCACTGGCCGCCCTGGGCTACCACTACGGTGCCGCGTTCCGGGCCATCGAGGAGGTGTGGATCGGCTCCGGCGAAGTGCTCGCCAGGCTCCGTCCGCCGGCGGCGATCGGCGACGACGCGGCCGGACACCACATCCACCCCGTGCTGCTCGACGCCTGCTTCCAGTCACTGCTGGCGACACGGCTCGCCGACGACGGGGCCGGGGGGACACCGGACGGGCCGCCCTCCGGCATCCGCCTGCCACTGTCGATCGACGAGATGTGCCTGGCCCCGGTGGGGGACCGGCCGATCTGGGTGCACGCGACGGTGACCCGCGAGGACGCGGACGAACTCGTCGGTGACATGACCGTCCACACGGACGACGGCGAAACCCTCGGCACCATCCACGGCTTCCGCGCCGCCGACGTGGAGAAGGCGTCCACCGCGGTCGGCCTCGGCACGATCGACTCCTGGCTCGCCGAAACCGTCTGGACCGACAGGCCCTTCGCGTCGGACGGGAACGCCGCCCCGGCCGAGGCCGGTGCCGAAGAGGTGTCCGCCGACGGCGACTGGCTCGTGTTCGCCGACGGCCGGGGCGTCGGCGACGCCCTGAGCGCCCTGCTCACCGAGCGCGGCGGACGCTGCCGCCTGGTCCGTCCGGGAGACACGTACCGGAGGAGCGACGACGGACGGGAGTTCACCGTCGCCCCGGACTCCGCCGCCGACCTGGAGCGGCTCCTCACCGACCTGGCCGACGGAGAGCAGGGCACGACATCCGCGGGCACCGTCGTCCACCTGTGGAACCTCGACCTGCCGCACCTCGACGACGCCACCCCGCAGGACCTCGTACGGCACAGCGGGACCGGGGCGTACTCACTGATCGCCCTCGCCCGCACACTGCTCCGCCGCGGTGCGACGGGCCGGCTGCACATCGTGACCCGCGGCGCGCAGCCCGTGGAACCCGGCGAGAAGGTCGAACCCCTGGGAGCGCCCGCCTGGGGCGTCGGCCGGGTGCTCAGGCACCAGGAACTGACCTCCCACCCCGGCAAGCTGATCGACCTGGACCCCGGCACACGGGGCGAGGACGGACACCGCGCCGAGGCCCGGGCCCTGCTGCGGGAACTGCTGAACGACGACGAGGAGGAGATCGCGCTGCGCGGCGCGAACCGCCTCACCAGCAGGATCCGGCAGGCCGAGGGGCTCACCCACCCCCTCCCGCTGAGGTTGCGCACCGATGCCAACTACCTCGTCACCGGAGCCTTCGGAGCGCTCGGCCGGCTGCTCTGCCGGACGCTCGTGCGACGCGGGGCGCGCAGCCTGATCCTGATCGGACGCACCGCGCTGCCGGAGCGCTCCGCCTGGCGCGAGCTGGACCCCGCCGGCGCCCCGGGCCGTGCCGCCGCCTTCGTCAGGGAACTGGAGGCGCTCGGGGCGCGGGTCGTCCTGGCACCGCTCGACATCACCGACGAGGCCGCGTTCACCTCCTGGCTGGAGACCCACCGCAGCACCGACCCGCTGCCGGTCCGCGGGGTGTTCCACCTGGCGGGCCAGGTCCGCGACACCCTCGTCCCGGACATGGACCGGCAGACCTTCGCCGACGCCCACGACCCCAAGGCCGTCGGCGCCTACCTGCTGCACCGCCATCTGCGCGACGAACCGCTGGACCACTTCGTCCTGTTCGCCTCGATCGCCTCGCTGCTGACCACGGCGGGCCAGACCAACTACGCCGCGGGGAACGCGTTCCTGGACGCGCTTGCCCAGCACCGCCGGGCGCTCGGCCTGCCGGGCCTGAGCCTGGACTGGGGGCCGTGGGCCACCGGCATGATCGAGGAACTGGGACTGGTCGGGCACTACCTCCACAGCCGGGGGATGAGCTCGCTCGCCCCCGACGTCGGCATGGCGGTCCTGGAACGCGTCATCGGCCAGGACCGGCCCCAGCTGCTCGTCGCGACGGTCGTGGACTGGCCGGTGTTCCTGGCCTGGTACGCGACACCGCCCGCGCTGGTGGCCGAGCTGGCGCGGACGGCCCCGGCCGGGAAGGCCGACGGGACGGGCGAGGGCATCCTCGACCTCTTCCGCGCGGCGGACGCGGCGGAACGCCTGGCCCTGGTGGCCGGGCGGTTCACCGCCCTGACCGCCTTGGTGCTGCGGACCGGCCCGGAACGGATCGACCCGCAGGCAGGGCTCAACGCGCTGGGGCTCGACTCCCTCCTGGCGATGGAACTGCGCGCCCGGCTCGGCTCCGAACTCGGCGTCGCCCCGCCCGTGGTGGCACTGCTCAGCGGCACCCCGGTCGGCGAGCTGATCCAGCAGCTCCACGACGGCCTCGCCGAGGCGGTGGCCCACGAGGCGGGCGGGGACGGCGCGGGCGAGGTGGAGGTGTTCGAGGACGAACTGCGCCACCCGCTGACGCAGAACCAGAAGGCCCTGTGGTTCCTCCGGCAGCTCAACCCCGACGGCTACGCGTACAACATCGGCGGCGCCGTCGAGGTCCGGGTCGAGCTCGACCCGGACCTGATGTTCGAGGCCGTCCGCTGCATGGTCGCCCGTCACCCCGCGCTGCGGACCAACTTCCTCACGGTGGACGGCGTCCCGCTGCAACAGGTCTCGCCGGACACCGAACCCGACGTCGCGCTGTTCGACGTGCAGGACCAGGAGTGGGAGGACATCCACAGCACGATCGTGGCCGAGTACCGCAGGCCCTACGACCTCGAGCACGACCGGCTGTTCCGCTTCCGCCTCTTCAAGCGCGGCCGTGACCGCTGGGTGATCATGAAAGCGGTCCACCACATCGTCTCCGACGCGATCTCGACGTTCACCTTCATCGAGGAACTCCTCGCGGTGTACGAAGGACTGCGCCAGGGGCAGGCACCCTCGCTGCCGCCCGTCACCGCGCGCTACCTCGACTTCCTGAACGCCCAGAACCGCTTCCTGGCCGGACCCGCGGCACCGCGCATGCTCGACTACTGGCGCTCCCACCTGCCGGCCCAGGTGCCGACCCTGGAACTGCCCGTCGACAAACCCCGGCCCGCCGTGCAGACGCACAACGGGGCGTCGGAGTTCTTCGTCCTGGACACCGGTCTCAGCGCCCGGGTGCACGAGCTGGCCCGCGAGCACGACGTGACCCCGTTCATGGTGCTGCTGAGCGCCTACTACCTGCTGCTGCAGCGCTACTCGGGCCAGGACCAGGTCATCGTGGGCAGCCCGGTGACCGGCCGGACCGAGCAGGACTTCGCCTCGGTCTACGGCTACTTCGTCAACCCGCTCCCGCTGCACGCGGACCTGTCCGGCGACCCGACGACCGCCCAGTTGCTGCAACAGGTGCGGACCACCGTGCTGGGCGGGCTGGACAACCAGGAGTACCCGTTCGTCCTGCTGGTGGACGAGCTCGGGCTCCAGCACGACCCGAGCCGCTCCGCGGTCTTCCAGGCGATGTTCATCCTGCTCACCCACAAGGTCGCCACCGAGAAGTACGGCTACCGGCTCCAGTACATCGAACTCCCCGAGGAGGAAGGGCAGTTCGACGTCACGCTCTCCGTCTACGAGGACGAGGCGGAACACCGCTTCCACTGCGTGCTGAAGTACAACACCGACCTGTTCCTGCCCGAGACCATGCAGCGGATGGCGGCGCACTACACCACCCTGCTCGACAGCATGACCAAGGCACCGGCCGACCGTCCCACCAGCCGGCTGGAGATGACCGGGGCCCAGGAACGCGAGCTGCTGGTCGGCGAATGGAGCGGCGCCCGGAACGCCGCGGCACGACAGCCGGGGACGGACCGCCCGCGCCCGGTGCACCGGCTGTTCGGCGAGGTCGCCGCCCGCCGCCCGGACGCCGTAGCCCTCACCGTTCCGACCCGCCACGGCACGCCCCACCGGATGAGGTACGCGGAACTGGACCGCAGGTCCGGGGAGCTGGCCCGCCGGCTGCGAGGACTCGGCGCGGGCAGCGGCTCCGTGGTGGCGCTCTGCCTGGAGAAGTCGCCGGAGCTCGTCGTCGCCCTGCTCGCGGTGCTCAAGACCGGTGCCGCGTACCTCCCGGTCCCGCCCGACCACCCGGCCGACCGCGTCGCCCACACGGTACGCAGCGCGGCCGTCACCCTCGTCGTCGTCGAGGACGACACCTGCCGGGACCGGATGGCGGGACTCCCGGCCCGGACCCTGACACTGCGGGAACTGCACGAGACGCCCCTCGGGGAGGACGGGCCGAGAACCACGGGGCCCGCCGACGACGAGGCGTGCCTCGACACGCCCGCGTATGTCATCAACACCTCCGGCTCGACCGGCCTCCCCAAGGCCGTGCAGGTGAGCCACCGGAGCCTCGCCTCGGCCTACTGGGCCTGGCACCAGGAGTACCGGCTGGACCACGACGTGCGGGTGCACCTCCAGATGGCCGCCCCGTCCTTCGACGTCTTCACCGGCGACGTGGTGCGCGCGCTGTGCTCGGGCGGCAACCTGGTCCTGGTCGACCGCGACCTGCTCTTCGACACCGAGCGCCTGTACACCACCATGCGCGAGGAACACGTCGACTGCGCCGAATTCGTGCCCGCCGTCGTACGCGGCCTCATGGACCACTGCGAACGCGAGGGACGACGGCTGGACTTCATGCGCCTGCTGATCGTCGGCTCCGACGTGTGGAAGGCGGGGGAGTACCGGCGGCTGCGCGGACTGTGCGGACCGGACACCCGGCTGCTCAACTCCTACGGGGTCACCGAGGCCACCATCGACAGCGCCTTCTTCGAAGGCCCCCTCGACGACCTGGAACCCGGACGGACCGTGCCCGTCGGACGGCCCCTGGGCAACAGCACGCTGCACGTGCTCGACCGCCACGGCGAACCCGTACCGCCCGGGGTGCCGGGCGAACTGTGGATCGGCGGCGACGGCGTCGCCCTCGGCTACGCCGGCGACCCGGAACTGACCGCCCGCCGCTTCGTCACCCGCACCCTGAGCCGGGAACCCGGCGCAGGCCCCGAACGCCTCTACCGCAGCGGCGACGCGGCCCGCTGGGACGCCGAGGGCCGGATCCACCTGCTCGGACGCATCGACGGCCAGGTGAAGCTCCGCGGCCACCGGATCGAGATCGGAGAGATCGAGGCACACCTCGCCCAATGGCCCGCACTGGCCGGCGCGGTCGTCACGGTCCGCCCCGACGCCCGGGGCGAGGGAATGCTCTGCGCCTACTGCGTACCGGCACCCGGCACGGAACTGGACCGGCGCGCGCTGCGCCGGCACCTCGCCGACCTGCTGCCCGCCTACATGGTTCCCGCACACTTCACCGCCCTGCCGCGGCTGCCGCTGACCGCCAACGGAAAGGTCGACCTCGCCGCCCTGCCCGAGCCCAGGCCCGACGCCGACGACGAACCCGAGGAGATGCTCAGCACACCGTTCGAAGTGAGCATGGCCCGGCACTGGAGGGAACTGCTCGGACTGGAACGGGCCGGTCTGGCACACGAGTTCTTCGAAGTCGGGGGCAGCTCGATCAAACTGATCGAGCTCATCCACCGGCTGCGCAAGGAATTCGGCGTCGGCATCCCCGTCAGCCTGCTGTACCGGGTCACCACCCTGCACGGCATGGCCGCGACCGTGGAACGCCTCGCCACCGGAGGGGACTTCGACGACCTGCCCTGCCTGAGCTTCAACAGCGACCGGGAACCCACCGTGTTCTGCTTCCCGCCCGCGGGCGGCCACGGCCTCGTCTACCGGGAGTTCGCCCACCGGCTCCCCGAGTACCGGCTCATCGCCTTCAACTACGTCCCCGGTGCGGACAAGGTGGTCCGCTACGCCGACCTCGTCGAGTCCCACCGGCCCGAGGGCAAGTGCCTGCTGCTCGGCTACTCGCTCGGCGGGAACCTCGCCTTCGAGGTGGCCAAGGAACTGGAGGGCCGCGGCCGCGAGGTCGCCCACGTGATCGTGCTGGACTCGTACCGCATCATCGAACCCTACGAACCCGGTCACGAACACATCGAGACCTTCGAGGCCGAACTCGCCGAACACCTGCGCAAGCACACCGGTTCGGATGCGGTCGCCCGCGAGACCCTCGACCACGCCGCGGAATACCTGGCCTTCTGCGGCCGCACCCCGAACCTCGGCGAGGTGGCCGCGACCGTCAGCGTCGTCACGGACGAGGAGAAGACGGAACTCTACGCCGCCGGCGCACGCGGCACCTGGCACGGCAGCTCGACCACGGCCACCGCCGTGCTGCGCGGCTCGGGCATCCACGCCGACATGCTCGACCCCAAGCACGTGACCCGCAACGCCGAGCTGGTGCGCGGCATCATCCGGGAGGGCGCGAGCGATGTCCGCTGAGACGGCCGACCCGTGGAGCACCCGGGAAGGGGGAAAGGACGGCAGCCCCCGCGTCATCGTGATCGGCGCGGGCGTCGCCGGGATGTCCACCGGGTGCTACGCGCAGATGAACGGGATGCGGTCCCGCATCTTCGAGAAACACGTACTGCCCGGCGGCTGCTGCACGGCCTGGTCGCGCGACGGATACATCTTCGACTACTGCATCGAATGGCTGATCGGCACCGCCGCCGGCAACGAGGCCAACCAGGTGTGGCGTGAGCTGGGGGCGCTCGACGGCAAGAGCATCACCAACTTCGAGATGTTCAACCGGGTCGTCGACGAGACCGGGCGGGAAGTGGTCTTCTACAACGACCCGGACCGCCTGGAGCGGCACCTGCTCGAACTCTCGCCCGCCGACGCCCGGCCGATCCGCTCGTTCTGCCGCGACCTGCGCCGGTTCCTCGACATCGAGCTGTACCCGTTCCTGACCGCTCCCGCACTGCGCACCGTGCGCGAGCGGGCGTCGATGCTGCGCACCGTCCTGCCCGCCTTCCGCCTGTTCTGGCGCACGGCGGCCACCCCGATGCACGAATTCGCCGACCGCTTCCAGGACCCGTTGCTGCGCCGGGCGTTCCGCAACATCTTCTTCCAGGACCCCGAGGGCTTCCCCCTCCTGCCGTATCTGTTCAACATGGCCGGCGCCCACCACGACAACGCCGGTTTCCCGCAAGGGGGTTCACTCGGCCTGGCCCGGTCGATCGAGGATCGCTACACCGGGCTCGGCGGGGAGATCACCTACCGGGCACGGGTCGAACGGATCCTGGTCGAGGACGGGCGCGCCGTCGGGATCGAACTGCGCAACGGCAGGAGGTACTACGCCGACCACGTCGTCTCGGCCTGCGACGGCCACACCACGATCCACGGCCTGCTCCAGGGCCGCTACACCGGACCGCGGATCGACAAGCTGTACAACGAACTGCTGCACCGCCCCGGCACCCTGTTCCCCGCCGTGGTCTCGGCCTTCGTCGGCATCGAGGGCGACCTGGGCCCCGACCGCGCCCACAGCACCACCTACCTGCTCCCGCCCGAGGACGCCGCGCGACTGCCCGGCGCCCTGCAGGGCAGCGTGGTGGTCCAGCTGCGCTCCGACTACTCGGACGGATTCGCCCCGCCCGGGAGGTCGGTCGTCCACTGCACCTACTTCAGCGACTTCGGGTACTGGAAGGACCTGCGCGCCGCCGACCGCAAGGACTACCGGGCCAAGAAACGCCAAGTCGCCGAATTCGTGAGGGAATTCCTGGAACGCCGGATGCCGGGCACCGGCGAGCGCATCGAACTGGTCGACATCGCCACCCCGGCGACGACCCGGCGCTACACCGGCAACCACGACGGCTCCATCCTGGCCTGGAAGGCGTTCTCCGACGCCGACGACATCGCGGCCAAGCTGGTCGGCAAGGACCGCATGCGCCTGCCCGGCCTGGGCGGATTCTCCATGGCGGGCCAGTGGGTCGGCATGGGCGGCCTGATCCGGGCCGCCTCCACCGGCCGCTTCGTCGTCCAGTACCTCTGCGACGAACTGGGGCGCGGATTCACGGCGTCCGAGAGCCCCGGCACCGGGCCCTGGCATCCCGGAAAGCTGGGCCGGCTGCCCCAGCTCGACAAATGGTCCGCGCGCGGGGACATCCACACATGAGCCGCGCGGGGGAAATTCGCACATGACCACCGAGGAGAACACATCCATGCCGCGATCCGAACGCGAGTCGATGATCATCATCGGCGCGGGGCTCGGTGGCCTGTCCACCGGCTGCTACGCCCGGATGAACGGCTACCGGACCCACGTCCTGGAGATGCACGAACTGCCCGGCGGCTGCTGCACGGCCTGGGACCGCGGCGACTTCACCCTGGACCCCTGCGTCAGCTGGCTCCTGGGCAGCGGCCCCGGCAACGAGATGCACCAGATCTGGCTGGAGCTCGGCGCGCTGCAGGGCAAGGAGGTGCGGCACTTCGACGTGTTCAACGTCGTGCGCGGCCGGTGCGGCCGGTCCGTGTACTTCTACTCCGACCCCGACCGGCTCCAGGCCCACCTCACGGAGATCTCGCCCGCCGACGCCGGTCTCGTCCGCGACTTCTGCAAACAGCTGCGCGCCTTCCGCAAGTGCCTCGCCGTCTACCCGTTCCTCAAACCCGTCGGACTGATGCCGCCGCTGGAACGCTGGCGCATGCTGGCCTCGTTCATCCCGTACTTCAACGTCGTGCGCAAGACCATCAGCACCCTGATGACCGACTACTCGGCCAGGTTCAAGGACCCCCTGCTGCGCGAGGCGTTCAACTTCATCCTGTACGAGAAGCACCCGGCCTTCCCCGTACTGCCGTTCCACTTCCAGCTCGCCTCGCACGCCAACCTCTCCGCGGGCGTCCCCGAGGGCGGATCGCTCGGACTGGCCCGGTCGATCGAGCAGCGCTACCTCGGACTCGGCGGCGAGGTGACGTACAACGCCAAGGTCGAGGAGGTGCTCGTCGAGGACGACCGGGCCGTGGGGGTGCGGCTCAGCGACGGGCGCGAACTGCGCGCCGACATCGTCGTCTCGGCCTGCGACGGGCGCACCACGATGATGGACCTGCTCAAGGGCCGCTACCTCAACGAGGCGTACCGCCACCTCTACACCCGAACCATCAAACAGCCCGGCATGGTGTTCCCCGGCTACTTCACCCTCTTCCTCGGCCTGCGCCGCGACTTCCCCGACGCCGACCCCTGCACCACCTATCTGCTCGACGAGGCGGAAGCCGCCGAACTGACCGGCATCAGGCACCCCAGCGTCAACGTCCAGTTCCGCAGCAGGCACTACCCGGAGCTCTCCCCGGGCGGAACGAGCATCGCCTACGTCACCTACTTCTGCGACATCGCCCCCTGGCGCGCCCTGGACGAGGGCCCGGAACAGGTGACCCGCAGCCGCGGCGGACAGGAACTGCACACCCTGCCGGTGCGTCACGGCCGCGGCTACTACGCGGCCAAGCACCGCGCCCGCGAGGCACTCGTCGCGCTCCTGGAACGGCAGCACCCCGGCATCAAGGACGCGATCGCCGTGCGCGACGTGTCCAGCCCGCTCACCCAGGTCCGCTACACGGGCAACTACGACGGCACGGTGCTCGGCTGGCAGCCCTTCGTGGAGAGCGGGGAGACGCTGGAGAAGCTCATCAAGAAACACGGCCCCGGCCTGCCGGGACTGCGGAACTTCTACCAGTCCGGCGTATGGGCGACCACGGGCGGCCTGATCCGCGCGGCGGCGGCCGGCCGGCACGTCATGCAATTCATCTGCCGGGACGACGGCCGGACGTTCACCGCGTCCGTCGACGAGAGCGGGCCGCCCCCCACCCACCTGGTCGTTCCGGTGGGCCCCCGGCAGACACGGTCCGCCACCGAGGGCCGTCCGGTCCTCGCGGAAAGGAAGGCAACGGGATGAGGGCCAGGAAATGGGTGGTGCGCGAGCACGTCGAGGGCGTCCCCGACATCGGGCGGGTCTACGGGCAGGTGGAGGAGGAGATCGACACCGAACTCGCCCCCGACGAAATGCTGTTGAGGACACGCTACGTATCGGTCGACCCCTACCTCCAGGGCATCGCGCTGGACACCCCGCTCGGGGCGCACATGGGGGCCGACTCGATCATGGAGGTGCTGGAGGCGGGACCACTGGCCGCCCACCGGCCCGGTGACCTGGTGCAGGGCTTCGGCGGCTGGCGCACCCACCTCGTCAGCAACGGCGCCGCCACGCCCTGGCAGACCGGGACGTTCCCCATGGTCTTCCCGGCCTACCGCCGGCTGGACCCCGACTGGTTCGACGACGCGCTGCCGCTGCCCACCGCGCTGAGCGTCATGGGCGGTCCCGGGATGACGGCCTGGGGCACCCTCACCAAGTTCATGTCGGTCCGCCCGGGGGACACCGTCGTGGTCAGCGGTGCCTCCGGCTCCGTCGGCTCGCTGGTCGGCCAGCTGGCCAAACTGGCCGGCGCCAGGGTGGTCGGCACCACCTCGACGACTGAGAAGGCGGACTACCTGGAGGAGCTGGGATTCGACGCGGTCGTCGTCTACCGCCACGGGGACAGCTACGACGCGGTGTGCGACGCACTTCTGTGGGCTGCGCCGGACGGGGTCGACAAGTACTTCGACAACTTGGGCGGCACCGTCACCGACGCCGTGTTCTCCATGCTCAACATCGGCAGCCAGGTGGCCGTCTGCTGGCAGTGGGCCACCCAGGTGGGCCGGGACTTCACGGGGCCGCGACTGCTCCCGCACATCATGTTCCCGCGCACCCACGTACGCGGGATCTTCTCGCTGGAATGGTTCACCGAACAGAACTGGCGGGCGCTCCACGACGAACTCGGCGGCCTGGTGCGACGGGGCGATGTGCGCTGCGGGCACACCCTCCACCACGGCTTCGACAACATCCCGGACGCCTACCGCAGCCTCTACCAGGACACCGGGGCCAGCCGGGGCAAGGTGCTCGTCGAGCTCTGACCCGGGCCCGGAACACCCCTTCCCGTCCACTCATCGCAGACCGTCGTTCCCGTGCAAGCCAGGAGGTTTCGTGTCCTGCCCCGTCGACTCCCGCACGCGCACCGGCCCGCCCACGCTCCCCCTGCACCGCCTCGCGTTCGACCCGCCCGGCCCGCCCCGCCCCGTCGAACTGCCCGACGGGGGCCCGGCCTGGCTGGTGAGCCGGTACGCCGACGTACGGAAGGTACTGACCGACAGCAGGTTCGGACGGGCGGCGCTGCACTCGCCGGACGCCCCGTCCCTGTCCGGCGAGACCGGTCTGGTCGGCAGCCTCGACCTGATGTTCAACCAGGACGGCGAGGACCATCTGCGCCTGCGCCGCACCCTGCGGCGCGCGTTCACCCCGAGGGCCGTGGCCCGCTGGCGGCCCTGGATCGCGGAGATCGTGGAGGAGTGCCTGGACGAACTCACGGACCGGGCGCACCCGGTGGACCTGGTGTCCGGCTTCACCCTGCCGCTGCCGGTCGCGGTGATCAGCAGGCTGATGGGCCTCGACGCCGGGGCACGGGACCGGCTGCGACACTGGACCCTGTACGCCTTCTCGGACGGTTCCCATCCCGAGGAGGAGATGCGGGAGGCGCTCGCCGAGTTCGCCGCCTTCGGCGCGGCGCTGCTGGCCGAGCGCAGGAAGGAACCGGGTGACGACCTCACCAGCGTCCTGGTCCTGGCCGCCGACGAGGAGGGCGGCATCCCGGAGGGCCAGCTCGTGGACCTGGTGTGCGGGCTGGTCGTCGGCGGCCACGACAGCACGATGACGATGCTCGGCAACTCGCTGCTCTATCTGCTCGGCGAACGGCCGGAGGTCTGGTCCCGGCTCGGTGCCGACGAGCGGGGCGCCGAGGCGCTGGCGGAGCGGCTGCTGCACCTGGTGCCGCTCGGCGACGACCGGGGGACCGCACGGTACGCCGCCGTCGACACGAGGGTCGGCGGTGTGACGATCCCGGCGGGTTCGGTGGTGCTCGCCGACTGCGGCATGGCCAACCGCGATCCCGCCGTGTTCCCGCCCCGGCCGTTCGACGACCTCTTCGCCCCGCTGGCGGCGCCCACCCTGTCGTTCGGCGCCGGATCCCACTACTGCCTGGGGGCCTGGCTGGCCCGGATGGAACTCCAGCTGGCCCTGCACCGGCTGGCCGCCCGCTTCCCCCGGCTGCGCCTGGCCGGGCCCGTCGACGCGGTCGAGTGGAACCGGGGCACCACCTCCCGCAGCCCCCGGCGGATCGAGGTCACCTGGTGACCGCGGCCGCCGGGTGACGGAACGGGGGAGCGGGCTCCTCACGTCCGGGACGTGCCCCGGACGTGAGGACGCCTCGTGGTGGGCGGGCCGTGCTCAGTCGCCCGAGCCGGTGACGGCGGCGTTGCGCCAGACCTTCAGGTCCAGCGTCATGTACTTGCTGGGCGAGTCCTCGCCGGAGAGCCCCTTGATGGTCACGAGGCCGAGGTGTCCCGTACCCGTCGTGACGCAGAGCTGCCGGCCCGTCGAGATCTTCTCCAGATAGACGCTCTCGGTGAACCGGGTCTCCGCACGACAGGTCTCGAGCGACCCCTCCTGCCCCGGGTCGAGCAGCACCAGGCTCCCGCCCGTGGTCTCGGCGTCGAGGTACCCGCCGGTGTCGTAGGAGAGCTCGTACCCGCCGTCCTCGCCCCTCTGGGGGCGGACGGGTTCCTCGCCGAGCGTCAGGTGGTAGCCGGCCGTGAGGTTGATGCCGTTGTAGTCCGCGACCTTCGGCTGCTGCTCGGCGGCCTGCCCGGAACCAGAACCGGAGCCGGAGCCGCTGTCCGTGCCGGACCCCTTGCCCGAGCCAACCGACTTGCTCGGGGCGGAGCCGCTCCGTGTCTCCTTGTCCTTGTCCTTGAGCAGTGTGTACGCGGTGCCGCCGCCCACGACAGCCAGGACCAGCACCGCGGCGACGGCGATGACCAGCCCCCGCTTGCCGCCGCCCTTCGCGGGCTGCGGTGCGGGAGGCATGCCGTTCCCGGGGTGTCCGGGGTACGTCTGCGCGGGTGCACCCATCTGGGTCGGGGCGTAGGCGTTGACCTGGGACGGAACAACTGTGGTGTACGGGTGCTGCGGGTGGGGCTGCTGGTGCGCCACGGGCGGGCCGTATCCCTGCGGCGCGGCGGGAGGTACCGGCGCGGCGGCGGGTGCGGTGGGCTGGAGGTGGGCGGACGCCGCCGTGGCGGACGCGGTCGGCGGGTGGGCCGGCGGAGCGACGGGGGCGGTGGGCGAGTGGGCCACGTACGGTGCCGCGGTCGGGGGCGGCGGGGTCTGGACCGGCGCGGGAGCGGCCGTGCGTACGGTGATGTCGGCGCTGACCGGGGCGGGCAGCCAGTCCTCGGGGCGGCGCAGCACCGTCTCCGCGTTCGCGGACCGGCACAGCTCGATGACCTCGGCGATCGACGGCCTGGCCGCGGGATCCTTGTCGAGACAGCGGCCGACCAGTTCCCTCAGCCGCTCCGGGACACGGCCGAGGTCGGGCTGCTCGTGGACGATCCGGTAGAGCACGCCGTGCGAGGTGCCCTCGCCGAAGGCGGGGGACCCCGTCGCCGCGTACACCGCGACCTGGCCGAGCGCGAAGACGTCGGTGGCCGGGGTCACCGGGTTCCCCGCGGCCTGCTCCGGAGCCATGAACGAGGGCGTGCCGATGGTGACGCCGCTTCCGGTGAGCGAGGTCGCGTCGGCGGCGTGGGCGATGCCGAAGTCGATGACCCGGGGACCGTCGGCCGCGAGCAGCACGTTGGACGGCTTGAGGTCGCGGTGCACGATGCCCGCTCCGTGGATGACGTGCAGTGCCTCGGCCATGCCCGCGATCAGCAGCACCACCGTCTCGACGGGCAGCGCCCCGTGCGCGACGACGGCGTCGGCGAGCGACGGTCCCGGCACGTACGCGGTGGCCAGCCACGGCTGCGCGGCATCGGTGGCGGCGTCGATGACCGGCGCCGTGAACAGACCCTGCACGCGCTGCGCGGACCGCACCTCCTGGGCGAACCGGCGGCGGAACTCGGCGTCCTCCCCGAATTCGGGACGGATCACTTTGATGGCGACGGGTCGTCCGCCCGGCGTGTACGACAGATACACCTTGCCCATGCCGCCGGCGCCCAGTCTGGCCGCCAACCGGTATCCGGCGATCGTGGTCGGGTCGTCTCCGGCGAGCGGCTGGAAGACCTGGGGGGTGCCTCCAGAGGCCGGTTGCTGACCACTCATCACTTACGTCTCCCCTGTGGAACACCGATATCGAACGGCACCCTATCCAAGGACGGGCCGTCGGAGCGCGTTCCGGTGCGGTGGGCAACCACCGCGGGAGCGGGAGGCGTCGGGGGAGGGGTCAGTCCCAGAGCTGGTGCGTCACGACCCGGCCGGTCCGGGCCGGAGTGCCGTCGGTGTAGACGAGTTCGAGCTGGGTGAACTGCTTCAGCTCCGGATGCTTCTGCCAGGTCCTGGGATGGTCCAGTCGCACGACGACCGGATAGGAGTGGAACTTGCCTGCGGCGCAATAGGGCTGACAGTCGTTCACCACGTCGAGCGCACGGCCCACGGCGGACGTCGGACCCCAGGAGTACCAGTGGATGTCGATGAGCCGGTTGTTGCCGTCCCCGCAGGCGAGCAGGAATTCGCCGGGGCGCACCTGCGGGTTCCAGGTGCAGTCGACGGCCACCACGCGTGCGGACGGGCGGGAGGCCGCGGCGGGGGAGGTCGCCGCGGACGCCGGTACCGGTGCGGCCGCCGCGAGGGCCGTGGCGGCGCACAGCATGAGACCTGTCCTGAGCTTGCGTCTTTGCATGTCGGCTCCTCGGCCGCCTCGCTTCGGAACCACGCCGTCGTCGCGCGTGCCCGAGGGCCCCGTGTGCTCCGGGACCGCCCGGCAGGAGCAGCCGTCGGTCGCGGCCCCCTTCTTTCAGCCGTCGTTCCTGAAACGACCATAGGGCCCCACTCATGGATGCACCACCCGTATGGGTGATAAAAGAGCAAAACGGGTGTGAATGGCACTCGGCTGGTGGAGGTGGGGGCGTCGTGCGTGGTGGCGCGGCGGTGCCGGTGCGCTTCTTCGTGGCCCGGGGTCTTTCGTCCGGATCGGCCCGGCGCGATCCGAACGGGAGGCCCCGGGGACCGGTCAGTCGCGTTCCAGCAGTCGCGCGGTCGCCGACAGGGCCGTACGCAGCGCGCTACCGCGGTCCGCGCCGTGCTGGCCCAGGACGACCCGGGTGCTCAACCCGTCGAGCAGGGCGAGGAGTTCGGAGGCGCGCGCCGCCGTGTCGAGGTCCGCGGCGAAGCAGCCCTGGCGTGCCCCCTCGGCGAGAAGCGCCTCCAGGTCATCCTGCCAGCCGCGGTCGATCTCGGCCTGGGCCTGCCGCAGCGGTTCGTTCGACGCCGTGCGCGCCCACAGTTCGACCCACAGCGTCCAGCGGGGGTCGCGCGGCCCGCGGGGGAGATACAGCGCCAGGAAGAGTTCCAGTGCGCGCTCCGGGTCGGCCGGACCGGACAGCAGTTCCCGGCGTTCCCCGGCGAGCGCGTCCTCGCTCCAGCGCAGCACCTCCAGGAGCAGCCGGTCCTTGCTGCCGAAGTAGTAGAGGATGTGGCCGCCACTGGTGCCGAGGCGCTTGGCCAGCGCGGACATGGTGAGCGAGGCGAGACCGTCCTCGGCGATGGCCGTCATCGCCTCCTCCAGCATGCGTTCCCGGGCCAGGTGCCCGTCACGCCGTCGCGCCGTCGCAGCCACGCCACGTCTCCTCTCCGGTCGATCAGGTGACGACCTTAGCGGCCGATTTCGGCGGAGGTCTTGACGGGCTCCAGGAACCACATCTTGAATGCCGTTCTAAATTAGAACGCCATTCAAAGTGCTGTTCCGATTCCCCCGGAGCACGCATGGACGAGGGGCGGAGCACATGACGCAACAGGACACGGCCGCGAGAGCGACCGGCGCGCCGGACGCCACCGACCAGGTCTTCCAGGTCGAGACGCACGGGATCGACCCGATCCCCGACGAGGACCGCCACGGCAGCGCGAAGGACCTGTTCTGGCTCTGGTTCGGCTCCAACCTCACCTTCACCTACGTCATCAACGGGGCCCTGGCCGTCGCCTTCGGCCTGTCCTTCTGGCAGGCCACCGGCGTCGTCGTCATCGGCGGGCTGGCGTTCTTCGCCATCAGCGCCGCGGGACTGAGCGGAGTCCGTACCGGCACCGCGACACCGGTGATCTCCCGGGCCCCCTTCGGCGTACGGGGAAACTGGCCCGCCGGGATGCTCAACTGGGTGGTCGGCATCGGCTACACCATCCTCAACACCGTCGTCGGCACCCTCGCCCTCGAAGCGTTCTTCGCCGACCTGGGCTGGGAGTCCGGCCGCACCGGACGGGCCCTCGCCCTGCTGGTCACGCTCGCGCTGACCTTCGCCGTCGCCCTGTGGGGCCACGCCACCGTCCAGTTCGCCGAACGCTGGATCGCCTACGTCCCTGCCGTCGGGTTCGCCGCGCTCCTGGTGTTCCTGCTGCCGGGCACCGACACGGGCGGGGGCGCCGCGCAGCCCGGGGCGTCCGGATGGAGCCTGGCCCTCGTCGTGATGCTGGCGGGCCCGTTCCCGTACGTCCCGATGCCCGCCGACTGCACCCGCTACCTCCCCAGGACGACCTCGACGACTTTGCCGACGCCGCCCGCCGCCCGCCGCCACGACGACGACCGCGTCCGGGTCGGACCGCTCAAGCTCTACATCGACGACGTCGTCGAGCCCCGCACCGCGGCCCTCCTCGAACCCTACGCGGGCTGCCGCCACCACCGGGGCGAGACCTTCTACCCGCCCGAGGAGTTCGCGGACCTGCTGGCGAAGCTGGACGCCCGCGGCTTCCAGTGCTTCGTCCACGCGACCGGCGACCGCGGCATCCGCACCGTGCTCGACGCCGTCGAGCACGCCCGCGCCGTCAACGGGGCCCGGGACGCCCGCCACCAGATCGTCCACGTCGAATGCCTCGACCCCGAGGACACCCCGCGCTTCGCCGAACTGGGCGTGATGGCGTGCATGCAGCCCCGGCACAGCGCCCCGGAGGTCGCCGGCCCCGGCAAGGACTGGGCGCAGAACGTCGGGGCCGACCGCTGGCACAAGGCATGGCCCCTGCGCAGCCTGCACACGGCCGGGGCCGTCCTCGCCCTCTCCAGCGACTGGAACGTGGCCGAGATGGACCCGATGATCGGCATCCACACCGCCGTCACCCGGCGCCCGCTGGGCGGGGGCGAGCCCTGGATGCCGCAGGAGACGATCAGCGTGGAGGCCGCCGTCCACGGCTACACGATGGGCTCGGCGTACGCCAACTTCCTGGAGGACGAACGCGGTTCGCTCACCGTGGGCAAGGCCGCCGACTTCGTGGTCCTCTCCCGCGACATCCTGCGCGCCGGCCCCGAGGACATCCCCGGCACCATCGCCCTGACCGTCGTGGTCGCGGGCGTCGTCGAGCACGAGGCCTGACCGGCCGGCCCCGTCCCCCTTTCGTTCACCGGTGCGGGACGGGACCGGTCCGCCCGGCCGGGAACGGCCGGCACGACACGGGCGGCCCGCACGGCCCGGGGGAGCCGCGCGGACCGCCCCGCGGATCAGGCGGCCCGGATCTCGTAGACCGCGAAGTTGCCCCACTGGAGGTGGGCGTCACGGACCGTCAGGCGCAGACGCTCGGTCGTCACCCGCTGCGGCAGGGTGATCGTGCGCTGCTCGACGGCGGAGGTGTTGCCGGACCAGGACAGCTGCTGCCCGGCCGCCTGCGTCACCCACGACGAGCCGTTCCACGTCTGCACGTCGACCTGCTTGACGCCCTGGCCGGTGGCGAAGGCGGTGTGCAGGGTGACGGAACCGATGCTGACGGGCTGCCGGTAGTCCACGTCGATGGTGCCCGGGAAGGCGATGCCTTCGGCCACGCTGCTCCAGGCGGTCGAGGTGTTCCCGTCGGCCATCCGGTAGGGGTGGCTGTTGCCGAGCGTGGCGTACGAGGTGGTGACGACCGGGAGGTGGGGCGCCCCGGTGAACTGGTGGAAGCCGCGGTCGGGAGCGGTGCCCGGGACCGGGTTGCCGAAGTAGTCCTCCAGCCCCTGCGCCACCGCCGCGCCGCGTCCCCGTGCGGGGGAGTCGGCCCGGAGCTTGTAGCCCGCGGGGTCGGTGCCGACGGAGACCAGCTTCGGGTCCGCCTTGATGGCGTTGATGTCGCCGGAGGGGGCGACGGGCGTGTCGGTGCCCCAGTAGAGGTTGGAATCGTAGACGGTGTTGTTGGCGGTGTCGTAGCCGGCCGTGGTCCGGTTGTAGAAGATGTTGTTGCGGATGTCGATACCGCTCGCGTTGTTGTAGATGTGCACGATCTTGCCGAGCGGGTAGTCACCGGCCCCGGTGTACGGCGGGTGCACGGTGACGACCCGGCCGCTCGCGTAGACCGTGTTGTTGTGGATCGAGGTGCCCGACGTCTCGGTGGAGAGGCTGAAGACCTCGTAGCCGTCGTCCTTGCTCAGGTTGTACCTGACCACGGTGTCCTTGGTCGGCGCACCCTTGAAGGAGACGGTGATGAAGAACCCGCCGTCGTTGTCGTGGCTGTAGTTGTACTGGACGACGCTGCGGTTGTTGTCGGCGTCCGCGTCGAAGCCGTGGCCGTCGGTGCCCGGCCCGTTGAAGCCGGTGCCCGACACCTCGTTGCGCTGCACGAGCAGGTCGTCGTTGCCCTGCCACCAGATGCCGACGTTGCCGCCCTTGAGGTTGAGCCGGCCGGTGGCGGCCCTGTGGACGCGGTTGCCCTCGACGACGGCACCCCTGGTGTGCATGGGGGTGATGCCGCCGGCCGTCACGTCGTGGACGTAGTTGTCGCGGATCCTGACGTTCGTGCTGGGCGTCCAGGTGACGACCTCGCTGTCGGGGATGCCGGTCTCCACCGGGTACAGGCTGGTCATGCCGTTGCGCCGGGACCAGGTGGACCAGTTGATGATCCCGTACGAACGGACCTTGCCGACCTCGTTCTTCTCCACCACCAGGTTGTCGAAGTACGTGGGTGTCCGGTTGCCGCGGATGGAGATCAGCAGTCCCGCCGAGCTGACGGTGCTGCCGCCGGGGCCGTCGATGTCGTGGATGTTCAGGTTGCGCAGGGTGATGTTGGACAGCTTGCCCGCGTCCTTGGCGAAGAGGTTCACACCGGAGCGGGGGGTGGTGCTGTCGCTCCAGTTGGTCACCTCCAGGCCGTCGAGGGTGAGGTCGTGCACGTTGTCGAGTTTGACCGCGACGTCGGTCGTGCCGCCGCCCTCGATCAGCGGCTTCGCGCCGCTGCCGTACGAGCCGACGAACGCGGGGCTGCCCACCGCGCCCGCCCCTCGGACATCGAGCCGGCCTTTCCACCGCTGACCGGCCCTGAACAGCAGCCGGTCACCGGGGCCCAGCGTCAATTGGCTCGCCCTGGCCAGGGACTTCCAGGCGGCCGCCTCGTTCCGGCCCGACGCGTCGTCGTTGCCGGACGCGGCGTCCACGTAGTACGTGGTGCCCGCCGCCCGGTCGCGGTGCGGTACGGGGGCCGCCTGGGCGGGCCCCGCCGCCACCGCGGGGAGCGGGAGCACGAGAGCGGCCAGGAGCACCCCTATGAGGCTCCTGCGCCGGGTGCGCGGGGCACCCGGGACGTGTGGTGTACGCGAAGTACGCAAGGCTCGGTCCTTCCGGATGGATTGCCGGTCTCTGTATCTGCGTCACTTGCCGATTCCCGCAGTCATGCCCTCGACGATGCGGCGGCCCAGCCAGAGGTAGAGCACGATCATGGGATAGACCAGGATCACGATTCCGGCGAACAGGGCGCCCCAGTCGGAGCTGTACTGCATGGAGCCGTAGAGGCTGAGGAGGGCCGCGGGCAGCGTGCGCTCCTCGGGGGTGGGGGTGATCAACAGGGCGAGCAGCGTCTCGTTCCACAGCCCGATGACGTTGAGGACCAGCACGGTCATCACGCCCGGCCTGGCCACCGGCAGCACGACCTGGACGAAGGCGCGCAGCGGGCCCGCGCCGTCCAGTTCGGCGGCCTCCTCGATCTCGTGCGGCAGCGAGCGCATGTAGCCGGTGAGGACGAACACGGCGAACGGGAGCGACAGCACCACCTGGAAGACCAGGAGCGTGATGCGGTTGTCCCACCAGCCGGTCACCCAGTCGATCATGAAGGTGGAGACGGACAGCTTGATCACGACGATGGGGATCACGATCGTCTGGACCGGGATGCTCAGCCCCATCGCGAAGTACCCGGTGAGCCGGCCCGCGGCGCGTCGGTCGGAGCGGGCCAGGACGTACGCGGCCGGGGCCGACAGCGCGACGATCAGCAGGGCCCCGACCACCGTCAGGACGGTGCTGTTGAGCGCGGCGGCGGAGAATCCGGCCGCCTTCCACGCGGCGGAGTAGTTGCCCCATTCGAGACTGTCCGGCAGCGCGAACGGCGAGAGCCAGACCTGTCCGGGGTCCTTGAGCGACTGGACGCCGACCCAGGCGACCAGCGCGAGGTTGAAGGCGACCCAGGCCCAGAGCGCGACGGTCGTCGCGCGCGGTACCAGGACGTCGCCGAACAGGCGCCTCATGACAGCTCCACACGTTCGCGGCGGGTGACACGCCGGGTCAGTACGATGAGGACCGCCGTGACGATCAGGATCACGACGCCCATGGCGGCGCCCGAGCCCAGTTCGGGCACGCCGTTGCCGGCCACACTGGCGTACTGCTGGACCGCCACCGTGCGGGCCTGGATCGGCGGGCTGGCCGGGGTGCCGGCCGTGGTGAAGGCGATCACGATCTCGAACACCTTCAGGCTGTTGACCACCCACAGCACGGCCGACACCGCGAACACGTCCCAGGTCAGCGGCAGTGTGATGTGCCGGAACTGCTCCCACTTGGTGGCGCCGACCAGCTTGGCGTCCTCGTACAGATGGGGCGGTATGGAGTCGGCGGCCGACATCATCAGCGCCACGTAGAAGCCTGTGCTCGACCAGACGAGACCGGCCACGATGCACTTGAACACCATGTCCGGGCCCAGCCACGGCCGGGCCTCGACGCCGACCCAGCCCAGGACCGTGTTGACCGCGCCGTCGGGGTTGAGGAGGAAGCCGATCGCGACCCCGACCGCGATCACCGAGATGATCATCGGCAGGAAGATCACGGACCGGATGAACGCCCGGCCCCTGGCTTGCCGCAGCACCATCATGGACAGGAAGGTGAAGCCGAAGACGAGGACCCCGCCCCCGAAGGCCAGCACGAAGGTGTTGACGAAGGAGGTGCGGAAGGCCTCGCTGCGCGCCAGCTCCAGGTAGTTGCCCAGACCGTGCCACGTCATCGCGGAACCGGGGCCCGCCCACTTGTTGAAGCTGACCCAGACGCCGAACAGCGACGGCAGGACGAAGAGCGCGGAGTAGGCGATCAGCGCGGGCAGCAGGAAGGGCCAGAAGGCCCGCTCGCGCGCCGGCCTCACCCGTCGTCCCGGCTGCTTGCCCGCGGCGGTCCGGGCCGCCGCCGCGGGCGGGGTGAGCGTTGCCGTTCCCACCGGATCAGCCCTTGTCCGCGAGGTAGTCGGCGGCCTTCTTCTTGCCGTCCCGCACGAAGGTCTCCGCGTCGATCTTCCCGGAGAGCAACTGGTCGTCCAGCGGCAGGAAGACGTTGTTCCACCAGTTCTTGTCCGCGGCCATGTCGTCGTAGGTCCGGTGGGTGTGCTTCGCCGCGGCGACGTCCTTCTGGACGCCCGCCAGGTGGTCGGGGGCGGGGACGTCCGGGCGCGCGGGGATGTTGTGCGCGACCGTGGAGATCTTCTCCCCGTACTTCTTCTGCAGCGCGAAGGCGAGGAACTTCTTGGCCGCCCCGGTGTTGCGGCCCTTGGCGTTGACGCCCCAGCCGAGCGCGCCGACCTCCACGGAGTCCTTGCCGCCGGCCGGCAGCTGGAACGAGGCGACCTCGGTGCCCTCGGCCAGCTTCGCCCCGGTCTCGGCGGCCAGCCAGGTGCCGTTGAGGTTCAGGTCGTACCTGCCCTGGGCCCAGGCGTCCTGCGCGGCCGGGTACTTGGTGGCCATGAAGTCCTTCTGGAAGTAGCCGCCGTCGGCCAGCTGCTCCACCTTCCGGGCCGCCTCCAGCACCGCCGGCCGGTCCCAGGCCGCCGGGTCCTTCGCCAGGGCGTCGAGGCTCCCGGCGCCCTCGGAGCGGACCAGGGCCGAGTAGAACCAGTACGCGTTGTAGAAGTTGACGGTGCCGTCCTGGCCGAGCGGTGTGCGGCCCTCCTTCTTCGCCTCGTCGAGGTAGGCGATGAACTCCTTCCACGTCCTGGGCGCGAGGCCCGGATGCTTCGACGCGTCGTACCACACCGCCGTGGAGATCACGGTGTGGGCGATGAAGCGCACGTGGTCGTCGGCGCTCGACGCCTGCTGGACGGAGCGCGGCAGCACGTCCCGCACCGGCTTGCCCTCGCCCGGCACCTTCATGGCCAGGACGTCGTCGAGCGGGGCGGCGAGGTTCTGGGCCACGAAGGGGCCGACACTGTCGGTGGAGGTGTCGAACAGGTCCGGTCCCTGGCCCGCGTTCATCTCGGTGGGGAGGGTGTCGGTGCCCTTGCGGCCGACGAACTTCAGGTCGACCTCGATGCCGGTCGCCGCGGTGAAGTCGTCGGCCAGGGACTTGATGATCCTGCCCTGCGGTTCGTCGGCCCCCCAGGAGGAGGTGTAGACGAGTTCCTTGTCCGAGGAGGCGGAACCGTTCTTCTTGCCGCAGGCGCCTACGCTCAGGGCGAGGGCTCCGACGGTGAGCACGGCTGTCAACTTGCGCACGGGGGTGTGCCTTTCATGAGGGGGACGGGTGGCTGCGGGGAGACCGTGGGAGTGTCGTGCCGGCCGGGGGTCAGGCCGGCGGGAGCGTGACGACGGTGCCGGTGCGACGGGCCCGTTCGGCGGCCCAGACGACACGGTGCGTGGCCAGGCTCTCGGCGCCGTCGGTGAGCACCAGGGAAGGGGCGCCCTCGGCGATGGCGTCGACGAAGGCGTCGAACAGGGCCGCGTCGCCGCCGCCGTGCCCGGTGGCGGCCGTGGGGTCCTCGCACGCACCGGTGTCGATGACGGTGACCTCGTCGGTCACGAAGTCGTGCACGCGCAGGACGACCCCGTCGCCCTCGATGGAGCCGCGGGTGCCGAAGATCCGGGTCTTGCGGTGCTCCAGGGCCGCGAACGCGGTGACCGTGCAGGTGGCGGAGGTGCCGTCGGCGAACTCCATGGTCACCACCTGGGTGTCCACCACGTCGTTGTCGCAGGTGTACGCGCACCGGCCGTACGGGCCCTCGCGCAGCGCCGCGAGCACGCCCCGCTCCGTGTGGTCGGAGGTGACCGCGGACAGCGGCCAGAACTCCTTGTCCGCGTCCCCCAGGCAGTCGAGGTAGATGCGCTTGGCGGAGTACGGGCAGGTGGATTCCACCGGGCATTCCACGCACCGGTCGGCCGCCCCGTCGGGCCGGTTCCCGGGCCGGAAGTGCACCAGGTTGCCGAACGAGGAAACCCGCGTGGGCAGTGCTCCCTTGACGTGGACGATCCAGTCGAGGTCGTGGCACGCCTTGGTCATCAGCATCGGACCGGACTCGTCCTGGCTGCGCCAGTTGCCCCGCACGAAGGAGTGCGCCTGGTGCCACCAGCCGACCTGCTCCAGGTGCTGGATGTTCATCACGTCGCCGATCCGTCCCTCGCCCATGAGCTCCCTGAGCCTGATGGTGTAGGGGGTGTAGCGCATGACGTGGCAGACGGCGAGCAGGACGTCGTTGCGCTCGGCGGCCTCGGCGATCGCGACGGCCTCCTCCTCGGTCTGCGCCATCGGCTTCTCCAGGAGCAGGTGGTAGCCCAGCTCCGCCGCCCGCACCGCCGGTTCCCGGTGCATGCTGTCCTGCGTCGATATCACCGCCGCGTCGGCCAGCCGGTCCCGGGCGAGCAGTTCCCGCCAGTCGGCGAAGACGTTCTCGGGCGGTACGCCGTGTGCGGCGGCCATGTTCCGCCTGCGCTCCGGATCGGGTTCGGCCACGGCCACGACACGTGCCAGACCGGTCTCCAGGGCGCGCCGCGCATAACTCATGCCGCGCAGCCCCGCCCCGATGATGGCGACAGTGACCACAAATACCCCCTCGGGCTTGCGACTTACTAATGCAAGCTGTTTTTATTTCTCGTGTACAGAGTCTGTCAAGGGAGTTGACGGTGACGGTTTCCGGAGGCGACACCTCACGGCTGCGGCGCATCAACCTGGTCACGACGCTCCGCGCCCTGCGCGGCCAGGGTCCGCTGAGCCTCACCGAGGTGACCAGGCGCACGGGCCTGTCCCGCCCGACGGTGGAGAGCCTGACGGAGGAGCTGATCGGATCGGGCTGGCTGAAGGAACTGCCGCCGCAGCCCGGTCACATGGGCCGTCCGGCGAGGCTGTTCAGCTTCCATTCCACCGGCGCCCACGTGCTCGGGGTCGACATCGGTTCGTACAGCATCAGGGCGGCCGTCGCCGATCTCGACGGCACCGTGGTGGCCACCCGGACCGAGCGGGTGAGCGCGGACGCGGGGCGTGCCGAGCGCCTGGCCGCCGTGCGCGCGACCGCCGCGGGCGCGCTGGAGTCGGCCGGGGTCGGGCGGGAGCGGCTCGCCGCCGTCTGCGTCGGCACCACGGGCGTGGTCGGCCGCGACGGCCGGGTCAAGCGCTGTGTCGGCCTGCCCGAGTGGGACGGCCTGGACCTCGCCGGCGAGATGGGCGCCGACTTCGACTGCCCGGTCCTGGTGGAGAACGACTGCAACCTGGCCGCGCTCACCGAGGGCTGGATCGGCGAGGCCAAGGGCGTGGACGACGTGGCCTTCGTGCTGTCCGGGGTGCGGACCGGCGCCGGCCTGCTGATCGGCGGCCGGGTGCACCGGGGGCGCGGGGGAGCGGCCGGTGAGATAGGGGCGCTGCCCCTGGTGGGCTGGCACCGGGCCACCACGCATCTGACCGGCTATCCGAAGATGCCGCCGGACGTCCTGCCCCAGGAGGCGGCCGAGTACGTCTTCGCCCAGGCCCGCACCGGTGAACCGGCCGCCCGCTGGGCCGTCGAGCAGTACGCCCACGACCTCGCCGAGGGCATCGCCGCCCTGGTCCTGGCCCTGGACCCGGAGCTCGTCGTGATCGGCGGCGGGGTCTCCCGCTCCGGCGACGTCCTGCTCGAACCGCTGCGGCGCCACCTCGACCCGCTGTGCCTGGAACCCCCGGCGCTCGCGGTCTCCTCGCTCTCCGACCGGGCCGTGGTGCTGGGGGCCGTGCGGCTCGCCCTCGACCACGTGGACGCCCGGCTGTACGACGTCGACACACTGTTGCCCCGGCCGTCGTCCTGATCAGGCCGCCTCATCCAGACCGGCCGCTCCAGCCTTAGTAAAACAATTTGTATATGTAAGGCCCGTGTCGCTCGCGGTGCCGGTCCGGTGGAGAAGCCGGGAGACCGCGAAGCCGGAGAGACCGAGAGACCGAGAGACCGAGAAGTCGAGAAGGAGAACAGCGGAAGTGACGCCCCTCGACCTGCTGCCCCGGCCCGTCACGGCCCGTACCGCCCCGGGGGAGTTCCTCCTCGGCGCGGCCACCACGATCACGGCCCCCGACGCCCTCGCCACGACCGCCGCCCGGCTGCAGTCGGCCCTCCGCCCCGCGACCGGACTGCCCCTGCCGGTCACCGCGGAGGCGTCCGGGCCGGGCATCGTCCTGGCGCTGCGCCCGGAACTGGGGGCCGAGGCGTACCGCCTGGAGTCCGGCCCCGCCGGCGTCCGCATCGAGGGCGGGGACACGGGCGGGGTCCTCCACGGCTGCCAGACGCTGCTGCAACTGCTGCCGCCCGGGATTTACCGCCGTGCCCGGATCGCCGACGAACGGTGGGCGGTGCCCGGAGCGGTCGTCGAGGACGCGCCGCACTTCCGCTGGCGCGGCGTCATGCTGGACGTGGCCAGGCACTTCCTGCCCAAGCGGGAGGTGCTGCGCTTCATCGAGCTGATGGCGATGCACCGTCTCAACACCCTCCACCTCCACCTCACCGACGACCAGGGCTGGCGGGTGGAGATCCTGAGCCGCCCGCGGCTCACCGGGACCGGCGGCTGGCGCAGGACGTCCCAACTGGGTTCCACGATCGACGACCTGACCGAGGACCGGCCGCACGGCGGCTTCTACACCCAGGACGACATCCGCGAGATCGTCGCCCGGGCGGCGGAGCTCGGCATCACGGTCGTGCCGGAGATCGACGTCCCCGGCCACTCGCAGGCGGCGATCGCGGCCTATCCCGAGCTGGGCGTGACGGGGGAACCGGTGGAGGTCATGACGCGCTGGGGCGTCAGCCCCCACGTCCTGAACACGGAGGAGTCCACGATCGACTTCTTCCGCGACGTGTTCGACGAGGTGATGGCCCTCTTCCCCGGTACTTTCATCGGCGTGGGCGGCGACGAGTGCCCCAAGGAGCAGTGGCGGAACGACCCGCGCACCCGGCAGCTCATGGCCGAGCGCGGACTGGCCGACGAGAACGCCCTGCAGTCGTGGTTCGTCGCCCGTGTCGCCGCCCATGTCGCCGAGCGCGGACGGCGGGTGTTCGGCTGGGACGAGATCCTGGAGGGGGAACTCCCGCCGGGAGCCGTGGTGGCCTCCTGGCGCGGGATGACCGGTGCCGTCACCGCCGCACGCCGGGGCTACGACGTGGTGTCCTGCCCGGACGACCAGGTCTACCTCGACTACCGCCAGTCGGAGCACCCCGACGAGCCGATCCCGGTCTCCGTCCCCGTGACGCTGGAGGACGCCTACGCCTTCGACCCGGTCCCGGCCGGGCTGAACGAGGAACAGGCGGCGCGGGTGCTCGGCGGGCAGGCCAATCTGTGGACCGAGCACGTGGACACGCCCCGCATGGTGGACTACTACGCCTTCCCGCGCCTGTGCGCGGTCGCCGAGGCGCTGTGGTGCGGGCCCGGCCGCCGCGACTTCGACGAGTTCCGCACCCGGCTGCACGGGGCGCACCTGCCCCGGCTCGACGCGATCGGCGTGGAGTACCGGGCGCGGACGGGCCCGCTGCCCTGGCAGACGCGCCCCGGCATCGTGGGCGCGCCCGCGACCAGGGCCGAGCGCGAGGAGCACATGAACCGGCGGGTGGCGGCCATCCGCACCTGAGCCGGCGGTGCCGGGGCCCGGGCGCCCGTCCGCGTCCCGGGTGCTCAGAGCGGCGGTTCCAGGTGTGCCCAGGGGCGCTCGGCCTCGATCTGGGCGGCGAGGGCGAGGAGCATCCCCTCGCCGCCCAGCGGGCCGACGAACTGGACGCCGAGGGGCAGCCCCTCGGGGGTGCGGTGGGTGGGGACGCTCATCGCCGGGCGGCCGGTGATGTTCGCCAGCTGGGTGTACGGGGTCGCCGAGAGGTTGGCGATCACCGCCCGCTCCCACGCCCCGGTCCCGGCCAGGGCGCCCAGCAGCCCGAGACGCATCAGGAACCGGGCCGCGGCGCGCACCGGGCGCGGGGTGTCCAGCTCCCCGATCCGGACGGGCGGCCGGGCCAGGGTCGGGGTGAGGAGCAGGTCGTGGTCGGCGTGGAAGGCGGCGAGCTGCCGGCTGTAGACGTTCCAGCGGTCGTGGGCGGCGTAGTAGGCCGGGGCCTTCAGACCGCGGCCGGCGGCGGCCAGGAGGTGGGTGTCGAGCTCGAAGTCCTCCGGCCCGGCGCCGGTGGTGCCGCGTATCGCGTCGACGGTGTGGGCGAGTTGGGTGGTCCACATGGCCAGGAAGTCGAGGGCGAGCTGCCGCTGGTCGATCCGCGGTTCGACGGGCTCGACGTCGTGGCCCAGGCCGCGGAGCAGGGCGGTGGCGTCCTCGACCGCGGCGACCGCCTGCGGGTCGACCTCGGTGTCGATGGGGGAGCGGGTGGTGAAGCCGATCCGCAGCTTCCGCGGCCGGCGGGCGAGTTCGGCGTAGGGCAGTTCGGGGCGGGCGTGCAGGTACGGCCCGGCCGGGTCGGGGCGCGTGGTCAGCACGTCGAGCATCGCCGCGCTGTCGCGGACGCTGCGCGAGATGACGCCGTCGGTCGCGGCACCGTGCAGGTGCTCGGCCACGGCGGGCCCGGCCGGTACCAGGCCGCGTCCCGGTTTCAGGCCGAACAGGCCGCAGCACGCGGCCGGGATGCGGATGGACCCGCCACCGTCGTTGGCACCGGCCACGGGCACGATGCCCGCCGCCACGGCCGCTGCCGTCCCTCCGGACGAGCCGCCCGGGGTGCGGGTGAGGTCCCAGGGATTGCGGGTGGGGCCGTTGGCCTCCGGCTCGGTGATGCCCTTCGCGCCGAACTCGGGGGTGTTGGTCTTGCCGAAGATCACCAGCCCGGCGTCCAGCCACCGGCTGACCACCTCGCTGTGCCGCTCGACGGGGAGGCGGCGCAGGGCGCGGTTCCCGCTGCCGGTCGGCAGCCCGGCGTAGTCCTGCGACAAGTCCTTGATCAGGAACGGAACCCCGGCGAACGGCCCGGTCAGGGACTCCTTCGCCCGCTCCCGGGCGAGGTCGTGCATCGGCCGGACGATCGCGTTGAGCCTGCCGTCGACCGCCTCGGCGCGGGCGACGGCCGCGTCGAGCAGCTCCGTCGGCGACACCTCGCGCCGGGCGACCAGTTCCGCAAGGCCCACCGCGTCCTGGGCCCGGTACTCGGTGTAGTCCATCACAGCCTCCATAAAACTATAGGTCGTAGTTTTATGTGACCGAAACGTACACTGGCCGGTGTCCGCTGCCAAGCCCCGGTGGCCGACGACGTACCCGCCGCACACCGGCGGACGACCACCGGCGAGGGGAGAAGCAGGGGATGGGCAGGCCGCCGCGCCGGCTGGTGACCCGCGAGGGCATCATGCGGACCGCGCTCGCACTGGTCGACGAGGAGGGCCCCGAGGCGCTCTCGGCCACGCGCGTCGCCGCGCGGCTCGGCGTCAAGGGACCGTCGCTGTACAACTACGTCTCGGGGCGCGACGAGATCGTCGACGGGATCCACGAACTCGTCGTCGGGGAGATGGAACTCGTCGCCGACGACCGTCCCTGGACGGACGTGATGGACCGGTGGGCCCGCTCCTGCCGCGCCGCCTTCGCCGCCCATCCACGCGTGGTGCCGCTGATCGCCTCCAGACCGGTCCGCGCCCTGCCGGTGTTCGAAGGCTACGCACGGGCGTTCGCCGTGCTGCGCGCCGCCGGCTGGCCGGAGGAGCACCTGCTGCCGGTGGTGCGCTCCGTCGAGTACTTCGTCATCGGCTCGGCCCTCGACCCCGACGCCTCGCCCCGGGCCGGGCTGCCGGCCGGGGAAGGGCTCCCACCGGGGCTGGAACCCCTGCTGGACGCTCCCCCCGACTACCGCGAACTGGCCTTCGAGACCGGCCTGGCCGCGCTGGTACGGGGAATGCGGGGCACCCTCGAAGACCTCCGGGCGGCCGGATCCCCGTGAACGGCGTCGGCGCCCCGCGCCCCCGTGCCCCGGGCCGCCCGGCCCCGCGCACACCTGGCGTGATCGCGGCGCCGCGCCCGGTTCACCCCCGGGGCAGTGCCGGGAGAAGGGCCTCCCGCAGATCCGCGGCGCTGCGGAAGCCGATCTCCGGCTGCTCTCGCAACGCCTCGTCGACGACCGCGGCGAGGGCGGCCGGCAGGCCCGGCTCCCGGCGCCGGATCGGTACGGCGGGCGACTGCAGGACGACCTGCCACGGGTCCTTGTCGCGCGGGAAGTCCCGCGGGGCGCGCCCGGTCAGGAGCTGGTAGAGGCAGGCGGCCAGGGCCCACACGTCCACGGCCGGAGGCGCCTTCTTGAAGTTCACGACCTGCTGACGGGGCATGAAGTGCGGCTTGCCCGCGGTCGCGCCGGTACGGGTGGGACCGCTGAGCCCCGCCCCGTCGAAGGCCTTGGCGATGCCGAAGTCGCGGACCTTCGCCGTCGTGGAACCGTCCGCGTTCTCGTGCAGCAGGACGTTGGAGGGACTGAGATCGCGGTGCACCACACCCTGCCCGTGGGCGTGCTCCAGCCCCTCCAGCACCTGGACGGCGAAGCGGACGGCCTCCGCCACCGGGAGCCGGCCCCCTCTTCGCCGCAGCAGGCGGTCCAGGCTGCCGCCGGTGCAGAACTCGGTGGTGAGGCAGAACATGCCGTCGGCGAAACCGGAGTCGTACAGCGCGGCGATGTTCGGATGCCGCAACGCCCCCGTGAGCTCCGCCTCGCGCAGGAAACGGGCCCGCGCCTCGGCGTTCGCCGCCACCTTCGGCAGCATCACCTTCAGCGCCACCTCCTTCCCCGCGGACTCGTGGCGGGCCAGGTACACCGCCCCCATCCCTCCCCGGCCCAGCTCCCGCAGCACCGTGTACCCGGCGATGGGGGGCGAGTTCGCGACGCCCGCTGTGCGCGAGGTCCAGGAGGTGCCGGATCGCGGCCGACAGCGGATACCGACAGTGCCCCGTACCCGTCATGTGTCGGACGGGTACGGGGCACTGCCGGTGCTCTTCCCGGGGGCGCGCGTCGGACCGCGCCCCCGGACGACGGGATCAGACCGCCGGGGCCGGGTAGGTCGGGTACTCCACCCCGGAGACGTGCTGGACGACGCGGATGACCTGGCACGAGTAGCCGAACTCGTTGTCGTACCACAGGTAGAGGATCGCGTTGTCGGCGTCGACCTTGGTGGCGCCGGCGTCGACGATCGACGCGTGGCGCGAGCCGACGAAGTCCATGGACACGGCGTCGGGGGCGGTGGTGAAGTCGATCTGGCGCTTCAGCGGCGAGTTCAGCGAGACGTCGCGGAGGTACTCCAGGACCTCCTCGCGGGTGGTCTCACGGCCCAGGCGCAGGCTGAGGATCGCGATCGAGACGTCCGGGACCGGGACGCGGATCGAGCTGCCGGTGATCGGCGCCTTGAGCTCGGGCAGGGCCTTGGCGACGGCGGAGGCGGCACCGGTCTCGGTGATGACCATGTTGAGCGGCGCGGAGCGGCCGCGACGGTCGGCCTTGTGGTAGTTGTCCAGCAGGTTCTGGTCGTTCGTGAACGAGTGGACCGTCTCCACGTGACCGCGCAGCACGCCGAACTCGTCGTCCATGGCCTTCAGCGGCGGGACGATCGCGTTGGTGGTGCAGGAGGCGCAGGACAGGACCTGCTCGTCCGGCTTGATCGTGTGGTGGTTGACACCGTGCACGATGTTCGGGACGTCGCCCTTGCCCGGGGCCGTCAGGACGACCTTGTCGATACCGGGGCGCAGGTGCTTGGAGAGGCCCTCGCGGTCGCGCCACTTGCCGGTGTTGTCGATGAGGATGGCGTCCTTGATGCCGTACGCCGTGTAGTCGACCTCCGACGGGTCGTTGGCGTAGATCACCTTGATCACGTTGCCGTTGGCGACGATCGTGCTGTTCGCCTCGTCGACGGTGATCGTGCCGTTGAACTGGCCGTGGATCGAGTCGCGGCGCAGCAGCGAGGCGCGCTTGACGAGGTCCTGGTCGCCACCACCGCGGACGACGATGGCACGCAGCCGCAGGCCGTTGCCGGAACCGGCCTTCTCGATCAGCAGGCGGGCCACGAGGCGGCCGATCCGGCCGAAGCCGTACAGGACGACGTCGCGTCCCTCGCGGCGCTCGATCTTGTTGGCGCCGGTGGCCCCGGAGACGGCCTCGGCGGTGAACTCCGCCACCGACAGACCGCGGTCGTCGGCGCCGTACGTCGCGGCGAGCATGCCGATGTCGATCTGGGAGGGGCCGAGGTCGAGGGTGGTGAGGGCCTGCAGGAACGGCAGGGTGTCGGTGACCGAGAGCTCCTCACCGGCGATCTGCCGGGCGAATCGGTGGGTCTTGAGGATGCTGACCACCGACTTGTTCACCAGGGAGCGGCTGTGCAGCAGGACTGTCACGTCCCGCTCCCGGTGAAGTTTCCCGATGATCGGGATCATCGACTCCGCGATCTCCTCGCGGTTTTTCCAGCTGGTGAACGAGTCGTCATTGACAGTCACAGGTTTATCTTTCGAGCTAGGCGGCGCTCATATGGTAACCACACGGCGCATTGATCATCCAGGTGGCCCCGTTCCGGGTCGTGTCGGGGGTGCGGCCGGAGGCTTCCGTCGGGCGGGACGTGCGGGTCGGCAGGTGCCAGGGGGGCGGAAGGGGTGCTGCGAAAGGGGTTCGAATGCCCCCGAAACGGCCTCCCGGGTGTGATGCCACCCATAGGAGCCACGTCACATACCAAGGCGCTTAGTAGTGACGGGTCCTCTTCGGCGGCTCCAGGCGGCCATCAAAGTTCGCATTTCGGACATTGCTCCGTATTCGGGTAGTACGTCACATCATTGACCCCTGCCGGGGCCGCCGCTAACCATGGCTGTCATCGCGGAAACCGCCGGACCGGCCGAGCACGCACGAGGCCGTCCGCGCCACCCGCACCGCAGGACCCTCACCCGCACCGCCCCGCCCCCGGCACCCCCGTGCCCGGACCGGGACACCGCACACCACCGCACACCAGGAGAACCCACCCGCATGATGATCACCCGCACCCGTCTGCGCGCCCTGACCGCCACCGTCGCCACCACCGCCGCCGCGGCCGCAGCCCTCACCTCCACCTCCGCCCAGGCCGCCCAGGCCCCCCAGTCCGCCCCCGCGGCCAAGACCTCCACCGTCACCACCGCCGCCCAGGGCGACAAG
>NZ_JBEXPY010000046.1:0-58761 GCF_040612315.1 Streptomyces sp. NPDC006435
AGGGGGGACCCTGTGGGAGAGTAGGACGCCGCCGAACAATTTTTCCGGGAAAGCCCCGTACCGCAAGGTACGGGGCTTTCCTGCGTTCACCACCCGATACCGCCTTTCGGCGGTTTTTTGTTTTCGGGCCGGGGTGACCAGGTGGGTGTCGTAGGCCAGGATGACCGCCTGGACCCGGTCGCGGGACCCCGTTTTGGCGAGAATGCGCGTGACATGGGTCTTCACCGTCGACTCGGCGAGATGGAGCCGGGCGGCGATCTCGGTGTTGGACCAGCCCTTGCCGATGACGGTGAGGATCTCCCGCTCCCGTTCGGTGCGGTGCCCGGTCCTGTGCCCCGGCCCGTGTCCGTGATCAGGACTTCCAGCTCGGCCGCCCCGTACGTGAGGGTGACCTCCGCGGTCGGCGGCGGGGCGGTGCCGCCGTGCTTCAGGGTGTTCGTCAGGGCCTCCTGCACCACGCGGTAGACCGTCAACTGGCGGCCCGCGGTGGGGGCGGGACCGGCGGGGGCGTGCCGCGGACGTGCAGGCGTACGGGGAGGCCCACCGTCCGGACGCCCTCGATGAGCCCGGCCATGTCGTCCAGGGCCGGCTGCGGGGCGCGGTCGGCCTCGGCGGGGTGGTCCCGCAGGACACCGAGCAGGCGGCGGAGTTCGGTGAAGGCCTGGCGGCTCGTGGTGCCGATGGCTTCGAGGGCCTGGGCGGCCCGTTCCGGGCTCTTGGCCGCCGCGTAGGCACCGCCCGTCCGCGAAGCCCGTGATGACGGACAGGTTGTGGCCGATGATGTCGTGCATCTCCCTGGCGATCCTGGTCCGTTCGGCGGCGGCCGCGAGCCGGGCCTGCTGGTCGCGCTCCAGCTCCAACCGGTGGGCGCGGTCGACGAGGGCCTCGGTGTGCTCCTTGCGGGTACGGACCACGATCCCGAGCAGCGCGGCGAGGGCGAAGGCCCAGACGTGGGGGACGATCAGCGGGTCCCAGCTGCGCGGGTGGTGCACCGCGCCGGCCAGGAGCGGGGCTCGGCACCGGGGCGGGACGTGGCGGTGCGCGTAGTACCGGGGTACGACGCCGGGCCCGGGGCGTGCCGGGTGGCGGACGAGCGGGGCGGGACGTGCCGGAATAGCGTTTGCGCAGGTCGGATGGCAGGGGCACGATCGGCGGATGGAACATGTGATCAGAGTCGTACGCGCCGAGGAATGGGACCGGGTCAAGGAGTTGCGGCTGGCCGCGCTGCAGGATCCGGTCGCGGCCATCGCGTTCCTGGAGACGTACGAGCAGAGCCTGGCCTGCTCCGACAAGTTCTGGCAGGAACGGGCGCGCAATGCTTCCGGGGACGGGAGCGGTGACGTGCGGCAGTTCGTGGCCGTCGCGCCCGACGGGCGGTGGGAGGGCAGCATCACCGTACTGATCGAACGGCCGGACGCGGAGGCGCGGTTCGGGGAGGCGGCCGGGGTGCACCAGGCGCATGTGGTCGGGGTGTTCGTGCGGCCCGAGGCGCGTGGCGGGGGTCTGGCCGAGGAGCTGTTCCGGGCCGGGATGGACTGGGCCTGGTCGCTGGAGGAGCCGCGGATCGAACGGGTGCGGCTGTACGTGCACGAGGACAATCTGCGGGCCGCGGCGTTCTACCGGCGGATCGGCTTCGTGGCGACCGGGCAGTCGGTGCCGATGCCGGGCGACCCGTCCAAGCGCGAACTGGAGCACGCGGTGGACCGGGTGGTGTGAACGGCGGGGCGGCGGGGACCGCGGTGTCGATGTCGGTGGTGGTGACATCGGCCGGGGTCAGCGCGAGACGGTGAGCTCCTGGGCCCAGCGGGCGCGGGCCTGTTCGCGGGAGCGGAGCAGCACCAGGGCGGGCAGGCCCGTGTCCTGACCGCTCGCCAGCAGTTCCGGGAGCCGGGGGAGCGGGGCCACGGCGGCGACGTCGTCGAGCACGAGCGTCATTGGTGGGTCGAGCCGGCCGTCGGTCGACCGTGCGGCCGAGCGGCGGCCGTGCTCGACCACGTATGAGGCGAGTGCTGTGAGCAGGGGCATGGCCCCTGGCCCCGAGCGGGGGTCCTCGATCGGCTCCCCCACCACATAGAGGGTGCCCCCTTCGGCCACGAAGGATTCCAGCACCAGCGAATCGGCACGGTTCGGCGTGCAGGCCTCGCGGATGTGTACCGAGGAGAGCGCGGCGAAGGCGCGTACCGTCAGCTCCTGTGCCATCTCCCGGCGTTCAGGGTGGGAGGTGAGCGCGGACTCCAGCAGCCCGGCGAACCCGGAGGCCGCCCTGGGGTGCGTACGGAGCAGGCGCACCGGCTCGTGGGCGCTGTTGCCGAGGGCCCAGCGGTGGACCTGGCGGAAGGGGCGGCCGTCGATGGCGGCGGCGTGCAGCCAGCAGCGCAGGAGCGTTTCGGCGGTGTCGGCGGTCGCCGCGTCGATACGGGCCTGCGGCCGGACCGGGGCCAGCAGGGCGGTGGAACGGGCGGCGGCCGTCTCGGGCTGCTCGCAGCCGGCGGTGGGGGACCAGTGCAGCCGGGCGGGGGTGTCGCAGAGATGGCCCGGGTCGTAGACCAGCACCGGGCCGAGCTTGGCGCGGGCGTCCTTCGTCTCGGCCCAGACGGTGGGGTCGGAGGTGATGACGAGTGCGGGGCCCTCGGCCTCGCGGATGGCGTGGACGGCGGCGGGGCGGCGGGTGGCGGCGGGGCCGTAGACGACGAGGGGCGTACGGGGGGAGGGGAGTGCGGGCGGGGCGGCGTCCGTGGTGGCTGTGGGGCCTGCGGGGGGCTGAGGTGCTGGGGAAGCCGGAGATGTCGGGGGCGTTGGAGGTACTGGAGTGGTGGGTCGGTGTGCGTCGGCGGACTCGTGGAACGCCGGCAGGGGTTCCGTGGACTCGTGGAACGACCGAAGGGGTTCCGCGGCCGCGTCGACCCCGCCTCCGGTCCTTCCGGTCTCCCCGGCCTCTTCCGGCGCCGTGTCCGCGGGTCGTCGCGGGTCCTGGCGGACGGCCGGGGCGGGGGGTTCGGCGTGCTGCCGCTGATCCCGGCTCCGGTTCCGGCCCCGTCCTCGGCCCCTCTCCTGCTGCTTGTACCGCTTCTGCTCCAGGTACGCGTTCCGTTGCTGTTCCCGCTGCTCCAGGCGTTCGGCGCGCTGATTGGCCCGTACGACCCGCCAGCGGGCCAGCACGCCCAGTACGAACACCGTCAGTACCAGCAGCACCATCAGTTCGCCGATGAACAGGCCCCAGAAGAGCCCGTAGCCCGAGAGTTCGCCCGTCGGGGTGTTCGGCCAGGCGGCCGGGAGGTCGTGCGGCGCGGTGACGAGCCGGCGCAGCGCGAGAGGGGTCTCGGGGAGCGTGACCCCCTCGGGCCAGGCGCCGTGCGCGAACAGTCCGGCCAGGCCGGTGGCCGTCCACATCAGCAGCGTCAGCGCGAGCAGGAAGCCCAGCAGGCCGATCAGCAGGCCGTCCGGAATGCCTCCTCCGGTGCCCCCGCCGCCGGTACGTTCCTCGGCGCGTCCCGCCATCGTCAGGCCACCGTTGACTCGGACGACTCGCTCAGCCGTTGTTGGTGCTCGATCCGTGCGGCGCGTTCCTCCGCCTCCAGGTCGGCGGCGCGCACGTCGTCCGGGAGGAGTTCGGCCGCGGAGGACTCGGTCATCGCGCGGTCGGTGAAGACGAGGGGGCGTTCGGCCTCGGTGATCAGGTGCTTGACCACCTGGACGTTGCCGTTGACGTCCCAGACCGCGATGCCCGGGGTGAGGGTCGGGATGATCTCGACCGCCCACCGGGGCAGGCCGAGTACCCGGCCCGTCGCTCTGGCCTCGTCGGCCTTCTGGGCGTAGATCGTCCGGGTCGACGCCATCTTCAGGATCGCCGCGGCCTCGCGGGCCGCCGCCCCGTCGACGACGTCGCTGAGGTGGTGCACGACCGCCACGAACGACAGGCCGAGGCGTCGGCCGAACTTCAGCAGGCGCTGGAAGAGCTGGGCTACGAAGGGCGAGTTGATGATGTGCCAGGCCTCTTCCACCAGGAAGATGCGCTTCTTCCGGTCGGGCCTGATCCAGGTGTGCTCCAGCCAGACGCCGACGATCGCCATCAGGATCGGCATCGCGATGGAGTTGCGGTCGATGTGCGAGAGGTCGAAGACGATCAGCGGGGCGTCGAGGTCGATGCCGAAGCTCGTGGGGCCGTCGAACATGCCGCGCAGGTCACCGTCGACCAGCCGGTCCAGGACGAGGGCGACGTCCAGGCCCCAGGCCCGTACGTCGTCTATGTCGACGTTCATCGCCTCGGCGGACTCGGGTTCCGGGTGGCGGAGCTGCTCGACGATGTCGGTCAGGACCGGCTGCCGGTCGGTGATCGTCTCGTTGACGTAGGCGTGGGCGACCTTCAGCGCGAAGCCGGACCGCTCGTCCAGGCCGTGGCCCATGGCGACTTCGATGATGGTGCGGAGCAGGGCGAGCTGGCCGGTGGTGGTGATCGAGGGGTCGAGCGGGTTGAGCCGGATGCCGCCGTTGAGCGCGGCGGTCGGGTCGAGGCGGATCGGGGTGAGGCCGAGCTCCTGGGCGATGAGGTTCCACTCGCCGACGCCGTCCTCGCCCTGGGCGTCCAGGACGACGACCTGGCGGTCGCGGAAGCGGAGCTGGCGGAGCACGTAGGTCTTCTCCAGCGCGGACTTGCCGTTGCCGGACTCGCCGAGGACCAGCCAGTGCGGGGCGGGGAGCTGCTGCCCGTACAGCTGGAACGGGTCGTAGATGTAGCCCTTGCCCGAGTAGACCTCGCGGCCGATGATCACGCCGGAGTCGCCGAGGCCGGGGGCCGCGGTGGGCAGGTAGACGGCCTGGGCCTGTCCGGTCGATGTGCGGACGGGCAGCCTGGTCGTCTCGACCTTCCCGAAGAGGAAGGCGGTGAAGGCGTCCGACAGTGCGGACAGCGGGTCTCGCATGGCGTGACCGACCTCCCTCTCGTTTCTCTCGGTCGTCGCCCGTGGGTGGCGGGCGGTGGGTGGTGGACGGCGGGCGGCGGTGATGGCCGGTGACCGGTGGTGGGGACGGTCCGACGGGTGGTGGCCGGTGGTGGTCGGGGCGGTCGGGCGGTCGGTGGTCAGCGGATGCCGGTGGCGAACGGGAGCGTGTTCACGAAGGCGCGGTGGTGCTCGCGGTCGCACCACTCCAGTTTGAGATACGACTTGCCGGCCGAGGCCCGGATCGTCCGTTTGTCGCGGGCGAGGGCCTCGGGCGAACGGGACGACACGGTGATGTACCCGACCAGGTTCACCCCGGCCGCGCCGCTCGCGAGGTCCTCACCGCGCTGGTCGAGCCGGCCGTGCGCGGCGATGTCGCGGGGGTCGACGGTGCGGTTCATCTTGGCCTGGCGGCTGGCTTCCGCCTCGTCGTTCGTCTTCTCGGTGAGCATTCGCTCGATGGCGATCTCGGTGGGTTCGAGGTCCATGCAGACCGCGACCGTGCGGATCACGTCGGGGGTGTGGACGAGGAGCGGGGCCAGGAAGTTGACGCCGACGGGGGTCATCGGCCATTCCTTCACCCAGGCCGTGGAGTGGCACCAGGGTGCGCGGGTGACCGACTCGCGGGTCTTGGCCTGGAGGAACGTCGGCTCGACCGCGTCCAGTTCGGCCGGCCAGGCGTTGCGCTTGGTCATGGCCTGGATGTGGTCGATGGGGTGGTCGGGGTCGTACATCGAGTGCACGAGGGAGGCGAGCCGGCTCTGCCCGAGCGGCTGGCGGACCCGGATGTCGGCCTCGGCGAGGCGGGCGCAGATGTCGGTGAGCTCGCGCGCCATGACGACGGCGAGTCCGGCGTCCCGGTCGATCTTGCGGCCGGTCCGGGCGGCGCGGGCCATGGCGTTGGCCTCGGCGGCCAGCTCGCGGGTGTAGTGCATGCAGGCGACCAGGTAGGCGCGGTGCTGCTCGCTGGAGGTGGAGACCATGGACTGGAGCTGGTCGTACGACTCCTGCAGCCAGACCGGGGAGGACTTGTCGCCGCGCTGGGCGACGTCCTTGGCGTGCGCGTCGGGGTCGGCGGGGAGGGTACGGGCCAGCATCTGGAGGCGGGTCACGAAGCCGTCCCCGTTGGCGACGTGCTTCAGCAGGGTGCCGAAGCGGTCGACGAGCGCCTCCTGGTCCTCGCTGTCGCGCAGGCCGACGCCGGGGCCCTCGATCTCGATCGCGGCGGTGACGGTGCGGCGGTCGGCGTGCAGGAGCACGGCGATCTCGTCCGGTCCGAAGGGTGCGGAGATCCAGTTGATCCGGCCGATGCCGGGGGGCGGTCCGATCTCGACCTCGCGTCCGTCGACGCCGACGCCCGCCTCCATGGCGGCGGAACGGTAGGTCGTGCCGCGGCGCAGGGTGCGCTTGTAGCTGCGGTTGATCTCGAACCACTTGTAGAAGGTGCGTTGCTTGTACGGGAGGTACACGATCGCCAGGGCGAGGAACGGGAAGCCCACGAGCAGGATGATCCGCGGGCCCAGGTAGGGGACGATCAGCCCGCTCATCATGCCGAGGAACGCGCCGACGATGATCAGGGCGATCTCGCCGGTCTCGCGGTTCTTGCCGACGATCGCGTTCGGCCGGGCCCGGCCGATGAGATACGTGCGGCGGGGTGCGATCGTGTGGGACGGAGTCGTCAACGCACTCCACCTCCCGTGCTGTTGTTGCCTGATCCGCCGCCCCGGTGGGTGCGGCTGCTGTGCGGGGTGCCGGAGGTCGGTGCCGATCCGCTGCGCGGCGAGGGAGCGGTGGAGGTGCCGCCGGAGCCGCGGGAGCCGTGCGCGGCGACGCCGCCGCTGATCGGGTTGGCGGGCCTGCCGCCTCCGCTGTTGCCGCCGTCCGAGCCGCTGCGGCCGCTGTGGGTCTTGATGCCCTGGGAGACGAGGGCGGCGGGGGAGCTGACCAGGGCGGCGGCCTGGGAGCCGTCGGTGGCCTGCTTGCGGTTGGTGCGGGCGCCCTGGATCTCGTCGCCGAAGCCGGGGACGAACCGGTAGATCATCGCGGAGGCGAAGATCGCCAGCAGGATGATGGCGAGGCCCGACACGACGGCGGAGATCGCGTCCGGTCCGTCGTTCTGGGAGAGCGCGCCGGCCAGCCCGAGCACGACGGCGATGACCGGCTTCACCATGATCACCGCGATCATGATGCCCGCCCAGCGCCGGACGTGGCCCCACATGTTCTTGTCGACGAGCCCTGCGTAGACGACGGTGCCGAGCAGGGCGCCGACGTAGAGCAGGGCGGCCCGGATGACGAGCTCCAGCCAGAGGATGCCCGCGGCGACGATCGACACGAGCGAGACGACGATCAGCATGATCGGCCCGCCGCCGATGTCGGTGCCCTTCTTGAGCGCTTCGGCGAACGACCCGAAGAAGACGTCCGTCTGCCCGCCCGAGGAGGTGGCGATGACCTCGGTGACGCCGTCGGTCGCGGAGACGACCGTGTAGAGGATCAGCGGGGTGAACGCGGAGGCGAGCACCGTCAGCCACAGGAACCCGACGGCCTCGGAGATCGCGGTCGTCAGCGGCACGCCGCGGATCGCCCGCTTGGCCACGGCGAGCAGCCACAGGATGAGCGTGAGGACGGTGGAGGCGGCGAAGACGATCGCGTACTGCTGGAGGAACTTGGTGTTCGTGAAGTCGACGTTGGCGGTGCTCTTCACGGCCTCGCTGAGCTTGCCGACGATCCACGCGGCGGCGTCGGCGCAGCCGCGGGCGAGGGAGGAGAGCGGGTCGAGCGAGTCGTTCAGGCCGGAGGGGGCGACGCCGTTGGAGGGGGCGTTGCCGTCGCCGTTCTCGCAGTAGTCCTTGGCGGGGCCGCGGATCAGGTCACAGGCGTCATTGCTCGGTGTCGACGTCGGTGTCGGGCTCGGAGAGGGCTCAGCGAATGCGCGGCCGGCCAGCATGACGAGAGCCGTCTGCAGGCCGACCACTGCCGCTGTGAGTGAGAGAGCTCGGCTGGACTGTTTACCGGGCATACGTGAACCCTCCGAACTGTTCCACGGCGTCGGCCATTTCCTCGGCAGGAGAAGCGGCCTGATCACGGCCGACCGGAGTGGGGCCGTCCTTCTGCGTGAAATCGGTGACCTTCCAGTCACCGTCGACCCAGGTCAGGTTGAAGGTGTTGGTGAACCAACTCTCGGACACGGGGTTCTTGGAACCTTCACCAGCCAGCCCGAACAGGGCTGAGTACCAGACGGCGATGCTCGCGGTGTTGCCGTCGAATTTCACTACCTTCGTGCCGGCCGGGTTGGAGCGTGAGACGAAGGTCAGTCCTGCGGGCGCCGTACCGTCAGGCTTGAGCCCGATGCCTGCGAGGAAGTCCTGCCCCGCGTACACCTTGTCGAGGTCGCCTTCGCGAGCGGTCGCGACTTCCGGGGAGTACACGGCGGTGACGATTGAGCGGCGCCGGTCCTTGTCGAACATGTCGGTCGAGCCGAGCGCTACGACGTAGTTCGCCGCCGCGCTCTGTGCCCCCTGCTCGTCGTGGGCGAACCCCGACGGGATCGTGTCGTTCTTCCCCGTCACCGGCTTCGTTCCCGTGGCCGCCGTGGACGACGAGTCCGGCTTGCTTCCCGAGCCCCCCGAACCGCCGCCGTCGTCGTCGTTCCCCTTGCCCCCGCCCATGTTGGCGAAGGCGATGGCCGCGAGCAGGAGGACGACCACGCCGACCACCGTGACGAGGGAGCGTGGCTTGCGGGCGGGGCGGCGGGAGGCGCCGTAGCCGTCGCCCTCGCCGTCGGGAAGCCGGGTACGGGTCTGGCGCGTACCGCCGATGGTGCTGTAAGGATCATCGGTACGGACGGCGTCGTCGCCGTAGCCGCTCTCGTCGCCGTGGCTCATGCCGCGTACGCCCCCTCAACCGTTTCCTGAACCGGGTAGTACGACGGTAGCCGTGCAGGTTTCCGCGCGGACGCGGTGTGATGAGTCGACATCAGGGAGACGCAACCTCTGCCGGTGGGCACGACGGACGGGTGGTGGGGATGGGCGGGATCGCCCCTGGCGCGGGCCGACTGCCGGTCAGACAGCCATTCCGTAGACGATGGTGAACACGGTTCCCAGCGATCCGATGATGAACACACCGGTCAGACCCGCAACGATCAGCCCCTTGCCCTGCTCGGCGCTGAACGTGTCGCGCAGGGCCGTGGCGCCGATGCGCTGCTTCGCCGCACCCCATACCGCGATGCCGAGGCAGAGCAGGATGGCGATGGCCATCACGACCTCGATCATTACGCGGGCCTCGTTGCCCAAGGACCCGAACGGCCCCCAGTTCGGGGCGATTCCGCCGATGATGGTGGTGATGTCGCCCTTTTCCGCTGCCAGGATCATGTAAGTCACCGCCCCTGTTGGGTAGTTCGTTGCCCCCTGCCGCGCGGCACGGGTCACTCTCTATCTTCGCTGATGAAACTGCTCTCGCACGACGGCTTGACAGCTCTCTTTACCCGGATCCCGCACGTTTGACCGGTCCGATCGTCCTGACCTGCGGATCGGAGCGATATGTGACCAAATACGTATGGTTACTCTGTGTATCACGGAGGGTGACCCCGGGCAATGACTGCCATCCCGCCACCCTGGCCGAGACTTTTGCGCAGGCCCCGGCGGGTCTTCGACCCGGTCGGAGCAGGGGTGCTCAGAGCAGCGGGTGACGCGGCACGGGTGGCCGGGGTGGAGTTCTCCAGGATCGGGGTGGCCGGAAATCGCACCAGGTGCCGTCGAAGGGAAACGTTCCGGCCTCGGCAAGTCGTGCGACCGAGTGGCCCTCGTCGCGGATGGCCGATGCCTCGTCGGCCGACCAGTAGGCCGGATCGCCGGTCTTCTCGGCGAAGGACTCCTCGTCCTTCCACCGCCAGCTCCGGTCCGGGGCCACGTTGATGTCGAGTTCGTGGTCGGCGATGTCGATGTCGTCGCCGCGGTGGACCCGGCGCTCCAGGTTCACGTACCAGCCGCGGAACTTCTGCCGGCGGCCGAAGAGCCAGAGCACCGAGTGCGCGGCGTCGTCGGGCTGGTAGAAGAGCGCGTTGCCCATCGGCCACCGGTCGGCGACCACCGGGTATCCGTCGGCGGGGCGGTCGCCCGGGGCGATGTCCCGCAGGTGTGCCCCGTCCGGGAGCTTCGTGCGCCACATCGGGGTGCCGGTCTCCATCCACACCAGTTGGCCCCTGTCGGTGCGCTCGACGAGGCGCACGGGCACCGATGCACTCAGGTGGCCGCCTATGAAGAAGTTCCAGTGGAGGATCCGGCCCGGCTCGTCGTTCATGCCGCTGATCATTCCCGCGCCACGCAGATCGGACACGTGACCGGACACATGTCCGGATCATCTACCGGATCCGCCATGTACCGGACCTGTCGGATCATCATGTCCGGAGGATCGGACCGGCCGGGAGGCCCGGACCGGCTCGGAGGCCCGGACCGGCCGGGCGCCGTGCGGCAGGCATCGGCAGCGGCGGGGCGTGCGGTGGTCGTGCCCGTGGCCTCAGTCGGAGACGATGCCCCGGGCGGCGAGGACCTCCTTCTTGAACGGGACGCCCAGCCCGCAGTTCTCGGCGCCGACGATCCGCCGAAGGTTCGGCAGCAGGTCGAGGTCGTCGAGCGAGCTCACGTCGAACAGGTCGTCCTCGCCGTCCCAGACCGGGGAGCACTCGCAGTACACCTGGAGCCCGCCGTCGATGAGGAGGGTGTCCACCGTCGCCAGCAGTTCCTCGCTTATCTCCAGCGTCTCGAAGTGGGCGCGGGCCTCGTCGAGCACGGTGCAGGCGAGGTCGTTGTCGTACGCGTAGAGCTGTGGGTCGTCGATCCCCTTCGCCTTCAGGCATTCGGCGATGCTGAAGGCCGGGGTGAGCGTCTTGTCCTCGTACATGAGCTTCTCGATGACCAGGAGCTTGAAGTTGAAGTCGCGGAAGGCAGGCATACCGGGACCATGACCAGCCCCTCCGACACCGGCCCCGGAGGTGTGGGAGCCGGTGGCCGCGCGGGGCTGTCGGTCCCGCCTGCCAGACTCGTACACATGACCAGCAGCACCGGACCCTCCGTTCCGCTCCCGGCCAATCACCGCGTCTCCGAGACGTACGTCGACTGGGCGCGCGTCCACGCCCCCGGCGCCGAGGGCGACGCCCGCGACGTGCTGGCGGAGGCGGACAGCGACCGGTACAAGGCGTGGGAGAAGCCCGGACGGTTCGTGGACGGGGCGGCGCGTCTGACCCGGGGACTGCCGGCCGCCCATCTGCCGTGGTTCTGGGACACCATCGGGCACTGGATGCTGGAGACGCACCGCCGTTCCGCGGCCCGTGCGTACGGGTACGCGCGGGCCGCGGAACGCACCCACGAGCTTCCGGTCGACACCGACTGGCGGTGGGCGAACCTTCAGTTGTTCGCCAGGTTCGGCGCGCTTCCCGCCACCGAGATCAGCGGTGCCCCGGCCTGGCTGGCCGGGGTGTTCGAACCGGGCGACGCGCACCGCGAGTTCGTGCGGCTGCTGACCGTCTGGTCGGCGTCGCCGGGCGAGCTTCCCGCCGATCTGGCCCGCCGGGTCCGGGGCTCCGCGCGCGCGGCCGGTCTCGGCGCCGACGAGGAGTCGCGGGTGCTGGGCGAGGTGCTCGCGGCCGCCCGCGGCAAGGCCGTGCCGGACCGGCTGTTCGACGCGGCGCTCGCCCCGCTCGCCGCCCACCGGCCGGCCGACGGCACGGCCACCGCCCTGCTCGACCTGTTCCCCGATTCGAAGAACGACGCGGCGGCCTGGCTGCGGCTGCTCATCGGCTGCGGGGCCGCCGACGCCGCCGCGACCGGCCGGATCACCCCGGAGGGCGGCCTCGGCGAGTGGCTGCGGCGGTACTCCGCCCAGTACTCCCACCGCCCCGTCGCCGGTGGCGGGGTGACCCGTCAGTCCATGCCCGCCGAACTCTTCGACCTGGTGACCCGGTTCGCCCCGCGGCTGAAGGCGGACGGCACCCCGGTCCGGCTCCACGAGGACCGTTACCGGTGGCAGCACCTGGATGCCGATCTGCTCGACGTCTGCCTCGCCGAGGGCGTCCCCGTCCACGACCCCGGCCCCATCATCCCTCTGGAGTTCTGGGACAAGGAGTCGCCGCGCGACCTGCGGGCCCTCGCCGCCGACCCGGTGTTCGGCCCCCGGCTGGAGGGCACGGTCCACGCCGGGCTCCGGTCCCGGGGCGGTACGGCCATCAGCCGGCTCCCGCGCAACCCGGGCATCGCCGCCGAGGTGCACGGCCGGATCGAGAAGCTGCTCGACACCCTGCGCGGCGGCGGGCTCGCCGCGGCCGACGAGGCGGTGGACGAGCTGCACGACCTCCTCGACCGGCCCACCGCCGTCGCCCTGGACGGCATCGAGGAGGCCCTCGACGCACTGGACCTCACCGGCCCGCTGGCCCGTGTCCTGCGCGCGGGGCTGCCCGAGGAGCTGGGCTGGCCCGCCCTGGAGGAGGCCCTCGCCGAATTCGGGCCGGACGAGACGGTCCACGTCACCTGCACCTGGCCGGTGCTCACGGTGTACGGGGAGCGCCGAGCGTTCGCCGTCGACCCCGCGGGCCGGTGCGGCGAGCACGCCCTGGTACTGCCGGAGGGCGCCGCCTTCCCCACGGTGCACTGGGCCGGCGGCCAGTTCCTCGTCTCCTGGCCGAGCGCGGGCGAGGGCGGCTCCGCCATGACGGCGTACTGGTCGGGCAGCCCCACCGACACGTTCGAACCGGAACAGCCCCACGGGCTCCGCCCCTACGGCGGCAGCATCCAGGGCGGCCTCGGCTACCAGTTCCGGACTCCGGACGGCGGCGGCCGGTTCGACGGCGAGAACGTCCTGCGCCCCGGCGACACCTCGGGCATCAGCCACCTCCACCGCGATTACCAGATGTACGACGGCCGGGACTTCTGGGGCAGCGAAATATTCGGCGAGGAGCACCGCAAGGGGTGGGCCCGTCTGGACCCGGCCACCGGTGTGCCCACCGCCGACCGGACCCTGCCCGACTTCCACGCGCCCGACGCGTCACCGGACGGCACCCAACCCCTTCGCGACTACCGCATCCTCGCCGAACTGCCGCCCGGTGCCCCGCCGTCCCCGCTCGGCCAGGACGGCCGGCTCACCGGCTGCCGGATCGACCACCACACCCCGTACGCCGGTCCCTCGCCCCGCGAGTTCGAGCTGAGGTCCGTCGACGGCCGCACCGCGTCCTACCGCACCACCGTCTGGGGCCGCCGCCCGTGGGGCATCCTCGGCCTCCCGGCCGGTGGCGAGGACACCGTCGTGGTCGGCACCACCACCGTCCGCTGCTATGCCGCCGAGGACAACTCGCTGCTCTGGCAGGTCCAGGGCTTCCCCGGTGCCCGCCACGGCGGACCGGTCCGGGCCACCCTCGGCGAGCAGGCCGGGCCCGTGCCGCCGCCAGCCTTCTGGCACTTCCTCGTCCCGCGCGACGAACGGTCCTCCCACGCGCTGCGCGCGGTCACCGACGAGACCGTGCTCGAACTGCTGTCGTCCGACGCCGAGGTGGCGCCGCCCGGGGTGACCGATCCCCGTGTCCGACAAGGCGTCACCCGCGCCGCGCGGTTCGCCGCCGACGTGCTGCGACGCCTCCGGGAGCTGGCGCACCGGGTGACCGTCATGCGCGCCGGACCGGTCGTCGAGCTGCCCGACCCGGTGCCCGACACCCGGCTCGTCCCGGCCCTGCACGGCCTGCTGCCCCAGCTGCGGGGCTACGAGAAGCGGCCGTCGCAGCCGCAGCCCGCGCTCCTCACGGCGGTCGCCGCCGACGGCCGGTATCTGCGCGGCGAGATCGACGACGAGGTGCGGGTGCTGGCCCTGCCCGCCCCGCCGCCCGAATGGGCGGTGCTGACCGGCCGGATCGACGCCGTGGCCTGGCGGGCGGTCGTCGCGGCCACCCCGGACGAGCACCGGGGGGCGCTCACCGCGCTGCTCGACGTGTGGAGCCGCCAGCCGTTCGCGGAACGGGGCACCACCTGGCGCACCGGCCGCGCGCCCGAGGCCGGGGTCGCCGGACTCCGGGCGTCCGGGGCCCCGGTGGCCTCCGGCCCGGTCCGCAGCGACCTGCTGCCCTTCCTGCACCGGGCCGCCGACCCGGAGCCCACCGGTGCCGAGGAGTGCGAGACCCGCACCGTCGCGGGGGACGACACCGCCCGGCTCCCCCGCCTGCTCGCCCTTCTCGCCGAACGCGGCCCGCTGCCGGTGCCCGAGGAGGCCGTGGACCTGTTCCGCTGGCGTACGGGGGTGCCGCGCGCGATCGCCGCCCTGGTCGTCGACGGCTTCTTCGGCAGCGACGACTACGCGGCGCACCTGAAGCTGTGCCGGACCAAGCCGTACAAGGCCGACCGGAACACCGTGTACGCGTACGACGACCTGCGGCACCGCCTCGGCCCCGCCGGGCGGCGTGCCGTGCTCGCCGCCGCCGTGCCCGCCGACCCCGCGGAGCTCTGGGCCCCCGGCGGCATGACCGCCGCCGCGGACCGGATGGCCGCCGAATGGTCCGAACGGCTCCCCGCCACCGGGTACGTCGACGACGGCAGCCATGCCGCCGCGCTGGCCAAGGACCACGGCCTGCCCGACGCCTGGGCCACCGCCCTGCTCACCGGGCGTCTGCCGGAAACCCCGCTGGACGCCGACGGGGTGCGGGCCGCGGTCACCGCCCTCACCTGGGCGTTCACCGAGCGGCCGGTCGGCGACCCGGCCGCGGAGGGTGCCCGCGCCCTGCTCGACCGGCTCACGGACGTGCCCGACGGTTCGCTCCAGGACGCCGCCGCCGGCCTGTTCGCGGACGTGCCCGCCGGCCTGCTCACCGCCCTGCGCGCCCTGGCGGACCGCTCGGCGGCCACCCCGGTCCCGCCGGGCCAGTACGAGGCCGACCCGCTCTTCAGCGTCCCGGACCTGGTGGACGAGGTGGCGGAGTCCCTCGGAGTCGGCCGCGACGCGGCGGCGCTCCACCTCCAGCTGCACGCCCTCGACCGCCCGGCCGACCGCACCGTACGCCGCTGGAACGGCTGGACCCTCGACCACCACCGTGCCGTCCGCAAGGAACTCACCGCCGCGAAGGCCCCACGCCCCGCCGCGACGTCCCCGACGGCCTCGACCGCCGATGCCGCCGCTGTCGCAGTGCCGGCCCCCGCGCACGAACGGTTCGCCCGCGCCTGGGCGGCGGCCGGCGGGTGACGCCACCGGGCCCGGATGTGAAGGGCGAATCCTGAAGCCCCGTGCGGCGTTCTGCGCGCGTCAGGGCCGGATGCCGTCGTACTGCAGGACGCGGTAGGGCGTCTTGCCGTGGTTCACGGACTGCCACTGCGAGGCGATCAGGGTCAGGGACGTGGCGCTCGCGCTGCCGGGGTGGATGTATCCGCCGTAGAGGAACGGGAGCTGGGGCCTGCCCCAGTGGTGCGGCGGGAGGGCGTCGCCGACGATCTGCACCTTGGGGGCGGTCCACACCGCGTCCGGGCGGGGTGCGGTGCGGGTGCAGATCGAGTAGTCGTCCACGTCGAAGTAGCTCATGCAGTACGTGTCGCCGATCCGTTTGACGGAGAACTCGCCGATCCTGTTCCCGGACAGCATGACCGACGGGGCCGCCGCCCGGGTCCACTGCCAACGGCCTTCCAGGAAAGCCCAGTTCTCCTGGGCGCCGAAGTTGCCCGCGCGGAACTCGTCCGGCCGGATGCGGAACAGCTGGATCGCGCCGCCGTCGGCGGTGTTCGAGTGCGTGCCGTTCCAGCGCTTGGAGAAGACGTACAGCCAGCCGTCGGGGTCGATGCCCGCGAACGACCACATCCCGTACATGGACTGGTTCGTCCCCTGGGTGTCGCCGGCCCAGTGGTACGGGTAGTCCTGCCAGGTCACGCCGTAGTCGTCCGAGTAGGCGACGCCCGACATCAGCGAGCCGTCGTACCCGGCCGGGATGTTCTCCCACAGGGCCACGGACGTGTACTGGATGTAGGTGCGGCCGCCGAACTCGATGCAGTCGTTCGGGATGCGGGTGATCTCGAAGCCGTGCCCGTTGTCGGCCCAGTGCGCGTAGTCGAAGCACTGCTTGGCGGCGCCCCCGGTGGGCATCGCCCAGGAGAACGAGATCGGGGTCCCGCCGGAGGCGTCGAAGGACGCCTGGTTCAGGATCACCGGGGACCCCAGGTAGGGGTCGGCCTGGGCGATCCCGCCGAACGCGTCGCCGAACACGTAGCCCCAGGTGTTGTCGTGCTCCCGGTGGTAGGGGATCGCCAGGTCCCCGGAGCCGAGTCCCTGCGCGCTCGCCGAGTCGCCGGGCTGCTCGCACAGGGGCGTGCCCGTCTGGAGCAGCCGGGCGGACCGGCCGTCGGCGGCCGCCGCGCCGGGGGCGGCACCCAGCAGGCCGGCTCCCAGGGCGAGGCCCATGCCCGCCTTGAGCGCCGATCGACGGGTGGTGTGACGGTGGGCGGCGTTCCGGTGGTCCGGCTGCGAGGGGGTGGGCATGGGTGGTCCTCCGTGGGTCCGTGGGTCCGGTGGTGGTGAGGGGCTTCGGAAGCACAACGAACCGGCGGGCGACGGGTTTTCCGCGTCGCCCGCCGGTCCGGCGGTTCATTGGTTCGCCGGTCGTGCCTACGCCTTGCGGAGCCGGGCGACGATGCCGTCGAGGTCGCGCTTGAACAGGTCGGGGCGGACGAAGTGGCCGCCGGGCACCTCGTGCCACTCGTGCGGGATGTTCGCCTTGCCCAGCAGGCTGCGGAACTCCCGCTGACCGGCCAGGACCTGGGTCTCGTTGGCCGTGTCGAACCAGTTGATCGGGTCGGGGCTGGTGCCGGCGACCATGAAGACCCGCTTGTTGCGGTAGCTCTCGATCCGCTGGACCGGGTTGTCGGCGCTGACCCGGGCCTCGTCCCACAGCGGTGCGCCGTAGACCGTGCCGCCGCCCAGTTCGACGGCGGCGGAGGACACGTTGGCCCAGTGGGTGACCAGGCCGAAGTCGCGGCGCAGGCTGGCCGGACCGGAGTGGGCGCTGACCGAGGCGAAGTGGCCGTAGTACTTGGCCGCGTACTTCAGCGCGCCGAAGCCGCCCATCGAGAACCCGGAGACGGCACGGCCGTTGTACTCGGCGTACGTACGGAAGTTCGCGTCGATCCACGGGAGCAGCTGGGCGATGTGGAACGTCTCCCAGTTTCGGGGGCCGACGTTGGAGCTGACCGGGTTGGAGTACCAGCCCGCGTGCCCGCCGTCGGGCATCACGACGATGATCGGCTTGCCCGCGGTCCAGTCGCGGATGCCCATGCGGTCGAAGGTGATGAAGTCCTGGTCGGTGCCGCCGCCGTGGAAGAGGTAGAGGACGGGGTAGGTGCGTCCGCTGGTGTGGTAGCCGTCGGGGAGCAGGACGTTGACGCCCGGGTTCCAGCCGATCGCGTCGGTCTGGAAACGGTAGTACCACATGCGGCTGTTGCTCTCGTTGCGGTCCACGATGCGCAGCCCGAAGCCGTCTCCCGCCGCCTGGGCCGCGGTCGCGGTCCCGAGGACGCCGGCCCCGCCGAGGGCCGCCGCGGCGGAGAGCCCGCCGACGGTCTTCAGGACACTTCTGCGGGTGGGGCGGTGCTCGCTCAAGATGACCTCCTGGTAGGGGGAGAAGGGGGAGAAGGGGGAGAAGGGGGGAGGGGGGGGAGGGGGGGAGGGTGGGGGGTCAGTTGTCGGTGATCCAGGTGCCCCTGTCGGGGTTCCAGTGGATGGTGGCCTTCTGGAACTTCTGCGCCTTGCCGCCGCCCGCCTCGTCGGTCTCGTCGGTGAGGGGGTAGCCGAGTGCGGCCTCGTGCCCGGCGGCGTGGAAGGCGTCGTAGATCGCGCCGTGGACGGTGTGGGTGCCGGTCTGCGGGGACCAGAGGAACAGGCCGCGTTCGAAGAACTGGTAGCGGCCCCGGGTGCCGTCCGGCGCCGGTGCGGCGTCCGCCTCGTCCATGGTGGGGAATCCCCAGCGGCGTTCCGCGTCCGTGTCCCAGAACTTCTGCAGGATGTCGCCGTGGACCGCGTGGGCCACGTCCGGGTGCCAGATGATGATGCCGTTGCGGAAGAGCTGGAAGCGTCCGCCGAGCGAGGAGTTCTCCTCGGCGCGGACCGGGGCGCCGAGCGGTCCGCCGCTGCCGCCCATGGCGGTGTACTTCGCGCCGATCGTGCCGTACGGCCGGAACGCCTCGGCCATCAGCTCCCGGGCGTAGCCCTCCGCCTGGCCGTAGCGTTCCGGGTACGCGGAGCGCTGGACGGCCTGGGCCAGCTCGCCCGCGGTGGCCCAATCGGGCTCCATCTGCTGGGCCACCTCGAAGAACTTGTTCGCCGCGTAGTCGACGTCGAGGCACTGGGCGGGCTGGCACCAGCCCATCGAGGGCCGCTGCTGGAAGACGCCGAGCGAATCCCGGTCCCCGCAGGCCAGGTTGTTCATGCGGGACTCGACCCAGCCCGTCTCGAACCCGGCGAGCATCACCTTGGCGGACACGCCGCGGCGCTGCCCGACCTCGTACACCTTGCGGGTCACCGCGATGTCCCGGTTCGCCGGGATGTCGCAGAAGAGTTCGGCCGGGGCGGAGTTCCCGAGAGGGCCCGGTACGCCGCCCGCGTCCTGCGCGAACGCCGTCGGGTTGCCGAGGCCGGACATGGCCACGGCGATCAGCAGGACCGTTGATCTCCACATCACTCGTCGTCGTTCGGTCGAGCCACGCACGTGTCTGCTCCTTCGCGTCGGAACGGCCTTGTGCGGCCCGTCGGCCGGCGGTCCGCAAGGTAGTCACGGGGTGGCCGTCCGGCACATCCGGAACGATCCGGAGTGACAGCCGACGGAGCGGGCGCCGACACTCACCGCACGGGCGGCCGGGGCGACTTCGGCGGCGCGCAGTCGGGTACTCGGGGGTGGTCCGTCGTGCGCACGGCGGGCAGCCAGGCCGAGGCGCGGTCGGAACCGGCCGGCAGCCGGACCCGGTACCACTGGGTGGAACTCGCGTCGGACTCGTCGATGATGGGCGTCCCCCGGGGGAGGCGGCAGTAGACGGCGAGGACGTCGTCGTGCCACACCCGGGTCGGAACAACGTTGTCGATGGTGTACGGCCGGAGGGGGTCGATCGCCAGGCCGAGGCTGCACTGCGGTCTCCGGTCGGTACGGCCCCGGCAGTCGTCGTCGGCGTTGAACACCCGGAGCCGTCCGGCCGGTTCGCCGAGCGCGCCCGACGCGGCGTCGCCGACGGCGTGCGACCAGACCGTCGCGGCCACCGCGCACACCGCGACGGCCACGGGTGCGGCACGGAACCACCGGCGGCGACGTGCCGGGCGGGGCGTACGTGTCGAACGGGGCGTACGTCCCGGGCGGGGCGACAAGGGTGACAGCGACGGTGACGACGGCGATGGCGTCGGGCGGGACGACGGCGACCGTGCGGTGATGCGTGCCAGGACGCTCTCGGCGCTGTGCTCGGCGCGTTCGGCGTGGGTCGGGGCCAGGCAGTCGATGGCCAGGGCGCGCCAGAACGGCGGCAGCGCGCTGTCGATCCGCAGCGGCGTCCGCCCGGCGGCGTACTCCTGGACCGCCGCGCCGCGCGCCGTCGGCGTCGCGCCGGGGAACGGCGAGGCGCCGGACGCGAACGCCTCGTGGATCATGATGCCCAGGGCCCAGATGTCGGCGCTGGGACGGACCTCCACGCCGTGTTCGCCGAGCGGGGCCCGCCAGCGCTCGGGCGGGAGGTAGTCCGGGGTGCCCATCGGCGGCGCGTACCCGTGGGTGCCGTCGGTGCCGGTCAGTTCGGCGGCGAGGCCGAAGTCGGACAGCCGGGGCGTGCCGTCGGCCATCAGCAGGATGTTCTCCGGCTTGAGGTCGCCGTGCACCCAGCCGCTGCGGTGCAGATGGGCCAGGCCCTCGCAGATCCCGGTGAACAGCCGGGCCACGTCCGTCTCCGCGACCCCGGCGTCGAACACCTCCCGCAGGCTGCGTTCGGCCCGCTCCATCACCAGCACGATCGCCCCGTCCAGGAACGCCCGGTCGGGATCGTTGAGCACGACGGAGTCCAGCAGGCGGATCAGCCCCGGATGCCCGGCCCGGTGACCGAGTTCGACCTCGCGCCGGGCGGTCTCCGCGACCTTGCGGGCCTGACGCGGCGCGAGTCCCGCGGTCGGCAGGAACTTGAGCGCGACCTCCACCGGTTCGTCGGCCGGTTCATCGATCGGCTTCTCCGCCGGGCCCTCGACCGATCGACCCGCGTAGACCGTCGCCCAGCCGCCGGACGCGATGGGCCCGGTGACCTCCCAGCGGCCGACCCGGTAGCCGCGCGGGAGCGGCTCCGTGTGGTCGCTCCCCGATGTGTCGCCCCGCGCATGCACCGTTTCCGCCTCCGGTCCCCCGCCCGCACCGATGCGTGCCGCCGCACACGGTGGGCCCGCGGCATTCCATGGGTCCGCGGCTCTTCGTGATCCTGCCGCAGCGTCCCGGGACCTCGCAGCGTTTCGCGGGTCAACGGCCCAACTACCCGTGCTGCAACGCCACTTGGGTTGCTTTCCCCGCTACCTGGGGTGGGTGGCGGTCCGGGGCGGGAGCAGCGCCAGGTGCTCCTCCCGTACGAGTCCGAACCGCAGCGCGATCCCGACGAGCGCCTCCCGTTTCCCGTTGCGGCGCGCTCCTCCCGGTCCGTTCCCGGCCGGGGTGCTGATCCGCATCTTCTCCTCGGCGAGGTAGTCGATGTGCGAGCTGACCGCCCGTGCCCGCAACCGACCGCATGCGGGGTGCCCCCGGAGCCGTTCGACGATCTGCGGGGTGGTCGGGACCGCGACCGGCGATTCGTCGCGCAGCCGCGGTTCGCAGAGCGCGACCAGGACCAGGAAGTACAGGGCCGTCTCGTCCAGCGAGTACGCCATGACGGTGCGGCCGTCCCACGGGCCCGCCGGGCCGTCGGGGTCCAGGTAGACGTGGTCGGGGGCGAACACCTGGAAGGCGACGGTGGTGTCGCGGCGGGTGGGCAGCACGACCCGGGAGAACTCGAAGGGGATCGGGGCGCCGGCCCGGCGGGGCGGGACCCGCAGGTACTCCCCGGCCCCCTCCGGGTTCTCCACCAGGTAGCTCTGGGTCGTGCTGTGGTTGCTGAGCTGCCAGTGGTCGTCCGTCACCCGGATCTCACCGGCCAGTCGCGAGATGGCCTCGTCGTCCAGGCGCAGTTCGACCGGGATCGTCGCGGAGCCGCGCCCGAAGCGCGCCGTTTCCCCCGGGCCGAGCCGCAACGTCACCGGGGCGCCGCACGGCGATCCTCCGCCGACACCGCCCCGCTGCGGCAGATAGATCACTATCCCGCTCAGTGCCCCCACCTCGCCCCGTGTCGGGTGACTCCCACGCTCTCGAACGCTACCCATCCCACCGGCCGCCGCACCGGATTCAGCTCCTTGCCCCCGCCCCGTCCCCGTCGACGGGTTCGGCGAAGTGGTCGAACTCGCCGGCCACGACACCCTTGGCGAACGCCTCCCACTTGGCCCGGGTGGTGGTGACGACGTTGGCGGGGTCGCCGGTCTCCCGGAGCAGGACGAGCCCGTCCGGCCCGAAGGCGATCTCGATCCAGGGACCGGGCCCCTCCGCGTCCTCGGGCGCGGCCCGGACCCAGGTGAGGCCGTCGGGGGTGCCGGGGCCGGGGGTGTCAGTCACGGGGGAGGCCCGCCTTGACGGCGTGTACGAGGGCGGCCCAGGCGGCGGGCGTGGTGCGGAGCACCGTCCCGGCGGGGTCGCCGGATTCGGTGAGCCCGACCGTGCCGGGGGCGGGGGCGGCCACGTGTATGCATGCCTCGCCCTGCGCGCAGTGGGACGACTTCTGCCAGGCGTACGCGGACATCTCGGCTCCTTTCACAGGCCGTCGGGGATGCCGGGGCCGGGGGTGTCAGTCACGGGGGAGGCCCGCCTTGACGGCGTGTACGAGGGCGGCCCAGGCGGTGGGCGTGGTGCGGAGCACGGTCCCGGCGGGGTCGCCGGATTCGGTGAGCCCGACCGTGCCGGGGGCGGGGGCGGCCACGTGTATGCAGGACTCGCCCTCGCCGCAGTACGAGGACTTCTGCCACAGGTGAGTCGGCAACTCGGATCCCTTCACAGGTTCTGGGCGATGTTGTGTATCAGGTCCCGCGACTGGGAGACGCCCAGGGCAAGGGACTCCAGCCGGGACAGGACCTGGCGGTATTTGTGGAGTTGGGCTTCGGCGTCCAGGAGGACGATGCCGTGTGCCTGGTCCAGCTGGACGGTGTCCAGCTGCGGAACGGGGCCGTGGACGTAGTAGACGGGCTGGCCCGCTCCTGGGTATCCGCCCGCCTTGAACGGCACCACTTGGATCGTGATGTGCTCGCGCTCGCTCATGGCCAGGAGATACGCCAGTTGTTGCCCGGCCACGGTCGATCCGCCGAATTCCATGTGCAGGGCTGCTTCGTGGATGACTGCGCGGTACGGAAGCGGGTTCTCCCGGAGGACGACGTTCTGACGCTTGATGCGAAAGGACAGTCGGTGCTCGATCTCCGGAGGGGACAGGGCGGGCACGACCTGGCGGAAGACCTCGCGTGCGTGGTCCGGGGTTTGCAGCAGTCCGGGCAGTCCGGCCGTGTGCGAGGTGTGCAGCGCGGTCCCGTGGTGTTCGAGTTCTGCCAGGTCCAGCAGGCCACGGGAGAGGATCTCGCGATACTCCTCCCACCAGCCGCGTCTGCGATCGCCGGTCATGGCGGCCAGCGCGTTGACCAGTTCGTGGTCCGGGCATTCGTAGTGGCAGGACAGCGTCCGCACCCGCTCGGCGCTGACGCCGTAGCGGCCGGCTTCGATGTTGCTGATGCGGGCCTGGTTGCCGCCGATGACCTTGGCCGCCTCGGTCGCGGTGATCCCGGCGCGCTCACGCAACTTGCGGAGTTCCGCGCCCAGCCGTTGACGGCGGGCCGTCGGCGTGGTGCTGGCTGACATCACTTGCTCCCCGGATTGGTCACCCACACGAGGGTATCTGGAATGCATTCCAAGAATTTCATGGAATGTATTCCATGTTGAGCCTTAGCCTGTGTCTCAGGCCACCCGCCCGGAAGCACCCCGCTCGACGGAGCGACCTCGTCACCGGGCACATCGAAGCGCAACCTTCAACCTCCCTCCGTGAATGGAGACTTCCATGGCCGGTTCCACGGTATCCCCGCCCTGGACGTACACACTCCAACTCCCGCAGGATCCCCGCGCCCCCGGCGTCGCCCGTGCCACCCTGCGCAACGTCCTTCGCGTGCACGGCATGCGCGAACTGACCGAGGTCGCCGAACTGCTGGCGAGCGAGCTGGTCACCAACGCCTACCTGTACTCCTCGGGCCCGTACTCCCTGCGCCTGCGCGACGCCGGGCGCAGCCGGGTCCGGCTGAGCGTGTGGGACACCGACCCGTACATCCCCGCCCCCTTCCACCGCAGCGCCCCGACCCCGGACGAACTGGCCGAACGCGGCCGGGGTTTGTACCTCGTCACCCTCTACGCGGAGCGCTGGGGCGCCCACCTCATGCGGACCGGGCTGCCCGGACAGGGCGGAAAACTGCTCTGGGTGGAATGCGAGGGAAAGGAACGGGAGGGGTGAGGAAGGAGCGGAGCCAGGAGAAACCCGCGTGGAATGATCCTGAACCGCTCACAAGCAACAGAGAAAGCAGGGGAAGTTGTTTCGTCGAATACTGAGCTGGGTCGCCGCGTTCGCGGCGGTACTGGGTGTGATGGTGGCGGTCGCGCCCGCGGCGTCGGCCGCGGACACCGAGGCGATCGCCAAGTCCGCCGGCCAGAAGTGGGTACTGCTGTCGGAGGCCACCGGCAAGTACGTCTCCGCCGAGATCAATGACACCGGAAACCAGTGGGCCAAACTGCGCGCCCGGAGCGACAAGCCGGGCGCCTGGGAGCGGTTCACGCTGCACACCGATGACGAGGGCAAGACCGTCAGCCTGAGATTCGAGGCCAGCGGTTACTTCGCCAGCACCGAGATCGAGGACGGCGGTACCCACAACGGGATGCTGCGGGCCCGCGGTGCGAACATCGGCAGCTGGGAGCGGTTCACCCTCCAGTCGCTGGGTGACGGGAAGTACGCGCTGCTGGGGCAGGCGGAGGACATGTACGTCTCCGCGGAGGCGAACGACACCGGGAGCGATTACGGGCTCCTGCGGGCCCGTTCCGAGAAGGTGGGCTCGTGGGAGCGGTTCACCCTGGAGAAGGCCGGTGCGGCCGGGATCCAGGAGGGCGAGAAGGATTCCGGAGAAGCCGTACCGCCGGCCGCCGGACCGGCCGCCGCGTCCGTGGCGCAGGTCATGTCCTGGAACGTCTGCGGCAACATCAACACCGTGAGCCCGTGCAACGGCGGAAAGCCGATCGGCAAGGACGCCCTCGCCGCGGGCATCAAGGACCGCATGGACAAGGCCGCGACCTACCCGGACGTGATCTTCTTCCAGGAGTTCTGCGAGAAGCACGCCAAACCGGTCGAGCTGAAGCTGGAGGAGGGCCCCTACGACTGGGACGTGCGCTTCGCGCCGGTCACCTACAACGTCGACGGGACCGGCCTGAAGGCGCAGAAGGAGTGCATGGACGCCGACGGGTACGACCGGGGGGCGTACGGCGTCGCCATCGCGGTGCCCGACGAGAACTCCTGGTACCAGGCGTACGAACTGCCGTCCCCGAAGACGTACGTGAACGACAAGGGCGTGACCCGCAAGGCGGAGCAGCGTGCGGCGATCTGCGCGAGCGTTCCCTCCCAGGCCGCCATGTATTGTTCCGCGCACTTCAGTACCGGCGGCAAGAACTGGGACGACCCCGAGCGCGAATGGCAGCCGAAGCAGGCCGCGATGCTCATGGAGAAGGCCGACCAGAGCGGCTACCGGCCGGTCTTCGGTGGTGACCTGAACGTGAGCCCGCCCGCCCGGGGCTTCAGCGCGCTGACGCCGATGTACGACCGGTACCAGGAGTGCGACGAGAGGAACGGCGTCTACGACGGCGACGACACCAAGGACGGCGAGAAGATCGACTACATCTTCAGCCCCTACTCGTTCAGCGCGTGCTCGGTGCAGACCTACGTCGGACTGTCCGACCACTACTCCATCCACGGCACGGTGGCGCTGCCCCCCAAGTGACCGGCATCCCGGTCCGGGCACGCCCCGGACGGTAGCCCTTTATCGCGGGCGACGCCGGCACCGCGAACGACGCCGAGGGCCCGGATTCACCATCGCGGTGGTTCCGGGCCCTCGACGCCGGGGGACGGGGTGGGACGTACGACGGAGGCGTGGGGCAGGGGTGGCGCGCCCCGCGGCATCCGTCGTACGGCCCGGTTCAGTGGGGCGTGATCAGCCCGCGGACTCCATGGAGCTCACGGCCTCGGCGATCGAGCTCTGGTACAGGCCCAGCTTCGGGTTGTCGACCTTGACGTCCGGGCCGAGCGGGAAGTTCTGGGTGTCGGCGTTGGCCATGTGCTCGCCGTCGGCCAGCACGCTCATCTCGTTGACCCAGGTCACACCGTTCTTGCCGCCCGGGTTGAGGTCGATCACCGCGATGGCGGCCGTCCCGGGCTTGACCGCGTACGCGGGGGCGCCGCCCAGGCCGCCGGGAACCGCCGGCTTGATGTCGCCGCTGTGGTCCGTGGCGTTCTCGGCACCCAGGCTGACCTGCGGGAAGTAGCTCAGGCCACAGGAGTCCGCACCGATGTTGTTGACCTCGATCACGTGCTGGGTGGTCGAGCCCTCGCGGGGGTACACGCGGAACGACAGGTAGTCGCTCTTGCACGGGTGCTTGTAGGCGTAGCTGTCGCTGGTGTTGCCGCCGCCGCTCGCGGCGCTGCCGCCGGAGCTGTCCGACTTCCCGGAGGAGGAACCGGCGCTCTGCGAGGAACCGGCGTTCTGCGAGGAGCCGCCGGTCTTCGAGGTGCCCTCGGAGTCCGTGCCCTTCGAGGCGCCGCCGGTCTTCGAGGTGTCGGTGGAGGCGGTGGCCGACGCGTCGCTGCCCGCAGTGCCGGCGGACTGCGTGCCGTCGTCCCCGTTGCAGGCGGTGAGGGCCAGGGTGAGGACGGCGGTGACGACACCGAGAGCGGCGGTGTTCTTGCGGGTGCGGAGCGTACGCATGGAAATTCTCCCAGGACGAGGGGTGAGGCAAGGCCCGGATCCTGCGGCTAGCCGCTCTCTCTGACCTCTTGACAACTAAAGCTTCCTGTGGATCGCTCACGTTCTGCTGACGTCTCACTGACGTCCTGCTGACGTTTTCGCGGTCGGTTTTCGGACAGCCCGTTTTCCCGGGTTCGGGCGCCCGGCGCGGGGCGGGTGCGAAAAGCGGTGGCGCGGGTCCGGGGGCCCTGCCAGGCTTCACGCATGACTCAAGGAATCGAGACCCACTCCGCCCGTTGAGCGCCCAGGAAGAGCGCAGCGCGCTCGTCCCCCGGCCCTCGCTGTACGCCTATGCCCTGCGCCTCCATCGCGGAGAGCCCGGCGGCAGGCTCCCCGCAAGGGGTTACGAACTTCCGCCCCGGCTGAAACTCACCCGGAAGAGACCGAGGTGGGCCGAGGCCTGCGAGGCCCTGGAAGCCGTACTGAATCCCTGGCTGACGCTTCCGGACGACGCGGCTCCCGACGAGGCCCGTCCGGGCCGGGGCGACGTCGCACGGGCCGCCGAGGAGATCCACCGGGGCCTTCGTGAACTGAAGGTCCGTGACCGCCACGTCCAGTACGTGGTCTCCGGGGCGACCATCGACGACGAGGACCGGGCCCGTGCGCTCGGCCGTTGCCTGGTGCGTACGGGAACCGCCCCCCTGCCCGTCTGTGTCGGCCTCGCACTCCTCGCCCGCTTCGGCGAGCCGGAGGACGTGCCGTATCTGAAGGTCCTCGGGCAGCTGCGGGATCTGGCCGACCTCGCCGTCCTGGCACTCGACGGCATCGACCGGCCCATGGCGGCCCTGGTCTGGCTGGGCCATTACATCGAGGAGCCCGAGCAACGCCCTCTGGTCGACGCCCTGGCGACGGGTGACGAGAACGCCGTCCTGCGATGTCTGGTGGCCCTTCCCCGGGGCATGCGGAGCAGCGGGACCACGCGCGTCCGCAGGATCATCGAAGCCACCCGGCTCGTCGACGTCCTACGGGCACAACGGCTTCCCGAGGACCCGTCGGCCGCCGAACTGCTTGCCTGGTCCGGTCAGTTGCTGCTCTGGACGGCGAGCCTGCACGACGACCGGGCGGAGATCCTCCGTTACCCGGAAGCGATGGACGCGTACGGGGCGTTCGTCGCGCACGCCGCCGAACTGCCGCCCGGCGTCGACCACTACGCGCTTCTGCTGTCCGTCGCCCTCGAACTGCACGGTGGCCCGAGCCGGCTGCTCGACTGGGAGCCCGGCCGGCGCGAGGCGTTGCTGGACGCGCTGGAATCCGTGCTGGACCGGCCCGAATGGAAGGCCGTCGTGCCCGACGGCGACCCCGAGGAGAGCCGGAGCCCCGGACCGGACCCGGAGTCCGATGCGGCAGCCGAGCACCGCCTGCGGGTGGACTGGATCCGGCGGACGGCACGGCGGCCGTTCCGGCGGGTCACCGGACCGGAGGAGAGGTTGAGGTTCGAGTGCTTCGAGCGCGATCCCGGGGACTGGGGCGGCGCCGAGACGCGCATCCTGCTCGACGGGCGTCCCGTGGTGCCGGAGGTGTTCGACCGGGGGCCCGCCAACTCCCCGGTCCATCTGCTGGACGGCGGCCTCCTGCGGGCCACGGACGAACCCCGGGAGGTGCAGCTCGCCGAGGCGTACTGCGCCGAGGGCTGTTGCGGGGCGCTGTACGTCACCATCCGCAGGGACGGGGACCAGGTCGTCTGGTCCGACTGGCGCCTTCCGGCCTGGTGGGACTCGCCCGAGCTGCCCGAGCGCCGCTTCGACGCCGCCGCGTACGACGCGGAGGTCGCGCGGGCCGAGAACGACCACTCATGGGCCTCGCCGGCCTACCGGACCGCCCGGCTGATCGCCGCCGGTCTGCGCGACCGGCCGGACCTGCTCACCCGCTGGGACGTCCGACTGCACTGGATCAGCAGCGATTTCCGCGACCGGGACTGCACCGACGTCTCTCTCCTGTACCGCACGGAACCGGACAGCGGACAGGGGTCGGACAGCGGGCAGGGGCCGGACACCGGGCAGGGCCGGGAGGAGGACTTCCGGCGACAGCGCATGTGGCACATCCCGGTTGACGGCGCCTCACCCGAGGAGCGGGCCGCCGCCGCACTGCGACGCCTCGCCACGGAGGACCCGAGGACGTACGGCCGAGGGGGGTGAGGGGTGCCCCCAATGACCCGTAACGGGCTGGTCGGTGGCGGTACGGGATGGGCCGGGCAGCGACGTTGAGTCCGGCATTGGGTCCTGGGGCCCATGCCGTGCCCTGGTCAGGTGTGGTCGCATGTCGATACCAGGGGGAGAACTGTCGCTGCGCCCATTTACAAACTGGGGAGACCCGCCGTGTCCGGCATACGAGTATTAACGGTACAGGGTGGTGCCGACACGGGCACCGCCGAGGTCCCTCCGGGCAGACAATCGCTGTCGCGCTCCTTGCAAGCGGTGCTGATTCTCGTCCGATTGCTCTTCGTCGTCACGGTCGTCGGCGCGTTCGACGCGCTGACCGTGGCCTCGTCGATCGATGCGGTGGACGGTCGGCTGCTGGGCATGGTGCTGTACGCGTCTCTGCCCGGCATCACGGGGTTCGTGCTGTCGTTCCACCTGCGCACCGGAGGGGTCTGGATCCGGCGCGGGCTCGTCGCCGTGCACGCCTGGCTCCTCCTCGGGGCGCTGGCGACGCTGAACGACGCGGAGAACGGCCGGGGCGTGACGCAGCTGGTGCTGCCCGTCGTCGTCCTCGTCCTGCTGTCCCGGGCCCAGTCGCGTGCCTGGTTCAGGCTCGCTCCCGAACAGCGCGCCGAGAAGCAGCGGTTCAGCTTCGTGCGGATGGCCAAGTGGCGTCGTGACACCGGGCAGACCGCGATGGAGTACCTGGGCATGATCCTCGTGGTCGTGGCCCTCATCGGCGGGCTCGTGGCCACGGGGATCGGCGGTCAGCTGACCGGCGAGATCCGGAACGCCATCTGCCAGCTGACCGGAAGCGCCTGCGCGCCGCCCGGCGGCGACGTGGTGGCCGGCGAGGGAAGCGGCAGCGGGAGCGGCGGTGGTGGCGGCGGTGACGGCGCGACTTCCGGGTCCGGTACCGAAGGCGCGACCGTGACCGGTGGTTCGGGCTCGTCCGGCGGCAATGGTTCCGGGGGCAACGGCTCCGGTTCCGGCGGCAATGGTTCCGGGGGCAACGGCTCCGGTTCCGGCGGCAATGGCTCCGGCGGCAATGGCTCCGGTGGCTCCGGCTCCGGTGGCGCGGACACGACCGGCGGCTCCGGCTCCGGCGGTTCCGGCTCGACCGGTGGCTCGGGTGGCTCGGGTGGTTCCGGTGGTTCCGGCGACACCAGCGGCTCCGAAGGCACCGGTGGTTCGGAAGGAACCAACGGTTCTTCTACAGAGGTCAACGCGGGTAGACAAAATCCGGTCGACGGTTCCACCGGCGAATCCGAGGGCGGTTTCCTCTCCGGCGTCGTCGGCGACGACGGCCTGATGGGCGACATCACCGGGGCGATCGACACGATCGCGCACCCCGTGGACACCGTGAAGGGCGTCGTCGACCAGTACTCCCAGGCCGCGAAGAAGGCCGGCGGCAAGTGGGACAAGGGCCAGTTCATCGCCGCCGCCTGGGACGCGAGCAAGGGCGGTGGCGCGTTCACCGGGATGCCCGGTTCCGGTACGCGCGTCGATGCCGCGGTGGGGGAGTCGGAGCGGAAGTACCTGGAAGAGCGCATCCCGAACAACGCCAACGCGGCCGCCCGCGAGTTCTGGTGGAACGGGATGACCCAGGAACAGCGCGACCGTTACCTGGACCTCTTCCCGGAGAAGATCGGGATGATGGACGGGATCCCGGCGGCGGACCGGGACGCGGCGAACCGCAAGAACCTGCCGAACCTGATCTCGAAGCTGGAGGGGCAGACCGACAAGGAGTCCCAGAAGAAGCTCGCCGGGCTGCGGGAGATCGAGCGGCAGCTCAAGGAGGGCAGCCAGCCCCCGATGTACCTCATCGGGATCGGTGACGAGGGCAACGGGCGGGCCATCGTCTCCTACGGCAACCCCGACACCTCGAAGAACGTGTCGGCCTACGTGCCGGGGCTGAACACCGCCCTCGACGAGGAGTTCGCGAAGAGCGGCCTCAAGCGGGCCCGTGACACGGCGATCGGCGCCCAGGGCTACGACCCGTCCAGCGCGGCGATCGTCTGGCTCGGGTACGACGCGCCGCAGACGCCGGACGGGCTGCAGAGCCTGGCGGTCGCGGGCACCGGGCGTGCGGAGAAGGGCGGTGCGGCGTACAACGAGTTCATGAGCGGCATCGTCGCCACCAACCGGACCGGTGACCCGCACATCACGGCCATCGGGCACTCCTACGGCTCGCGTGCCGTGGGTGCCGCGACCCAGCACCCGGGCGGCATTCCGGGGGTGGACGACATCATCCTGGTCGGCAGCCCCGGTGTGGGCGTGGACAACGCCGCGGACCTGGGCGTCGGTGCCGGGCACGTCTTCGTGGGCGCCGCGCAGAACGACCCGGTGACCAAGCTCCCGTCCAAGACGCAGGTGGTCGTGGGCGCGATCGGTATGGTGCTGGGCGGACCGGCCGGCTCCTACGTCGCGGGGGATCTGGCCGACCCGGGCGACGACGACCTCTGGTTCGGCAAGGACCCGGCGAGCAAGGCGTTCGGGGCCAGGCGGTTCCCGGTCGACCCGGGCAAGCCCATGAGCTTCGACTCGCACTCCAACTACTTCACCCCGTCACGGGACGCCGTCTCCGCGGACAGCATCGCTCTTATCGTGTCGGGGCATGCCGACCGGCTCAAGATTGAGGAGTACCGATGAGGCGCAAGTTCCAGATCGCGACGGTGGCGCTGGTGGTCGGCCTCGCGCTGTCCGGTTGTGGCAGCGAGCAGGCCGGGTCGGGTACGAATGGCAGGACCGGTGCGGCCAAGGGCGTCACGGACACCGGGAGCGCCAGGAGCGACAACGGCACCAAGGGGAACGGCATGGACATGCAGGAGGCTGCCGAGACGTCCGACGGCATGCTCGACGCCGTGCTGAAGAAGATCGACCCCGAGGTGCAGTGGGCGCACGGTCCGACGACGAAGGGCAGTTGTGACGTGACGCGCAGGCGCACCGTCATGACCGTCGTGTCGGCGGACCGGCGCCAGGACTTCCTGGACCAGGTCGAGAAGTTCTGGCGCGAGAGCGACTACCGGATCAAGGCGAAGAACACCGACGAGGTGTTCCCGGCGGTCTACGCGCAGACGGACACGGGCTTCGGCATCAGCGTGAGCGTCCGTGCCAAGGGGCAGGTCTTCTTCGAGGCGGACACCCCCTGCGTGAAGGAGTCGAAGGTCGCCGAGCCGAAGTCGCAGCCGAACGGGCCGGCGTACAAGGGGGTCTACCCCCTGCCGAGTCCCAACGTCCGCTCCGACTACTGGTCGGCCTGACGACTGATCCGATGCGCCGGGCGGGACGAACGGTCCCGCCCGGCGCATCGGGCTGTACGGGGCCGTGCGCCCGCCGGGCCGCCCCCTGAGCCCCGTACGGCCTCCCCGTGCGCCGGCCGTGACGACCCGTGCGCCGGTCATGACGCCCGATGGAGCGGAATGCCCGTCAGGTGCGCCCGAACGAAGGGTCGGTGCCCCGGAGTGCCGAATCGATGCGCCGGAACGGCGGGTCGGGGGCCCCTGTGACCCGGTTGACTCGTACACACCGTCGAAACCGCCCATGAACCCGTCCCCGATGGGGGATGGTTGAGGGGTGCGCAAATTCTGGGTGGTCGGTGGCATCGGTGCGGGCGTGTCCATGTCCTTCGTGGCACTGCTCGTCGTCGGTACGTACTCCGCCGCCGCCGGACTCGCGAGTTCCGGCGGCGGCGGAGCCGTCGCGCTGGCCAAGGGGGCGGTGCCCGCCAAGTACCAGTCGCTGGTGGAGAAGTGGGGCAACCTCTGCCCCGCCATCAATCCGGCGCTGCTGGCCGCCCAGCTGTACCAGGAGAGCGGCTGGAACCCGCGGGCGGAGAGCCACGCCGCCGCGCAGGGCATCGCCCAGTTCATCCCGGGCACCTGGGCCGGGCACGGGATCGACGGCGACAAGGACGGCGACCGGGACGTGTGGGACCCGGCCGACGCGATTCCCTCCGCCGCCTCGTACGACTGCGAACTCGCAGGTTATGTGAAGAAGGTGCCGGGGGACCCGACGGACAACATGCTGGCCGCGTACAACGCCGGCGCGTACCGGGTGATCCGGGCCGGCGGCGTCCCGGACATCGAGGAGACGCGCAACTACGTCGACATCATCCGGTCCCTGGAGAAGAGCTTCGCCCGGCCCGTCGGGCGGGTGCAGCCCTCGCAGCAGGCGGCCGGGGCGATCTACTTCGCGCAGAAGAAGCTCGGCACGCCGTACCTCTGGGGCGGGAACGGCACGCCCGAGCAGAACGGGCGGTTCGACTGCTCGGGGCTGACCCAGGCCGCGTACCGGACCGTCGACATCGAACTGCCCCGGGTGGCGAACGACCAGTACAACGCGGGGCCGCACCCCTCGCGGGACGAGCTGCTCCCGGGCGACCTGGTGTTCTTCTCGGAGGACCTGACCAACTCGCGGGCCATCCACCACGTGGGCATCTACGTCGGGGGCGGGTACATGATCAACGCTCCGTACACCGGGGCCGTGATCCGGTTCGACAAGATCGACACCCCCGACTACTTCGGGGCGACGCGGGTCACCAAGGACGGGGCCGCGGCCCTCCCGAAGACCCGGCCCGCGGCATGACGCGGCGACGGCGATGGCCGGAACTCTCCGTGAAGCCTGGGCCCTGAGCTGCGGTGATGAGTCTCTCTTCGATAACGTCATGGTGATCATTCGGTGGAGAGAGGAACGCCTGCACGGAGGAGGTCGTTCCCTGGATGGACCGGGGCGGCGGCGCACCGACCGAGCGACGCCCGCCGGGGAAGCCCTCACGGGCGGAGCGGGCGAGAAGCACCGATCCACGCAGCAGTGATCCACGCAGTGATCGAACCGACACGGGGGTTCGTCAGAGCGGGCACACGGGTGTGTCCGCGGCAGCAGACAAGACAAGGGGCCGCGTCAGATGGCTGGACTCGCAGTGGATGGGTCGAACCCCGACGTCAGCCTGCTCTACGACATCAACGGACTCGCGAAGTCCGCTCCCACCTGGTTCGACCGGGTCATGGAGTTCGTCGGCGAGTACGGGATCATGCTCGGCATGGTCCTGGTGGTCCTGTGGTGCTGGTGGAGCGTGCGCCGGCGCGGCACGGCCGACGACTCGGTGACGGCGGTCGCCGGGATCGTCTGGGCACCGCTCGCCGCCGGGATCGCGCTGCTGATCAACATCCCGATCCGCGGATTCGTGGAGCGCCCCCGCCCGTTCAAGGACCACCAGGGGCTGGACGTCCTGGTGACGGGGAAGACCGACTTCTCCTTCGTCAGCGACCACGCCACGATGGCGATGGCCCTGGGCGTCGGGCTCTTCGTGGCCAACCGGAAGTTCGGCTTCGCCGCGATCGGGCTGGCCCTGGCGGAGGGCTTCTGCCGGGTCTACATGGGCGTCCACTACCCGACCGACGTCATCGGCGGATTCGCGCTCGGCACGGCCGTCGCCCTGCTGCTGGCCCCGCTGGCGATGATGCTGCTGACGCCGCTGGTGACGGCCGTCGCGCGGGTGGACCGGTTCGGGTGGCTCGTGCGCTCGCGCAAGCAGACGCAGGTCGCCCCGGCCACCGGGCGGGCCGGGACGTTCGGGATTCCCGAGCCGCGGCCGGGCACGGGCGGCGTCGGCGGCGAGAAGGACCTGGCGGCGTAGGACCGGGTACGGGCCCGCAGGACCGGGTACGGGTACGGCCCCCGCAGGGCGGCCTGGTACGGGTACGGCCCCGCAGCACACGCAGGACCGGGTACGGGTACGGGTACGGCGCCGCGGGGCCGGGTGCACGGGTCGGTGAGAACGGCCGACGGGCGGCTTCCCGAAAGGGGAGCCGCCCGTCCTCGTACCCGCCCGTCCGTGCCCGTTCCCGTTCGCGGGGCGCCCGTGACCGGGTGTCGGGGGGCCGCGGAGTCAGAGGGCCTGCGGGAAGGAGAAGAGGCGCCCGGGGTCGTACTGCTTCTTCAACCTGGTGAGACGGTCCGCCGCCGAGCCGTAGTAGGCGCGGCGCCAGTCGGTCAGCGTCGGGTCGGTGTAGTTCTGGTACGCCGCCCCGGATGCGTACCGGCGCATCGACACATGGGTGTTTTTCAGCCAGTCCTGCTGGGCGCTGCCCGCCGTGCCGGGGTCCCAGGCCCCGATGTACTGGGCGAGCACGCGCGCGCCGCGGTGGACGAAGGCCGTCGCCTGCGGGGAGACCCGGTTGACGGCCCCGCCGAGCGCGGTGAGCGCGATGGAACCGGCGCCCCCGCCCCGCGACGAGGGGATCCGGGTGAACGCCTCGGCCCGGTCGAGCAGGGCCTGCACGCCCGCCGGGGGCAGGGAGCGTTCGTAGAAGTCGGAGGCGGCGGCGTAGGTCTCGCGGCCGAGCGTGCCCTGCGGGGTGCGGCCGGGCGTCGTGCCCGGCAGCCGGCACTGGTTCTCGGATATGCCCGAACAGCCCGCGTACACCAGCATCGACTCCTCGTAGCCGCGGCGGCGCAGCGAGACGGAGGAGGCCGGGGCGCCGATCCGGTCGGCGAGGCGGTCCACGGCGTTCTGGAGGTCGCCGTACGTGCCGAGGCTGAACGCGGCGACCGAGACGGTCGGGGTGACGCCGCCCGGCCCCGCGTCGAGATGGGCGGCGGACCAGATCTCGTCGGGCTGGGACGGCCCCCACTCCTGCCAGGCCGTGACGACGGACCGGGCGCGCGACCACGGCCACGACATGTAGGCGGTGACGGTCTGCGGGGCCGGGCTGGTGCGGAAGGTCAGCTCGGTGACCACGCCGAAGTTGCCGTTGCCCGCGCCGCGCAGCGCCCAGAAGAGGTCCGGGTGGTTCCCGGCGTCCGCGGTGAGGGTCTTGCCGTCGGCCGTGACGAGGGTCGCCGAGGTCAGGCTGTCGCAGGTCAGGCCGTATGCGCGGGCGGTGACGCCGTGTCCGCCGCCGAGGGTGAGGCCGGAGATGCCGACCGTGGGGCAGGAGCCGCCGGGGATCGTCCGGCCGCCGCGGGCGAGGTTCCGGTAGACGTCGATGAGCTTGGCGCCCGCCCCGATCGTGCCGTTCCGCTCGACGCGGGACAGCGTGGAGACGTCGATGACGAGGTGTCCGTTCCCGCTCGACCAGCCCGCGTACGAGTGGCCGCCGCTGCGGATGGACACCGGGGTGCCGGTGCGGCGGGCGAAGGCCAGGCACTCGCGGATGTCCGCCTCGTGGCCGACATAGGCGACGGCGGCGGGCTTCAGGCCGTCGAAGCGGGTGTTGTAGAGCTGACGGGCGGTCGGATAGGACGCGTCCTGCGGCCGGACGAGGTTGCCGTCGAGGCCCTCGGCCAGGGCGGACCAGTCGGCGGACCCGGCGGAGGCGGTTCGCGACGGGGACGACGGGACGGACGGGGTGGGCGAGGCGGGGCGCGGGCCCGGGGTGCCGGAGGCGCCCGGGGCGGGAGCGGGCGGGCCGCCGCACGCGGTGGTGGTGACGCCGGCGAGGGCCGCCGCGGCGCCCGCGGTGAGCAGGGTGCGCCGGGCGGGCGGGGACGGCGGGGTCATCGGGTCTCCGATTCATGACGCGCATGGGCCGGCCGACCGGTGGGCGGTGGGGCCGGGCGTGGGGGAACGGCGGAACGAGTCAGGGACGGGGAGGTACAGGGAAGGGGAGGGAGAGAAGAAGAGGGGAAGAGGGGCGGTGGGTTCAGGGGGCCGCCAGGTGTTCCGCGGCGTCCGTGCGGGCGCGGTCCCTGGAGCGACGGGCCGGGCCGTACCAGCCGCAAACGCAGCGGGCGGTGCAGAAGGAGCCGCGTTCCACCGTCGTCGGTTCGTGCGCGACGGGTGCGGGGGTGGGGGGAAGCGGGAGGACCTCATCGGCGTGTCGGTCGTACACCCGTCCACGGTACTGGTCACGGCCCTCTGAGGTGAGGCCCGTGGGAACGGCGTGACGGGGGACACGGGGCGTCGTTAATCCGGAACGAACGGGCCTCTCGGGCAAGCGTTACATCGTTGGGGGTTGGCAGGCGATGCTGGTGCAGCAGCACAGGTCCAAGGGTGGTGCGCGGGCCGTCTGCGCCCTTGCCGTGGCGGGCGTGATGGCGGCGACCGGCGGGTGCTCGGGCGGCGGTGGCGGCGACCGGGCCGTGGCCGACGAGCGGGGCCGGGCCGACTCCCTCGACGCGGTGCACCGTGCGGCCGCGGTGCTCGCGGGCACGGTGACCGGCACCGGTACGGCGATCATGTCCGGGGCCGCGGCCGGTTCCAGGGCCGCCGGTTCCGGGGCCGCCGCCGGGAGCGCCGAGGTGCGCACGACGATGGAGACCGCGGCGGGCGGTACGCGGGTGACGATCCGGGGCCGGGGCGTGTACGACTTCCGCCACCGCACGGGCCGGCTCACGGTCGTGCTGCCCCAGGGCGCCGCGGGCACCGCCGAGCACCGCCCCATCACCGAACTGATGGCCCCCGGCGCCCTCTACATGATGAACCGCGGCGCGGGGGTGCCCGCGGACAAGTGGGTCAGGGTCGACACCACGACCCTGGCGGACGGCAATCTCGTCACCGGCGGGGTGACCGACCCGATGGCCGCCGCCGAACTGCTGCGCGGGGCGGACCGGGTGACGTACGTGGGCAGGACCGTGCTCGACGGGGTGCCCGTGCGGCACTACCGGGGGACGGCGGATCTCGGGCGGGCGGCGCGGGAGGCCGCGCCGGAGTCGCGCGGGGCGCTGCGCGCGGCGGCGAAAGGGTTCCGCAGGGACACCGTGCGGTTCGACGCGTACCTCGACGACCAGGGGCGGCTGCGCAAGGTGCGCCACCGGTTCGGCTTCGCCGACGAGGGGCCCGCGGTGGAAGTGGTGTCGACCACACTGCTGTCCGGGTTCGGGGTGCCGGTCTCCGTACGGCTGCCGGACGGCCGCGACATCTACACCGGACGCATCCGGCAGCGCTGACCTGGCACGGAGCCGGCGGTCACCGCGGGCGCGGACCCGGACGAGGGGCGGCGGCGGGGGCGCGAGGGGACGGGAATGGGCATGCCGGCGGTGCGAAATGGTCCGTCCGTGCCATGCGCGACGCATGGTCCGCTCCCTACGCTGGTGCCGGGACCGGCGCTGCCCGCCGGGCGGGCACCGGCAATTCGGCGACGGCAGTGAGAGGTGAGTGACGTGATGACGCTCGGCGCGCCGACCGTGTCCGACCATGTGGCCCTCGCCGAGATCGAGCTCTGCGGCGAGCTGATGATCGCCGCCTCGGCCGCGATCGGGGAGCGGCTCAGCCCGGACCGCATCGACGAGGTGCTGGAAGTGCGCGTGATCGCCGAACGGGCCGCCGTCCCCCGGCAGGGCGATCGCCGGGGGTGAGGTGCGGGGCCGTGGCGGACGCGGGGCGGCAGGCTCTCAGGTGCGCAGCAGCCGGGCGATCGCCTTCGTGGCCTCCTCGACCTTGGCGTCGATCTCCTCCCCGCCCTTGACCGCCGCGTCCGCGACGCAGTGCCGCAGGTGCTCCTCCAGCAGCTGGAGGGCGAAGGACTGGAGCGCCTTCGTGGACGCCGAGACCTGGGTCAGTATGTCGATGCAGTAGACGTCCTCGTCGACCATGCGCTGGAGCCCGCGGATCTGGCCCTCGATCCGGCGCAGCCGCTTGAGGTGCTCGCTCTTCTGGTGGTGATAGCCGTGTATGCCGTGGTCGTGATCGGTGACGACCGATTCGGTTTCGGCGGCGGCGGTGGTTCCGGCGGTCTCGGTGGTGGTCATTACTGCCTCCCTTTTTCTCTCTACCCTGCCGTTCATATACCCCTGGTGGGTATATCCTAACGAATTCCTCTGAAACGTGACCGGGGGCCCGTGCCGATCGCGGTGTTCGATGCGCGACACTGAAGAATGCCGGTTAGCCGTGGCCGGATGATGCGCCTAGCATCAGCCTGACCGAATCCAAAGCACCCCGAGGACCCCACGTGCGCTTTCGTCTGACCCCCAGGGAGACGAGCTTCTACGACATGTTCTCCGCCTCCGCGGACAACATCGTCACGGGCTCGAAACTCCTGATGGAACTGCTCGGGGCGGACTCTGCCTCCCGGGCCGAGATCGCGGAGCGCATGCGGGCAGCGGAGCACGCGGGGGACGACGCGACCCACGCGATCTTCCACCAGCTGAACTCCTCTTTCATCACGCCGTTCGACCGCGAGGACATTTACAACCTCGCATCGTCGCTCGACGACATCATGGACTTCATGGAGGAGGCCGTCGACCTGGTCGTGCTGTATCAGGTCGAGGAACTCCCCAAGGGCATCGCCCAGCAGATCGAGGTGCTGGCCCGCGCGGCCGAGCTGACCGCCGAGGCGATGCCGGGGCTGCGGACGATGGACAACCTCACCGAGTACTGGATCGAGGTGAACCGCCTGGAGAACCAGGCGGACCAGATCCACCGCAAGCTGCTCGCCCACCTCTTCAACGGCAAGTACGACGCCATCGAGGTGCTGAAGCTCAAGCAGATCGTGGACGTGCTGGAAGAGGCTGCCGACGCGTTCGAGCACGTCGCCAACACGGTGGAGACCATCGCGGTCAAGGAGTCCTGAACCACGTGGACACCTTTGCGCTGATCGTGACCATCGGGGTCGCGCTCGGCTTCACGTATACGAACGGCTTCCACGACTCGGCGAACGCCATCGCGACGTCCGTCTCCACGCGCGCGCTCACCCCGCGCGCGGCACTGGCGATGGCCGCGGTGATGAACCTGGCCGGCGCGTTCCTCGGCAGCGGTGTCGCCAAGACCGTCAGCGAGGGCCTGATCGCGACGCCCGAGGGCCAGAAGGGGATGGGAATCCTCTTCGCCGCGCTCGTCGGCGCGATCATCTGGAACCTCGTCACCTGGTACTTCGGGCTGCCCTCCTCGTCCTCGCACGCCCTGTTCGGCGGCATGGTCGGCGCGGCGCTCGCCGGCGGGACGATGGTGCACTGGGACGGGGTGCTCGACAAGATCGTCATCCCGATGTTCCTCTCGCCGGTCATCGGCCTGGTCGTCGGCTATCTGGTGATGGTCGCGATCATGTGGATGTTCCGGAAGACCAACCCGCACAAGGCCAAGCGCGGTTTCCGGATCGCGCAGACGGTCTCGGCGGCGGGCATGGCGCTCGGCCACGGTCTGCAGGACGCGCAGAAGACGATGGGCATCGTGGTGATGGCCTTGGTCATCGCCGACGTGGAGAGCCCGAGCGATCCGATCCCGGTCTGGGTGAAGCTGGTCTGTGCGCTGATGCTCTCGCTGGGCACGTACGCGGGCGGCTGGCGCATCATGCGCACGCTCGGCCGCAAGATCATCGAGCTGGACCCGCCGCAGGGCTTCGCCGCGGAGACGACCGGCGCGTCGATCATGTTCGGCTCGGCGTTCCTGTTCCACGCACCGATCTCCACGACGCACGTCATCACCTCCGCGATCATGGGTGTGGGCGCCACGAAGCGGGTCAACGCGGTCCGCTGGGGCGTCGCCAAGAACATCATCCTGGGCTGGTTCATCACGATGCCGGCCGCGGCCCTGGTCGCCGCCGCGAGCTACGGCGTCGTGGTGCTGCTCTTCGGCTGAGGCCGACCGGAACGGACCGGAACGGGTACGGGGCGAGGCTCCCGTACGAAGGCCGGAAGCCACGGGGTCCGGAACGGTCGCGGAGTCCGGGGACGGTACGGGGCGAGGCCCCCGTACGGAGCACGGCGGAGAAGACGGGTCCGCCCCGCTCCCTTCACGGGGAGCGGGGCGGACCCTTTGCCTTACGGGTGGCACCGCCATGCAGCACCCAAAGGCAGTCTGGGGACGAGGCCGGTTCGCCGGAGGGGTGGGACGGTCCGCCGGTGGAGACCCACCACCGGGCGCGACCACCCACGCCCCCGGCCCACGCCGGCTCCGTCGCCGGGTGGCCCGCCTATCCGAAGCGTCCCGAGATGTAGTCCTCGGTCGCCTGGACGGACGGGTTGGAGAAGATCCGCTCCGTCTCGTCGATCTCGATGAGCTTGCCGGGCTTGCCGACCGCAGCGAGGTTGAAGAACGCCGTGCGGTCCGAGACGCGGGCCGCCTGCTGCATGTTGTGCGTCACGATGACGATCGTGAAGCGCTCCTTCAGCTCGCCGATCAGGTCCTCGATGGCGAGGGTGGAGATCGGGTCCAGGGCGGAGCACGGCTCGTCCATCAGCAGCACGTCCGGCTCGACGGCGATCGCGCGGGCGATGCACAGACGCTGCTGCTGACCGCCGGAGAGGCCGGAGCCGGGCTTGTTCAGCCGGTCCTTGACCTCGTTCCAGAGGTTGGCGCCGCGCAGGGACTTCTCGACGATGTCCGACAGCTCGCTCTTCTTGTACGAGCCGTTCAGCCGCAGGCCGGCCGCGACGTTGTCGAAGATCGACATGGTCGGGAACGGGTTGGGGCGCTGGAAGACCATGCCGACCGTGCGGCGCACGGTGACCGGGTCCACGTTCGGCCCGTAGAGGTTCTCGTCGTCCAGCAGCACCTTGCCCTCGACGCGGCCACCGGGGGTGACCTCGTGCATGCGGTTCAGGGTGCGCAGGAAGGTGGACTTGCCGCAGCCGGACGGGCCGATGAAGGCGGTCACGGAGCGGGGCTCCACGGTCATCGAGATGTCCTCGATGGCGAGGTGGGAGCCGTAGTAGGCGGACAGGCCGCTGACGTCGATACGCTTGGCCATCTGAATCACTGCTTCTTTCGTGCCGCGTCAGCGGCCGGTCTTCGGGGCCTTCCAGCGGGCGATGCCGCGGGCCACCAGGTTGAGGATCATGACGAAGGCGATCAGGACCAGCGCGGCGGCCCAGGCACGGTCGTACGACTGGTCGGTACCGACCTTGTACTGCTCCCAGATGTAGAAGGGGAGCGAGGACTGTGCACCCTGGAACGGGTTGGGGTTGATCAGCTGGCTGCCGAAGACCAGCAGCATGATCGGCGCGGTCTCACCGGCGATGCGGGCGATCGCGAGCATCACACCGGTGGTGATGCCGCCGATCGCGGTCGGGAGGACCACCTTCAGGATGGTGCGCCACTTCGGGACGCCGAGGGCGAGCGAGGCCTCGCGCAGCTCGTTCGGGACGAGCTTGAGCATCTCCTCGGTGGAGCGGACCACGACCGGCATCATCAGGATCGTGAGCGCCAGCGCACCCATCAGACCGGACGGCTGGATCTTCGCCATCAGCATGATGGAGAGGATGAAGAGGCCCGCGACGATGGACGGGATGCCCGTCATGACGTCGACGAAGAAGGTCACGGCCTTGGCCAGGGCGCCCTTGCCGTACTCCACCAGGTAGACGGCGGTCAGCATGCCGAGGGGGGCGGAGATCAGGGTGGCGATGCCGACCTGCTCCAGCGTCCCGATCAGCGCGTGGTAGACACCGCCGGTCGCGTCGGAGCCGAGCACCCCGCCCATCGAGTGGCTCAGGAAGTACCCGTCCAGGCGCTCCGCGCCGCGGCTGACCGTCGTCCACAGCAGCGAGGCGAGCGGCGCGACGGCGAGCAGGAAGCACACCCAGACGATGCTGGTGGCCAGCCGGTCCTTCGCCTGGCGCCGGTTCTCGACGACCGAGGTCGTGACGTACGAGATGACGAGGAAGAGCAGGGCGGAGAACAGGCCCCACTGGGTGCGGCTCTGCCAGCCGGCCGCGGCGCCGATGCCCACGCCCAGCGCGATCGCGACGGCAGCGAAGCCGAGCGGGGCCCAGCGGGGGAGCGCCCGGCTGCTCAGACCGTTCGGGCGGGCGGGCGCCGCCGGGGCGGGCCGCTCCTGGATGTCGGTGTTCACTGCCTGGCTCATGCGTTGGCCCCCGAGTACTCCTTGCGGCGGGCGATGATGAGCCGGGCCGCGCCGTTGACCAGCAGGGTGAGGACGAAGAGGACGAGACCCGAGGCGATCAGGGCGTCGCGCCCGAACTGGTCGGCCTCGTCGAACTTCGCGGCGATGTTCTGGGCGAACGTCCCGCCGCCCGGGTTGAGCACGTGCGCGGAGATGATGAAGCTCGGCGACAGGACCGTGGCGACGGCCATCGTCTCGCCGAGCGCCCGGCCCAGGCCCAGCATCGAGGCGGAGATCACGCCCGAGCGGCCGAAGGGCAGCACCGAGAGGCGGATGACCTCCCAGCGGGTCGCGCCCAGCGCGAGGGCGGCCTCCTCGTTCATCCTCGGGACCTGGAGGAAGACCTCGCGGCTGACGCTGGTCACGATCGGCAGGATCATGATCGCGAGCAGGATGCCGACGGTGAAGAGCGAGCGGGCGATGCCGACCTCGGTCTTCTCGAAGATGTACGTCCAGCCGAAGAACTGGTCGAGCCAGAGGTTCAGGCCCTCCAGGTACGGCACGAGGAAGAGGGCGCCCCAGATGCCGTACACGATGCTCGGCACTGCGGCGAGCAGGTCGACGACGTAGGCGATGGGCGCGGCCAGCTTGCGCGGCGCGTAGTGCGAGATGAACAGGGCGATGCCGACGGCGACCGGGACGGCGATGACCATCGCGATGATCGAGCTGACGACGGTGCCGAAGAGGAGGACCGCGATGCCGAAGACCGGCGGGTCGCCGGCCGGGTTCCAGTCGAGGGTGGTGAAGAAGTTGCCCTCGTTGTCGGAGATGGCGATCGAGGCGCGGTAGGTGAGGAACACGGCGATCGACGCCATGATCACGAGCAGCAGTACGCCCGAGCCGGTCGAGAGGCTCAGGAAGACCTTGTCGCCCGCGCGTCCGGTCTTCTGACCGGTGCGCTTGCGCGCCGCCGGCGAGGCCGGCGGCGTGTCTATCGGTGTGGTGGAAGCCATGGTCTTTCCGGTCTGTGTGGGGGAGCGGCGTCGGCTCCCCTGGCGGCGGTGCACCGGATGGGTGGTGGCGGCCGGTCCGGAGGGGTGCGCCGGACCGGTCCGCCGGGTGTTGCCCCGGGGGCCGCCGGGCCGTGTGCCCGGCGGCGTACTCGGTTTTCTGCGGGGGAGTGCTTACGAGAGGGACGCGACGGTCTCGCGGACCTTGGCGTTGATCTCGGCCGGGATCGGCGCGTAGCCGGCCTCGGAGAGGAGCTTCTGGCCCTCGTCACCGGCGGTGTAGTTCAGGAAGGACTTGACCGTGGAGAGGGTCTCGGGCTTGTTGCCCTTGTCGCAGACGACCTCGTAGGTCACCAGGACGATCGGGTAGGCGCCCTCGGCCTTGGTGGTGTAGTCCAGCTCCAGGGCCAGGTCCTTGCCGGTGCCCTTGATCTTGGCGGCGGCGATGGCCTTGGAGGCGTTCTCCGAGGTGGCCTCGACCGGGGCGGCACCACCGGTGTTGATGTCGACGGTGGAGATCGACTGCGAGGTGGCGTAGCTGAGCTCGAAGTAGCCGATCGCGCCGTCGACCTGCTTCACCTGGGCGGCGACACCGGAGGAGCCGGACGCGGCCTGGCCCTGCGGGGCCGGCCACTTCTTCTCGGCCTCGTACTTCCAGTCGTTCGGGGCGGCGGCACCGAGGTACTTGCCGAGGTTCTGCGTGGTGCCGGAGTCCTCGGAGCGGTGGAAGGCCTGGATGTCCTTGTCCGGGAGCTTGGCGCCGCTGTTGAGCTTGGCGATCGCCGGGTCGTTCCACTTCTTGATCTTGGTGTCGAAGATCTTGGCGAGCGTGGGGGCGTCCAGCACCAGGTTGTCGACGCCCTCCAGGTGGTAACCGATGGCGATCGGGCCACCGACCATCGGGAGGTTGATGCCCTGGCCGCCCTTGCACATCTTCTTCGACTCGGCGACCTCCTCGGGCTTCAGCGCCGAGTCGGAACCGGCGAAGCCGACGGTGCCCTGGTTGAAGGCGATGATGCCTTCGCCGGAGGACGAGGACTTGTAGTTGACCTCGACGCCGGAGCAGCCCGCCATGTAGTTCTTGACCCAGAGGTCCATGGCGTTCTTCTGCGCACTGGAGCCGGAGGCGAGGAGCTGGCCCTTGGCGTCGTCGCACTTGATGTTCGACGCGGCGCTCGTCTTGCCGCCGTTGCCACCGGTGGAACCGCTGTTGTCGTCCGAACCGCACGCCGTGAGGACCAGGGCGCCGGAGACGGCGAGGGCACCGAGCGCGGTGGCACGAAGCCGGTTCTTGCGCTGAAGCTTCACTTTCGGGTGTTCCTTCCAGGAGCCGCCGAGGTCTTTTCGTTCTTACGACGGCGTGCGATGTGGTGGGTGCTCCGGCCTCGCGCCGCGCACCGTGCACTGCCGAAGTTAGGCAGGACAGGTGAAGTGGCCTACGGGGGAGAGTGAACGGAAGGTGAACCGTGCGGGGCGACGTGGTTCCGCCGGGCGGGGGCGCGAGGGCGTGCGGGGACGCCCCCGGGCGCCGCGGACGGTGTACGGGGCGCGGGGGGTGTCCTCGGGCGCCGGAGGGCACGGGAGGGTACGGGAGGGCACGGAGGCGTGCCCGGACGGCCGGGCAGGTACGGGGAGGGGACGGGGTGCGGGACGTCGGGCCGGTACGGGGGACGGGGTGCTACGGGTACGGGCGCGTCCTCAGCTGCCGGGCGTGCGGCCGGGGTGGTCGGGGCGGCCGTCGGGCAGGGCGGTGAGCAGGGCGTCGAGCACGTCCCGGTCGCGGTCCCGGGTGAGCCGGGTGCGGGCCGCCGCGGGGGAGAGCCAGCACACCCGGTCCACCTCGCTGCCGGGCACGAAGGCGCCGTCGGTCGCCTCGGCGGCCCAGTAGAAGACCTCCTTGGGGCGGCCGTCGACGAGGTAGCGGACCGTGGGCAGCGGGGCGCCGGGCACGCAGTGGTGGCCGGTCTCCTCCAGCACCTCGCGCCGGGCGGCCGCCAGCGCCGGCTCGCCGCGCTTCAGCTTCCCCTTGGGGTGCGACCAGTCGTCGTAGCGGGGCCGGTGGACCAGACAGATCTCCAGCTCGCCGGAGTGCTCGGCGCGCCGCCACAGCACGCATCCCGCGGCGAGCACCGGCCCGTGCTTGCGGGTGCCACGGGTGCGACCGGACGGGTCCGGGGCGCGACCGGGCGGGTCGGGAGCAGGGCCGTGGCCACGGTCCCGGTCCCGGTCGTGGGCGGCGGGACGGCCCGCGGTGCCGTGGCCGGCCGTCCCGCTCATGGCCCGGCCACGGCCGCGGAGGCGTACGGCCAGCTCTCCCGGAACACGCCGCGGGCCGCCTCCACCTCGTGCCGCTGGTCGGCATGGAGCACCCCGAGGGCGTACGCGGTCGCGGGGGCGATGCGGGGGGTGCGGGCCGCCGACGACGCCGCCGCGGCGGCCTCCGCCGCGTCCCGGTGCAGATCCAGCGCGCGGCCCGCCGCGGTCAGGACCGGGTCGGGGGCGCCCCGCACCACCTCGTGGGCGTACCGGTGCAGCCGCAGCAGCAGCCGGGCCCGGTGCCAGGGGGCGTCCTGCGCCTCGTTGTACGGTTCGGCCGTCCTGTCCGAGGGGAGCGCCGCCACCGCGCCGAGCAGCTGTTGTTCGGCCCGGTCGGCGGGGCCGTGCAGCATCTCCTCGGCCGGGGCCCCGGCCGAGGAGGCGAGCGGCACCTCCGAGGCGAGCAGGGCCACGGCGTCGGCCACCGCGTGGAAGCGGGCGGAGCCGAGCGCCTGGAGCGCCGCGGAGTGGGCGCGGGTACGGGCGAGGGTCAGCTGCCGTTCGAGGAGCGCCCCGGCGCGGGCGGCGCCGACGCCGAGGGCGGCGCGCTCCTTGTCCCCGGCGGTGTCGGAGCCCTTGCGGGCGGCGGGCAGCGAGGTGCCGGACAGCGCGTGCAGTGCTTCGAGGAGCCGGTTCAGCCGGGTCGCGTAGGCGTGTTCCCGGGCCAGGGTGCCCGAGAGCCAGGCCAGTTCGGTGCGCAGCTGCTCGGCCCAGGCGGTGTCCAGCGTCGCCCGGAAGGTGTGCAGCGTGCCGCTGATCCGGCGGGCCGAGCGGCGCAGCGCCACGGATGCCTGTTCGGCGCCGAGGCCGCCGGCGTCGGTGGGTGCGCTGCTCTCGCGGTGCAGGCGCAGGCTGCGGAGGAATTCGGCGGCCTGTTCCTGGAGGTAGGGCGCGAGCACCGCGCCCGCCGTGAGGTCCGCCTGCGTCGTCTGGTGGTCATGGCGTCGCACGCCGGCGCCTCCGGGCGTCAATGAGCATTTCCTGTACGTGCCGCAGCGGTTGGCCCTCCGCGTCCGTGGAGTGCCGGGTCCAGTTCCCGTCGGGACCCAGGTGCCAGGAGGAGGTGGTGTCGGCCATGCCGGTCTCCAGGAGACGGCTGAGCGCGGCGCGATGGGCGGGGTCGGTGACCCGGACCAGTGCTTCGATCCGGCGGTCGAGGTTGCGGTGCATCATGTCGGCGCTGCCGAACCACACTTCGGGTTCTCCGCCGTTGCCGAAGGCGAAGACCCGGGAGTGTTCGAGGAAGCGGCCCAGGACGGAGCGGACCCGGATGTTCTCGGAGAGGCCGGTGACGCCGGGGCGGATCGCGCAGATGCCGCGCACCCAGATGTCCACCGGCACCCCGGCCATCGCGGCCCGGTAGCAGGCGTCGACGATCGCCTCGTCGACCAGCGAGTTGACCTTGATGCGGACGTAGGCGGTCCGCCCGGCCCGCTGGTGGGCGATCTCCTTGTTGATCCGGGCGATCAGCCCGTCGCGCAGGGACTTCGGCGCGACCAGGAGGCGGCGGTAGGTCTCGCGGCGGGAGTAGCCGGAGAGCCGGTTGAAGAGGTCGGAGAGGTCCGCGCCGACCTGCGGGTCCGCGGTCAGCAGGCCGAGGTCCTCGTACAGCCGGGCCGTCTTGGGGTGGTAGTTGCCGGTGCCGACGTGGGAGTAGCGGCGCAGCGTGTCGCCCTCCTGCCGGACGACGAGCGAGAGCTTGCAGTGGGTCTTGAGGCCGACGAGTCCGTAGACGACGTGGCAGCCGGCCTCCTCCAGCTTGCGGGCCCACTTGATGTTGGCCTGCTCGTCGAAGCGGGCCTTGATCTCGACGAGGACGAGGACCTGCTTGCCGGACTCGGCGGCGTCTATCAGGGCGTCCACTATCGGTGAGTCGCCCGACGTCCGGTACAGCGTCTGCTTGATGGCGAGGACGTCGGGGTCGCTCGCCGCCTGTTCCAGGAAGGCCTGGACGGAGGTGGAGAACGAGTCGTAGGGGTGGTGCAGGAGCACGTCGCGTTCGCGCAGCGCGGCGAAGATGTCGGGCGCGGAGGCGGATTCGACCTCGGCGAGGTCGCGGTGGGTGCCGGCGACGAACTTGGGGTACTTCAGCTCGGGCCGGTCCAGGGAGGCTATGCCGAACAGTCCGGTGAGGTCGAGCGGTCCGGGCAGCGGGTAGACCTCGGCGTCGGACACCTTCAGCTCGCGGACCAGCAGGTCGAGCACGTACGGGTCGATGGACTCCTCGACCTCCAGGCGGACCGGCGGGCCGAAGCGGCGCCGCATGAGCTCCTTCTCCAGGGCCTTGAGGAGGTTCTCGGCGTCGTCCTCCTCGACCTCCAGGTCCTCGTTCCTGGTGACCCGGAACATGTGGTGGGCGAGGACCTCCATGCCCGGGAAGAGCTCTTCGAGGTGGGCGGCGATCACGTCCTCTATGGGCACGTACCGCTGCGGCGACGCCTCCAGGAAGCGGGTCAGCAGCGGCGGCACCTTGACCCGGGCGAAGTGGCGGTGGCCGCTGACCGGGTTGCGCACGACGACGGCGAGGTTGAGCGAGAGCCCGGAGATGTACGGGAAGGGGTGCGCCGGGTCGACGGCGAGGGGGGTCAGCACGGGGAAGACGCGCTGCCGGAAGAAGGTGAACAGGCGGGCCTGCTCCTTCTCGGTCAGCTCGGGCCAGCGGATCAGCTGGATGCCCTCGTCGGACAGGGCGGGGGCGATGTCCTGCTGGTAGCAGGCGGCGTGCCGGGCCATGAGCTCGCGCGAGCGGGTCCAGATCAGGTCGAGGACCTCGCGGGGCTGGAGTCCGGAGGCGGACCGGGTGGCGACACCGGTGGCGATGCGGCGCTTCAGCCCGGCGACCCGGACCATGAAGAACTCGTCCAGGTTCGAGGCGAAGATCGCGAGGAAATTAGCCCGTTCGAGGAGGGGGGTCGCGGGGTCCTCGGCCAGTTCGAGCACCCGTTCGTTGAACGCGAGCCAACTGCGTTCCCGGTCCAGGAAACGGCCCTGGGGCAGCTCGTCGCCGTCCACATCGGGTTCGTACGCGTCGGCGTCGTTGTCGATGTCGGGGTCCAGGTCGGCCGCGGTGGACAGCGCGGCCCCGTTGGAGGAAGCGGTGGCGACGGCGTGCGGCCGGTGCGCGGCGAGTGAGCCGACCGACGGCTGCACGGCGGGCTGGACCGGGACCTCGGAGCTGGGCTGCTGGCTCATGGACCCATTGTTCCGCGCGGATGGCTCGAAGGGCGCGCCGGAGGGCTTGGAGATCGCGGGAAACGCGCGGTTCGCGGCGCCCGTACGGCTCGCACGGCCCGTCGGGTTCGCGCGGTCGTCGCCGGGATCTCTCCCGTTGCGGGGGGTCGGCACAGCTGGCTGCATCCTGAAAGGTTTGCAAGCGCTTCTGAATGGCCGGTAACGGCGACATGACGTGCAGGAAGCGGTGTGGCCGTGCCCGGGTGCCCGAAGGCGCCCGGGCACGGCCCCGTGCGGTCCGCTCAGCCGTGGCGGCGGCGCAGGACGCGGAAGGCGACGGTGACGGCGACGGCGGCGAGGGCGAGCAGGACGGCGCTCTCGACGAGTTGCAGCGGCCAGAAGTGCGAGGCCGGATGGTAGTCGGTGAAGAGCGTGACCCCGCCCCGGTCGGTCAGACAACTGGCGTGCTCGTCGGGGCTCAGCCCCAGCCCGAAGCAGTCCTTCCAGTAGAGCTCCCGGCCCGACGGGGTGAGCATGCCCGTCTCGACGACCCAGGGGCTGCCTTCCCAGGTGTGCCGGCCGAGGGCGCGGACCGTCGGCCAGAGTTCGTGGCGGCGCTTGCCGAACCCCAGCATGACGATGGCCAGGATGAACGCGGTGAGGCCCATGGACAGGAGCGTGCGGCGGACCAGGACGGCGCACAGCGCACCGACGGCCACGGCCAGCAGGACGTACGCGACGGCGGTCGGGCCGAGGGCGGGGTAGACCCCGCTCGCGTACCGGCCGAGGTCCTGGGTGTCGCCCCGCAGGGCCGACAGGCCCCATTGGTAGACGAGGACCAGGACGGTCGTCCCGGCGGCCGCCAGGGCCGCGGGCAGCGCGATCCGGGCGGCCAGCCACTGGGCGGGCGACACCGACTGGGCCCAGACGAACCGGAAGGTGCCGTTCTCCAGCTCGCGGGCGATCAGCGGACCTGCTACGAAGACACCGATGAGCCCGGCGAGCACCAGGACGGCGGTCCCGCCGTCCGCCAGAAACGTCTCGGCGGTGGTGCGAGCGTAGGTGGGCAGGTAGGTGCCGTCGCCGCAGCGCGTGGTGTCGCCGTCGGCGCAGCGCTCGTACGAGGTGGCGACCCAGATCCGCAGCCCCACCACGAGGGCGATGCCCAGGACCAGGAGTGCGCAGGCCGCCCACAGCGCGCGACGGTGCTGGTGGACCAGGACCCTTACGGGGGCCCGCAGTTCGGCGGGCACGGCACGGACGCGCGGAACGGTGAGGCTCATGCGGCCACCGCCCGGCCGGCCGCCGCGCTCGGGGTGAGCAGCGCGGGTGCGTCGGGTGCCCGCAGGTGTGCCAGCAGCAGTTCTTCCAGCGACGGCTCGGCGACCTCCCAGCCGGAGGCCGGGTCCACCGGGCCCTCCCGCCGGACGAGCGCGGTCTGCCGCCGTCCCGTGGTGCGGGACTCGACCACGGTGTGCGGGGCGAGGTCCCGCACGGGGCCGGTGAGCAGGGTGTGCGCGGCGAGCAGGTCGTCCGTCTCGCCGCCGAGACGGACGCGGCCGCCGTCGACGAGGAGGAGGTAGTCGCAGGCGCCCTCCAACTCGGTGAGGATGTGCGAGGACATCACGATGGTGGTGGCGCGCTCGGCGGCCTCGGCCATCAGCACGCCCATCAACTGGTGCCGGGCGAGCGGGTCGAGATCGGCCATCGGCTCGTCCAGCAGCAGCAGTTCGGGCCGCTTGCCGAGGGCGAGCGCGAGGGCGAGCCGGGTGCGCTGACCGCCGGACAGGGCGCGGACCCTGGTACCGGCCGGGAGGGGGCCGGCGATGCGTTCGGCGATGTCCCGGTCCCAGGTGGCGGCGTTCAGCTCGGCGCCCGCCCAGAGCGTCTCGGCGACCGTCAGCCGCGGGTACAGCGGCCTGTCCTGGGCCACGTGGGCCACCCGCGCGCGAGCCTCCCCCGGGGACGTGCCCAGGATCCGCAGCGAACCCTCCGACGGGCGCAGGAGCCCGGCCGCGAGGGAGAGCAGGGTGGACTTGCCCGCCCCGTTGGGTCCGACGAGGGCGCACACCCGCCCGGCGGGCAGCCGGAAGGAACAGTCGCGCAGGGCCGGGGCCCCGCCTCTGCCCCGGTACTTCATCCCGAGGCCGGCGGCCTCGATCGCAACGCCTGTCATCAGGCTCGATCCCCCTCGAAAGTGCTGTCCAGTACGGCGGTGAAGAGCGCGCTCACGTCGTCCTTCTCCAGCCCGGCCGCGCGGGCCCTGCGGGTCCAGTCGGCGAGTTCGGCGCGCAGCGGCGCGTCGTCGGCGGCCGCCGCGCCGCCGAGGCTCCGGGTGATGAAGGTGCCCAGCCCGCGCCGTGCCTCGACGAGCCCCTCGCGCTCCAGTTCCCGGTACGCCTTGAGCACGGTGTTCGGGTTGATGGCGGTGGCCTCGACGACCTCGCGTGCGGTGGGCAGGCGGTCACCGGGCTCCAGCAGACCGAGGCGGAGGGCCTGCTTGGTCTGCTGGACGATCTGGAGGTACGTGGCGACGCCGCTGCGCCGGTCGATGCGGTACTCGACCGCTGCGGACTCTGCCATTTCCACCCTTTCACTAGTTGAGTAGTGAAAGGGTGGCGCAAGGAGGGGGCGGCGTCAAGGAACGCCGCCCCCGGAAGCCGGTCCGACCCGGGTGCCGTACCCGGCCCGGGACCGGGTGTCGTACCCGGCTCAGGACTCCGTGCGGTACGTGCTCAGGACTCCGTGCGGTACATCAGGTCGACCTCGTGGGTGGTGAAGCCCATCCGTTCGTAGACGGCCAGGGCCGCCTTGTTGTCCGCGTCCACGTAGAGCATCGCGGTCGGCAGCCCCTCGGCGGCCAGGTGGCGCAGCCCGGTCGCGGTGAGCGCCTTGCCGAGCCCGCCGCCCTGCGCGTCGGGCCGGATGCCGACCACGTACACCTCGCCGAGCTGCTCCTCGGCGTGCACCTTCGTCCAGTGGAAGCCGATCAGCTCGCCGTCGCGCTCGGCCAGGAAGAAGCCCTTCGGGTCGAACCAGGGTTCCGCCTTGCGGTCGTCCAGGTCGCGCTGGGTCAGCGAGCCCTGCTCGGGGTGGTGGGCGAAGGCGGCGCGGTTCACCGCGAGCCAGGCGGCGTCGTCCTCGCCGGGCACGAAGGTGCGGATGGTGACGCCGGGCGGCAGCACCGGTTCCGCGATGGCCGGCGGCACCAACGGGCGTCGCAGCTGCCGCAGTTCGCGGAAGAGCGAGAGGCCGAGGACCTGGGCGAGGTGCCGCGCCGCGGACTTCCCGCCGTGCGCCCACACCCGCAGCCGCTTCCCGGTCGTGGCGAGCAGTGCCGCGCCCAGTGCCCGCCCGTGCCCCTGCCCGCGGTACGCCGGGTGCACGACCAGTTCGGCGGCCGGGGCCTCGACGGGGTCGGTGTCCTCCAGTTGCGCGTACCCGACCAGGGTGCTTCCGCTGAGGAGCAGCAGGTGCCGCACGCCCTCCCGCCGCCCGCCCCGCAGCTGCAGCCGCCCCTGCTCGGACACGGCCTGCCTGCCGTCGGACCGGGCCGCCTCCGCGAGCAGGTCCGACACGGCTGCGGCCTGCTCGGGGGAGAGCTCGTCGAGCGTCCGGATCTCACGTCCGGGAGCGGGGAGAGGTGCGTCAGTCGTCATGCCACGAGCCTACGGGGACGGGGTGGCCACGGGGAGGGACGCGGGTGCGGTCGGGTGGCGGGCGGGGCGCGGCGGCGGGAACGGGGGAGGGGGGCGAGGGGCGGACGGGCGGATGCGGGAGCGAGGGGCGGACGGGGACGGGGAGACGGGCGGGCGGAGTGCGTCTTCGGCGCGTTCGCCCGCATCTCGCCTGCCCCGTACGGGTGATGTGTTCCGCTTCATCCCGATACCGACCGCATGGCAACCAGTTCGTAACCCCGAACATCTGTCGCGCTACGCGCGTTGACCCTAGGCTGCGGCACGAAGTCTCCAGACTCGTCACCACTGTCAAACCTCACGCTGAACTCACAAGGGGACCGATGTCAGCGACACCGCAGAAGAACCGCGCGTCCCGGCGGGTGCTCGCCGCCGCGGCCGGGCTCGCCACGGTCGGCGCGCTCGTCGCCGCGATGCCCGCCGGAGCCCAGGACCGCCAGGGTCATGGGAACGGCCACGGCCACGGCCACGGGCACCACAAGGGCCGTACCGTCGACGTACAGCTGCTGTCCTTCAACGACCTGCACGGCAACCTGGAGCCGCCGGCCGGCTCGGCGGGCACGGTCACCGAGACGCAGCCCGACGGCACGACCAAGGCGATCCCGGCCGGTGGTGTCGAGTACCTCGCGTCCTCGCTGCGCACCGCGCGCAAGGGCCACCCGTACTCGATCACCGCGGCCGGCGGTGACATGGTGGGCGCCAGCCCGCTGCTGTCCGGTCTCTTCCACGACGAGCCGACCATCGAGGCGCTCAACAAGATCGACCTCGACGTGACGACCGTGGGCAACCACGAGTTCGACGAGGGCGCCACCGAGCTGGCCCGCCTCCAGAACGGCGGCTGCCACCCGGACGAGGGCTGCTACGAGAAGGGCAAGGAGTTCGGCGGCGCCGACTTCCCCTACCTCGCCGCCAACGTGACGAACGAGAAGTCCGGCAAGCCGATCCTCAAGCCGTACACGGTGTGGAAGAAGAACGGCGTCAAGATCGGCTTCATCGGGGTGACCCTGGAGGGCACGCCGAACATCGTCACGGCCAACGGCGTCAAGGGCCTGAAGTTCCACGACGAGGTCGAGACGATCAACAAGTACGCCAGGGAACTGAACCGGCAGGGCGTCAAGTCCATCGTCGCGCTGATCCACGAGGGCGGGGCCCCGGCCTCCACCTCGTACAACTACGACTGCGACAGCTCCGGCCCCGGCGACGGCATCTCCGGTCCGATCACGGAGATCGCCAAGGGCATCACGCCCAAGGTCGACGCGCTGGTCACGGGCCACACCCACCAGGCGTACGTCTGCACCATCCCGGACCCGGCGGGCAACCCGCGCATGGTCACCTCGGCGTCCTCGTTCGGCAAGCTCTACACCGACACGACGCTCACCTACGACCGCCGCACCAAGGACATCGTCCGCACGTCGGTGAAGTCGGCCGGTGCGAAGAACCCGAAGTCGGCGAACCACATCGTCAGCCGGGACCAGCCCAAGGCCAACGACATGACGGCCCTGATCGCCCGCTGGAACGCCCTCGCGGCGCCCATCGCGAACAAGCCGCAGGGCTACATCGGTGCCGACATCAACGGCCGCGGCTCCACAGCCCTGGAGAAGCCGCTCGGCGACCTGATCGCCGACGCCCAGCTGGAGGGCCTGGCCCCGGCGGACAAGGGCGGGGCGGTCGTCGCGTTCATGAACCCGGGCGGCATCCGCGCGGACCTGGTCCACAAGGCGAGCGGTGCCGAGGGCGACGGGGTGGTGACGTACGGGGAGTCCTTCACCGTGCAGCCCTTCACCAACATGATGAACGTCGTCGACCTGACCGGCGCCCAGCTGGTCACCGCGCTCCAGCAGCAGGTCAGCGGTTCCAACGAGGCCAGCCCGAAGATCCTCCAGATCTCCAAGGGCCTCACGTACACCCTGGACATGACGAAGTCCGGCGCGGACCGCGTGGTCACCGACACCATCAAGCTGAACGGTGAGGCGATCGACCCGGCCAAGACCTACCGCGTCGCCATGAACGAGTTCCTGGCGGGCGGCGGCGACGGCTTCGCGGCGCTCGGCGAGGGCACGAACAAGCTGGTCGGCGCCTCCGACCTGGACATGTTCAACGCCTACCTGGCGGCCCACTCCACGGCCGACGCCCCGCTGGCCCCGCCGGCGGCGGACCGGATCACGGTCATCCAGTGACGCGGTGATCCCAGTGACTCCCGTACGCGGGTGAGGAAGAGCGGTGGGTCGGCGGACCCACCGCTCTTCTGCGTATGAGGGGTTGCCGGGGCCTCGTTCTCCCCGCCGTCGTCAGAGCTTCCCGAAGGCCACCCCGCGCCAGGTCCACCCCGCCGCGAGCACCGCGTCGCGCACCGGGTCCTTCAGATCGGAGCTGTCGGCGCGGAAGGTCTCCATCGGACCGTCCTCCCCGCCCCCGATCGTCCAGCTCCGGCTGCTCGTGCTCACCCGGCCGCGGGCCGCCTCGGCGGAGAGCGCGATGCTGGGGCTGTCTCCCGCCCAGGTGACCTGCCACATCCGGTCCACGGAGCGGACCTCGCGCCGGTCGGGGGCCAACCGCAGGCGCATCTGGAGGAGCTCCTCCACCTGCGTACGCAGGAAGAAGGTCCGCCAGGCGGGTTCCAGGATGCGCCACTCCGCCACCAGGTCGGCGCCCTCCGCCGCACCGTCCCGCACCAGCCAGGGCACGTCCTGCTCGCCGAGCGCGAGCAGCGCATCCCGGACCTCGTGGGCGGGCAGCGGCGCCACGCCGTCGGCGGGACGCCTCGTACCGGTCAGCTTGTCGAACAGACCCATCGACCATTCCTCTCCGGTGGCCTGCATGCACCCTACCGACAGCCGCGACTGTCGGTCCTTCGGTATTTCCGGATTTCCGGACGATGACGATTCAGGGCGTCGCCCCGGCTCGGGTGAGCGTGAACCAGACCGCCTTCCGGTACGGCAGACAGCCGCCCAGCACGGTCATCCCCCAGGCGAACGCCAGCCGTTCCACGAGCAACAGCCCCCGCCCGCCTTCCTGTTCACCACGCACCTCGCGGAAGGCCGGGGGCTCGGGCAGGGCCCAGTGGTCGTCGTCCGCGACGGAGACGGTGACCTGCTTGCGCCGGACGGTCACACGGACCCGGATCAGCGAAGTGCGCGTGTGGCGATGGGCGTTGGTCACCACTTCCGTGACGCACAGGCGTGCGTCGTCGACCAGGGCGCAGTGCCTGCTGAAGGTCAGCAGCGACGTGACGAAGTCACGCGAGAGTTTCGCGGCGCCGGACGTGTTCGGCAGGACGAGCCGGTAGATCTCGCCGCCCTGCGGGCCCGGGGGCGCGGAGTAGGCAGTGGTGTGGCCATGGCCGTGGGGCATGTCGTTCTCCCAACGCGGTGCGGTGTGAACGGGCGTGCGTCACTCGTCGTCCGTGGCGATGGCCGTGTACGGGCATGGCTCAACACACCTGAGCACAGCTGCACTTCGGGTTCACCGGCGTGCGACGCGAGGTGTGGCGACCATAGCCGATACGTCTCACGCGTTGGACGCATCTGTGTAATGTCATGAACGATGTGCGTCCCGGTTGGTAACGGTCCACACTGGCCCGGGGAGAGGAGAAGTCGATGCCATCAAGGAAGGCGCCCACGGCGCGCCAGCGCCGACTGGGTGCCGAGATGCGCAAGATGCGGGAGCGCATGGGGCTTTCGCTCACGGAGGCGGGTGCGATGCTCGGCACGGACCGCACCACGGTGAGCAACATCGAGTCCGGGCGGTTCGGCGTCAGCACGGAGCGGGTTCGCACCTGGGCCGAGCACTATGGCTGTTCCGACGAGGCGTACATCGACGCGCTCGCGGAGATGGCGCGGGAGCGCATAAACGGCTGGTGGGAGGATTACCGGGGCGAATTCACCAGCGATCCCCTCGATCTGGCCGAGCTGGAACATCACGCCGTCGGTCTCCGGGCGATTGAGATCATGCACATTCCCGGGCTGCTCCAGACCGAGGACTACGCGCGGGCCGTGTTCGCGGAAGCTGTCCCACCGCCCAGCCCGACGCGTCAACGGCGGCTGCTTTCCCATCGGCTGAAGCGCCGGGACGTACTCGATCGAGCGGATCAGCCCCGATGCGTGTTCCTGATCCACGAGGCGGCGCTGCGGATGACCTATGGCGGCTCCGCCATTGCGCGCAGCCAACTCGACTATCTGCTGCTCCAGTCGGAGCGGGACAACGTGGCTGTCCGCGCGATCCCGTTCGCGGCGGGCGGTTTCCCGCACGCCAGCAGTTCGGCACAATATCTCTACGGTCCTGTGCCGCAGCTCGACACAGTGCAGACGGACACCTCGACCGGATCGAAGTTCCTGGACGCCGAAACAAGTCTCGAGAACTGGCGGGCCGCTCTGAATCGGACCGAAGAGCGTTCTCTCGATCCGGAGAAGACGCGGGACTTCATTCGTACCATCGCACTACAAGTATGAAGGCGTGAGAACAATCGAAATCCAGTGGCGAAAGTCGTCGAAGTCATCGAATGCCGAGGGCAACGCCTGCCTTGAGCTGGCCGAGCACGGTGGCGAGATCCTGATGCGCGAGAGCGACAACCCCGACGTGATCATCCGTACGACCCGAGTGAAGCTCCGAGCCTTCCTGGGTGGCGCGAAGGAGGGTGAGTTCGACGATCTGGCCTGATCTCTAGCGTCCTCGCTACCGGGCGGTTCCCATCGGCGCAGATGGGGGCCGCCCGTTGCGTGTGCGGGGCCTTGAGGTGGGTGGCTGAGTTTCATGCGTCGCGCGGACTGGTCTCACCCGTTAGACGTCAAACGCTTGAAACGCTCTCGCGTAAAACGCTAGCTTCGGGGTGTGCTTCCGGTTGGTCCGGGCCTCGGTGGGTCGGCGTTCGGGATGCACAACTCCGTTCATCTCTGCGCCAGTTGGGCGGAGTTCCGAAGGACCGCCCTGTGCTCGCGGCTCGTCACGCCGGCTGCGGGCGCGGGGCGGTTCCGATGAGGCGCCAGGAGGGGTCCCGTGCTCGACCAGCAACCCTTACCGTCCGCGACGCGCGTGTTCTGGTGTGAGCGGGTCACCTACCGCACGATGGAGGCGGACGAGATCGCCGAGGTGTCCCGGCACATGGCACTCGACCCCGCCGAGGCGATCCGCTTCATCCGGCTGAACGTGCGGGCGCTGACTGCCGGCCTGCACCCGCTCGAACGTCACCGCGCGCTGAGTTGGGTCGACGGCGGCGGCTGCGTCGGCGCCATCGGCGCTCTCCACCGCGGCGAGCCCTGCGGCTTCTCGCTGAGCTGTGGCGACGCCTGGATCGAGTGGACCGTACGTCCGGGCTTCAATTTTCCTGCGGTTGCCGAGGATCTGCCGCCGGAGTAGTCGCGGTGGCGAATCGGTGGCCGGAAGCATGGCGACTGCGAACGTCCGGTGAGGTCTGATGGGGTCGGTCGGATGCCCGTGGAGTGATGGTGCGAGGACGTGACCTGTGGGTGCCTGATGTCGGCCATAGTTGGCCGATTGCTAATTTGCTGATTGCACAAGCGACGTCATGGTTGATAGAGATGGCTGCACGAACGGCTGTTCGCCGCATGAGGGGCCGGGGTCGCGGGGGCGAGAGGCAGGGGGGCTTGTCGTGGTGGGGTGGGACATCAGGCCGCAGGGAGTTCAGGGCCAGTTGAGGGTGGTCGGTGGTCATGCCGGTGATCTGCAGAAGGCTCTGACGGCGATGCTGGAGACGGTGTCGGAGGCGGCGCGGGCGGCGGGGACGGCGGTGCCGGGTGTGCAGGCGTCGACTCCTGTGCAGGGTCCGGTGGTGCCGGGGAGTGCGCCGTTGTCGCGTGCGGCGATGGGTCCGGTGGCCGCGGCGCTGGGCGAGTATCTGCGGGAGCGTGACAAGGACTTCCGGTCGATGGCCGAGCGCACTGAGGCGTCGGTGCTGGGGGCGGTGGAGGCGACGGGGGCGTACTGCCGGGGTGATCTGGAGGCTGCCGAGCACGCGCAGCGGGCGGCGAGGGCGGTGCGGCTGGACCTCCTCAAGCGCGGAGAGCACCGGTGAGCGGGCCGGGGCCGGTCGATCCGGTCGGCATACCCGTCTTCACCGGCGACCTGGCGCTGCTGGACACCAAGGTGACGGCCCTGTCCGGTCACGGGGCGAAGATCTCGGAGGCGGCCGGGGATGTGCACCGCAGTTTCGGCGGGCTGCGTGCCTTCTACAGGGCGCCGGAGGCGGAGCAGTTGTTCGCGACGACCGGTCCGGTCGCGGCGAAGGGCCAGTCGCTGAGTTCGGACCTGTGCGTGATCGCCGGGGCGCTGGGCACCTACTCCGACGACGCTTTTCCGTTGGTGGAGAAGCTGAAGGAGCTGAAGCGGGACGCGGTGGCCTTCCGGGTGAAGGTGGACGGTGACGACACGTGGTCCGAGGACGGGGACCTGGTCGAGGAGAACAACCGGCGCCGGGGTGAGATCGCGGAGGTGTGGGCGGCGTTCCAGGAGGTGGAGCGGGCCTGTCACGCCAAGATCGTCGCCCTGGTCGGCGGTGCCCCGTTGAAGACGGGTGACGGCTCGGGCAAGCCCGGTACCTACGGGTACGACGCCGAGTCCCTGAAGCAGGCGGAGTCCCTGCCGTGGGGTGAGGCGGTTGAGGAGTCGACGCCGTGGTGGCAGGTGTGGGAGCA
>NZ_JBEXPY010000047.1:0-58532 GCF_040612315.1 Streptomyces sp. NPDC006435
GGGGGGACCCTGTGGGAGAGTAGGACGCCGCCGAACAATTTTTCCGGGAAAGCCCCGTACCGCAAGGTACGGGGCTTTCCTGCGTTCACCACCCACCTCGTGAACGTTTCCGTCACCCCTGTGGCCCTCCCCGTGGCAGCTGAAGGTAGGGTCAGGGGGCATCATTGGCACGTTCTTCACGGGAGGCCCCCGGGTGGAGGTTCAGGAGACTCGGGTTCAGACGGACCGGGTGCTCACCATCCCCAACATCCTCAGCATGGCTCGCCTTGCCGGGGTTCCGCTCTTCCTGTGGCTGATCCTCCGCCCCGAGTTCGGCGGGCCCAAGAGCGACGGCTGGGCGCTGCTGGTGCTGATGCTCAGCGGTGTCAGCGACTATCTCGACGGCAAGCTCGCACGTCGGTGGAACCAGATCAGCAGTCTCGGCCGGCTCCTGGACCCCGCTGCGGACCGCCTCTACATCCTTTCCACGCTCGTCGGCCTGACCTGGCGCGAGATCCTCCCGCTGTGGCTCGCCGCGGCGCTTCTCGCCCGCGAACTGATGCTCCTCGTGATGGTCGGAATCCTGCGCAGGCACGGTTACCCGCCGCCCCAGGTGAACTTCCTGGGCAAGGCGGCCACGTTCAATCTGATGTACGCCTTCCCCTTGTTGCTGCTCAGCGACGGAAGTGGTTGGCTTGCATCGCTGGCCGCCATTTTCGGATGGGCGTTCGCAGGTTGGGGTACAACGCTCTATTGGTGGGCAGGGATCCTCTACGTGGTTCAGGTCCGCCGGCTCGTCAAGGCGGATGCAGTAGCCGATTGAGCTCGTTGACGCGGTGCCGCGCAGTGTGGCCGGCCCGCCGCTGATGAACCGGATGATGCCCCCGACGGGCGAAGTCGGCCAACCGTCGTCTCTTCAAGGAGGACGTTTCCGACATGAAGGCCGTCGTGATGGCTGGTGGCGAAGGCACTCGCCTTCGCCCCATGACCTCGAGCATGCCCAAGCCGCTTCTGCCCGTAGCCAACCGGCCGATCATGGAGCATGTGCTTCGGCTGCTGAAGCGGCACGGGCTCAATGAGACCGTCGTGACTGTCCAGTTCCTCGCCTCGCTGGTCAAGAACTACTTCGGGGACGGCGAAGAGCTCGGGATGGAGCTCAGCTACGCCAACGAGGAGAAGCCGCTCGGCACCGCCGGGAGCGTGAAGAACGCCGAGGAAGCGCTGAAGGACGACACCTTCCTCGTCATTTCCGGTGACGCGCTCACCGACTTCGACCTCACCGAGCTCATCGCCTTCCACAAGGAAAAGGGCGGCCTCGTCACGGTGTGCCTGACCCGGGTGCCCAACCCCCTGGAATTCGGCATCACCATCGTGGACGAGGGCGGGCAGGTCGAACGTTTCCTGGAGAAGCCCACCTGGGGCCAGGTCTTCTCGGACACCGTCAACACCGGCATCTACGTCATGGAACCCGAGGTGTTCGACTACGTCGAGGCCGACGTGTCGGTGGACTGGTCCGGTGACGTCTTCCCGCAGCTCATGAAGGAGGGCAAGCCCATCTACGGCTATGTCGCCGAGGGCTACTGGGAGGACGTCGGCACCCACGAGAGCTATGTGAAGGCCCAGGCCGACGTTCTCGAACGCAAGGTCGATGTCGACATCGACGGATTCGAGATCTCGCCGGGCGTATGGGTCGCGGAAGGCGCGGAAGTACACCCCGACGCGGTGTTGCGCGGCCCGCTCTACATCGGCGACTACGCAAAGGTCGAAGCCGGTGCGGAGATCCGCGAACACACGGTCATCGGATCGAACGTGGTCGTCAAGAGCGGCGCGTTCCTGCACAGGGCCGTGGTGCACGACAACGTCTACATCGGCCAGCAGAGCAACCTGCGCGGCTGCGTCATCGGCAAGAACACCGACGTCATGCGGGCCACCCGCATCGAGGACGGCGCGGTCATCGGGGACGAATGCCTGATCGGCGAGGAGTCGATCATCCAGGGCAACGTCCGCGTCTACCCGTTCAAGACCATCGAGGCCGGTGCCTTCGTCAACACATCGGTCATCTGGGAGTCGCGAGGACAGGCACACCTCTTCGGTACCCGGGGAGTGTCCGGGATCCTGAACGTGGAGATCACGCCCGAGCTGGCGGTCCGGCTCGCCGGAGCGTACGCCACGACTCTGAAGAAGGGCTCCACGGTCACCACCGCACGTGATCACTCCCGCGGCGCCCGCGCCCTGAAACGGGCGGTGATCTCGGCCCTCCAGGCCAGCGCCATCGACGTCCGGGACCTGGAGAACGTACCGCTGCCCGTCGCCCGCCAGCAGACCGCCCGGGGCAGCGCCGGCGGGATCCTGATCCGCACATCCCCCGGAGTGCCGGACTCGGTCGACATCATGTTCTTCGACGAGCGGGGAGCGGACCTCTCCCAGGCACGGCAGCGGAAGCTGGACCGGGTCTACGCACGCCAGGAGTACCGGCGGGCCTTCCCCGGGGAGATCGGGGACCTGCACTTCCCGTCCAGCGTCTTCGACTCGTACACCGGGGCCCTGCTGCGGAACGTGGACACCACGGGGATCGCCGACGCGGGGCTCAAGGTGGTCGTCGACGCGACCAACGGAAGCGCCGGACTCGTACTGCCCAGCCTGCTGGGACGGCTTGGCGTGGACGCGCTGACCATCAACCCCGGCCTCGACGAGTCCCGGCCCACCGAGACCGCCGAGTCCCGGCGCTCCGGGCTGGTGCGGCTGGGCGAGATCGTCTCCTCGGCACGGGCCTCGTTCGGGGTGCGGTTCGACCCGGTCGGCGAGCGGCTCTCCCTGGTCGACGAGCGGGGCAGGATCGTGGAGGACGACCGGGCCCTCCTGGTGCTGCTCGACCTCGTGGCGGCCGAGCGGCGCAGCGGACGGGTGGCACTGCCGGTCACCACGACACGCGTGGCCGAGCAGGTCGCGGCGTACCACGGCACGCAGGTCGAGTGGACGACGACGTCGCCCGACGACCTGACGCGCGTCGGACGCGAGGAAGGAACCATCTTCGGTGGAGACGGCCGCGGCGGCTTCATCGTTCCCGAATTCAGCAGCGTCTTCGACGGATCCGCAGCGTTCGTGAGACTCCTCGGACTCGTCGCCCGGACCCAGCTCACCCTTAGCCAGATCGACGCCCGCATCCCCCGCGCCCACGTCCTGCGCCGTGACCTCGCCACCCCTTGGGCCGTCAAGGGCCTGGTCATGCGCCGGGTAGTGGAGGAGGCCGGTGACCGCAGCGTCGACACGACGGACGGCGTGCGGGTCGTCGAGGCCGACGGGCGCTGGGTGATGGTGCTGCCGGACCGGGCCGAGGCGATCACCCATCTGTGGGCCGAGGGCCCGGACGACACCTCCGCGCAGGCACTGCTGGACGAATGGGCGGCGGTCGTGGAGAGCGCAGGTCAGTAGGGGTCCGCCCGGTGTGTCCGGAGGCGTCCGGCAACGCCTTCGGGCACACCGGTGGGGCCATTCGGCGGTAGCGGCGACGACGTGCGACGATGTGCGGCATGTCGCAGCAGCCCCCCGATCGGAGTACAGCCTCCCCGCCCGCGCGTCCCGACGCGTCCATGTCGCTGCTGACCAATGTGATGGACCACAGCCTGGACGACGGATACGCCGAAGCCTCGGCACGTCGCAAGGCGGACGGAAGCGCGGGCATGCCCCGCACGCTCAAGGCGAAGCTCGGCCTCGCCGCCTGTCTGGTGCTCGCCGCCCTCGTCGTCACGCTCGGTGCCGCGGAGGCACGCGTCGCCGCGCCGGTCCTCGCCAAGGAGCGCCAGGAACTGATCGACCGGATCGGCGACGAGACGGAGGCGGCCGACGGCCTGGAGTCCCAGGTGGACAAGCTCCGGGCCGACGTGGGCAGGCGCCAGCGCAAGGCGCTGGAGAAGCATGGCGGGGACCAGGGCGAACGGGTGGCGCTGCTCGCCGGGGCCACCCCCGTGGAGGGGCCCGGGGTGAAGCTCGTCGTCGACGACGCCAAGGACACCGCCCAGGGCGGCGGAGGGCCCAGGGAGACCAGCGGGTTCGCCGACACCGGGCGGGTGCGCGACCGGGACCTCCAGCGGTTCGTCAACGGCCTGTGGCAGTCCGGCGCGGAGGCGATCGCGATCAACGGCCAGCGTCTGACGGCCCTGTCCGCGATCCGCGCGGCGGGCGACGCCATACTGGTCGACAACAGACCGCTCGTGCCGCCCTACACGGTGCTGGCGGTGGGCAACGGCAAGCAGCTCGGCAACGCGTTCCGGGAGAGCGACGACGGCCAGTACCTGCAGGCGCTCAAGGACACCTTCGACATCCGGACGAGCCTGTCCGTGCAGCAGAAGGTGAGCCTTCCGGTCGCGCCGAGCCTGATCGTACGTACAGCAGAGCCTCACAGGGCCGCAGACACCGGCAGTGGTGCGGCAGACACAGGGAAGGGCACATCGTGATCGCCGTACTGGGCCTCGTCGTGGGAGTCGTGGTCGGACTGTTGGTCCGGCCCGAGGTGCCGGCGGTGGTCGAGCCCTACCTGCCCATCGCCGTCGTGGCCGCCCTCGACGCGGTCTTCGGCGGCCTGCGGGCCATGCTCGACGGGATCTTCGTCGACAAGGTGTTCGTCGTGTCGTTCCTGTCGAACGTCGTGGTGGCGGCCCTGATCGTGTTCCTGGGTGACAAGCTGGGCGTCGGAGCGCAGCTGTCCACCGGTGTGGTGGTCGTGCTCGGGATCCGGATCTTCTCCAACGCCGCGGCCATCCGCCGGCACGTCTTCAGGGCCTGAGGCCGATGAGCAACGAAGAACTCCCCGACGGCGGGCTTCCCGGGGACGAGGAGAGCAAGGACAGCGCGGACGAGCGGCCGACCGGCCCCGCCAAGGAGCTCACCGGGCGCCAGCGGCTGGTCGCCGGTCTGTGGCCGCCCCGGGTGACACGGGCCCAACTCATCGTCGCGCTGCTGCTGTTCGGGCTCGGCCTCGGGCTCGCCATCCAGGTGCGGTCCAACAGCGACAACAGCGCCCTGCGAGGAGCCCGCCAGGAGGACCTGGTCCGGATCCTCGACGAGCTGGACGACCGTACGCAGCGTCTCGAGGACGAGAAGCAGCGGCTGGACGCCCAGCGCACGGAGCTGGAGAACAGCTCCGACCAGGCCGAGGAGGCGCGCAAGCAGACCGTGGAGAAGGAGCGGCAACTCGGTATCCTCGCGGGCACCGTGGCGGCTCACGGCCCCGGGATCACGCTCACCGTCAACGACCCGGGGAACGGGGTCAAGGCGGACATGCTGCTCGACGCGCTCCAGGAGCTGCGTGCCGCGGGCGCCGAGGCGATCCAGGTCAACGGGGTGCGCGTGGTGGCCAACACGTACTTCTCCGGTGACGGGGGCGACGTCAAGGTCGACGGCCGCAAGATCACCGCGCCGTACGTGTTCGAGGTGATCGGCAAGCCCCAGGATCTGGAGCCGGCGCTGAACATCCCGGGCGGCGTCGTGCAGACGCTGGAGAAGGAGCAGGCCACCGTGCAGGTCGCACGGGCCGACGACATCGTGGTGGACGCCTTGCGACCGGCGAAGCAGCCTGACTACGCTCGGTCGTCGTCACCGTGAGTCCGCGGCGCGAAGGGGCCGGAGGAGACGGGCACAAGGTTGCGGGGGGTCGCCGCATCGTATTGGTGGCGCGTGGTGGAAACTGTCGAGTGGATACGGACGTTGTGAAGATGTCCGGGTCGGCAGGTGTGTTCATTCAGGGTTCGTCCTGCCCCACGGGCGGGTCTATTTCGGTCAAGGGGAATCGCCCGTGAAGTTGTTTGGGAAGTTGTTCGGCAAGAGCGCTCGCGACGAGGCCGCCCGCCATCGCGCACCGCGCCATGGCCAGGTGGATGAGCAGGGCACGGAACGCCCGCTCTTCCGTGATGAGGTGGCGGGTCAGGGCAGTGACAATTCGGGATTTTCCGGCGCGTCGTCTGTTGACCCTGCCGGTCCCGGCCGCATAGGTTTCGGAGAACCGTCGACCTCAAGTACGGGTGGAGGGTTCACCCCCGGACAGGAAGGCTCGTCCATGCCGGTCTGTACGAGGTGCGGGCACCGCAATGCCGAGGACAGTCGTTTCTGCTCCAACTGCGGTGCGCCGCTGAGGGGCGGGGTTCCCGAGCGTGCCTCGGAGACGACCTCGACCATCTCCATCTCCGGTCTCGAGGCGTACGAGGCGGAGGTCACCGGCCAGACGGCCGTACCGTCCCTCTCGCCCGAGGCGCAGGCCGCGGTCGACGCCCTTCCGCTCGGCTCGGCGCTCCTGGTGGTGCGCCGCGGGCCGAACTCGGGCAGCCGCTTCCTGCTGGACGGTGAGCTGACCACGGCCGGCCGCCACCCGCAGAGCGACATCTTCCTCGACGACGTGACGGTGTCGCGTCGACACGTGGAGTTCCGCAGGAGCCCCGACGGCAGCTTCACGGTCGCGGACGTGGGCAGTCTGAACGGCACCTACGTCAACCGCGAGAGCATCGACTCCGTGCCGCTGTCCAACGGCGACGAAGTGCAGATCGGCAAGTACCGGCTGGTCTTCTACGCGAGCCAGCGCGGCATCTGACCCGCCCCCCGACCCCGGTCGGGGGACCCCCAGGAAGGGCCATGCTGAGAACACCGACGGGCGGTGCCGTGACCGGCACCGCCACCGCCGACGAGCGCCCGATGAGCATCGGCACGGTGCTCCTGCGCCTGCGGGACGAGTTCCCCGAGGTCACGATCTCCAAGATTCGCTTCCTGGAGGCCGAAGGGCTCGTCGAGCCGCAGCGGACCCCTTCCGGCTATCGCAAGTTCCGCAGCGCCGATGTGGAACGCCTGGCCCAGGTGCTGCGCATGCAGCGGGACCACTACCTCCCGCTGAAGGTCATCCGCGAGCACCTCGACGCCCTCGCCCGCGGCGAGCAGTCCGCACTGCCCGCCACGGGCGGTGTGCGGGAGCTCGTCGGCGGCCGGGAGACGGAGCCGGGGCGGCCCACCGCGGCCCGGATCGGCCGCGCCGAACTGCTCGCGGCCGCCGAGGTCAGTGAGAGCGACCTCGACGAGTGGGAGTCGTACGGTCTGGTCGCTCCGACGGCCGAAGGCGGTTACGACGCCGAGATGGTCACGGTGGCCAAGCTTGTGGCGGATCTGGGCAGGTTCGGTCTGGAACCGCGTCACCTGCGTGCCATGCGGGCGGCCGCGGATCGTGAGGCGGGGCTCATCGAGCAGGTGGTCGCACCCCTGCGCCGACACCGGAATCCGCAGACCAGAGCACATGCGGAGGCCACTGCGAAGGAGCTGGCGGAGTTGTCCGTGCGGCTTCATTCGTCCCTCGTCCAGACCGCTCTGGGAATCCGGCTGCACTGATCACGACGGTGCCCGACTACCCAAACCTGCCGAGCACGTCCTAGGGTTGCTGTGTGAACGAGCTCGACGTTGTGGGTGTCCGGGTGGAAATGCCCTCCAACCAACCGATCGTGCTCCTGCGTGAAGTGGGAGGCGACCGGTACCTCCCCATTTGGATCGGTCCTGGTGAGGCGACCGCGATCGCCTTCGCCCAGCAGGGCATGGCTCCGGCCAGGCCGCTGACCCATGATCTCTTCAAGGACGTGCTCGAGGCCGTCGGCCAGGAGCTCACCGAGGTCCGCATCACGGACCTGCGGGAAGGGGTCTTCTACGCGGAGCTGGTGTTCGCCAGTGGTGTCGAGGTGAGCGCGCGGCCGTCCGACGCCATAGCGCTCGCGCTGCGTACCGGAACGCCGATCTACGGCAGTGACGGTGTGCTCGACGACGCGGGCATCGCCATCCCGGACGAGCAGGAGGACGAAGTGGAGAAGTTCCGCGAGTTCCTCGATCAGATCTCTCCGGAGGATTTCGGTACCAACAGCCAATGACCGGTCCATGGGGTCGCCAGCAGCACATCCGGCAAGCCTTTCCCGCTCGAGAGGCACGGGAAACCACCCTCGGGGTGATTATCACTCGGCGTGCCGAGTGTGGCGATCGTTGACGCACCCCGAGTGACTGCCTACCTTCGAGATGGCAGGTCAAGGACGGAGGTCGGCGTGAGAAGCAGCGGCGACGGTACGGCGGCGGGTGGGCCGTATCCGCAGCAGGGGAGTACAGCCGACCACACCATCGTGCAGCCGGTTCAACCGGCCGCGGTGGCGGGGGACGGCGGGGCATCGGCCGGCGACATCGGCTACCGGGGGCCCACGGCCTGTGCGGCCGCGGGCATCACTTATCGGCAGCTCGACTACTGGGCACGCACAGGGCTGGTGGAACCGAGCGTGCGCCCGGCGTACGGCTCCGGTACGCAGCGGCTCTACAGCTTCCGGGACGTCGTCCTGCTGAAGATCGTGAAGCGTTTCCTGGACACGGGCGTCGCCCTGCAGAACATCCGCACCACGGTGCAGCACCTGCGGGCCCGCGGATTCCAGGACCTGGAGCGGATGACCCTGATGAGCGACGGGGCCACGGTCTACGAGTGCTCGTCGCCCGACGAGGTCGTCGACCTGCTCCGGGGCGGTCAGGGAGTCTTCGGCATCGCGGTGGGCGTGGTGTGGCAGGACGTCGACGTCGCCCTGTCGCAGTTGCACGGCGAGCGTGTGGACACCGGTGAGACGCTGATCGGCAACAACCCCACCGACGAGCTCGCACGGCGGCGCAACCGCGCAGGCTGACCCCGGCACGGCCCCGGACCCGGCGATTGTCAGTGCCGTGGTGCAGCATCGGTTGATGTGAGAACCGTTCCCACCATCCTGCATCTGGACATGGATGCCTTCTACGCCTCCGTGGAGCAGGCGGCGAAGCCGAGCCTGCGCGGCAAGCCGGTGGTGGTGGGCGGGCTGGGGCCCAGGGGAGTCGTGGCTACCGCCTCGTACGAGGCACGGCGCTTCGGGGTCCACTCGGCGATGCCGACCGCGCAGGCGCGGCGGCTGGCGCCGAACGCGGCCTATCTGGTGCCCCGCTTCCAGCTGTACCGGACGGTCAGCAACCAGGTGATGGAGCTGCTCGCGCGGCTCTCCCCGCTGGTGGAGCCCCTCAGCCTGGACGAGGCGTTCGTCGACCTGGAGGCCGGTGGGAGGGCCGACGACACGGCTTCGGCACGGGAGATCGGCGAGCAGCTGCGTACCGCCATCGGCGCGGTCACCGGGCTCACCGGCTCGGTCGGGCTCGCCGGTTCCAAGATGCTGGCCAAGATCGCCTCGGAGGAGGCGAAGCCGAACGGTCTGCGGGTCATCGAGCCGGGCACGGAGCGGGAGCTGCTCGCGCCCATGCCGGTGCGGATCCTGCCCGGGGTCGGCCCCGCCACGGCGGACCATCTGCGCCGCGCCGGAATGACGACGGTGGACGACCTGGTCGCGGCGGGGGAGGCCGAGCTGGTGCGTCTGCTGGGCAAGGCGCACGGCGGCTCGCTCCACCGGATGGCGCTCGGCCACGACGACCGGCCCGTGGTCGCGGAGCGCGACGCGAAGTCGGTGTCGGTCGAGGACACCTTCGACGTCGACCTGCACGACCGGGTGAGGGTCAGGACGGAGGTGGAGCGGCTGGCCGACCGGTGCGTCCAGCGGCTGCGGGGCGCGGGACGGTCCGGGCGGACGGTGGTCCTCAAGGTGCGCCGGTACGACTTCTCGACGCTCACGCGGTCCGAGACGCTGCGCGGGCCCACGGACGACCCCGCGGTGGTCCGTGAGGCCGCCGCACGGCTCCTGGAGGCCGTGGACACCACTGGGGGCGTCCGGCTGCTCGGAGTGGGCGTCACGGGGCTCGCCGACTACACGCAGGAGGACCTCTTCGCCCAGGCCGCGGGCGAGCGGGCCGCGACCGGGGAACCGGCCGGGGAGGCGACGGCGGCGAAGGACGACCGGGCCGGGCCGGCGGACGGCCCGCGACCGGAGTCCCCGGGCACCCCCGAGGGCCCGGCCGCGCGGCACTGGCACGCCGGGCACGACGTGCACCACGACGCCTACGGGCACGGCTGGGTGCAGGGCAGCGGCATCGGGCGGGTGACGGTGCGGTTCGAGGAGCCGGATTCGGCGCCCGGCCGGGTGCGCACGTTCCGGATCGACGACGCGGCGCTGCGGCCTGCCGACCCGCTGCCGCTGGTGCGCGATCCGGCGGACTACTCCTCCTGGCCCGCCAGTCTGCCGAAGTCCCTGTCGGGGCCGACCTCCTCGGGCGGGGAGTCCAGACCGTAGTGCCGGTAGAGCTGGAGCTCCTGTTCCGGCGAGAGATGGCGGCCGACACCGAAGTCGGGCGCGTCCTTGATCAGCGCGCGGTCGAAGGGGACGCGGAGCGTGTCGTCCACGAATTGGCTGGGTTCCAGCGGGACGAACGCGTCCCGGCTGAAGAGTCCGGTGCGTACGGCCGCCCATTCGGGCACCCCGGTGGCGTCGTCGAGGTACACCTCGTCCACGGTTCCGATCTTGGTGCCCCTGCGGTCGAATGCCTTGCGGCCGATCAGGCTGCGCGGATCGATGTCGGTCTGCACGATCCCTCCCACTGGTCGCGGCTACTCCACAAGCACTACAAAAGGGCAGATTCGGGGGGTCGGCCACTCGAGGGTTCGACGAAGAACCCCGCTGGTAGGCTGGTGGCGGCCGCTGACCCCGTGCGGGAGAGTCCTCCGGAACTGATCCGAAGGCGCCGAAGGAGCAAATCCTCCCCGGAATCTCTCAGGCCCCCGTACCGCACGGACGAGGTCACTCTGGAAAGCAGGGCGGGTTCCGTGCGGCCGGGTGCCGGAGCGGTTCCCTTCCTCACCGACGGTGAAAGCCGGCAGGCCGTAGGGCATGCCGGTGAAGCTCTCAGGTTGAGATGACAGAGGGGGAGGCCGTCCGGGCACCCGCGCCGAGGTGCCCCTCGCAGGTCGTGACAGACCAGGAGGCCTCCACCATGACCCCCCGTCGCACCCCGCTCTCCCAGTTGGAGCAGGGCATTCCGTTCGAGCAGCGGCACATCGGCCCCGACGCCGAGGCGCAGTCGAAGATGCTCGCCCAGGTCGGGTACGGCTCGCTGGACGAGCTCACCGCGGCCGCGGTGCCCGACGTCATCAAGAGCACCGAGGCACTCCGGCTGCCGGGCGCGCGCACCGAGGCCGAGGTCCTCGCCGAGCTGCGCTCCCTCGCGGACCGCAACCAGGTGCTGGCCCCGATGATCGGGCTCGGTTACTACGGCACCTTCACCCCGCCGGTGATCCTGCGCAACGTCATGGAGAACCCCGCCTGGTACACGGCCTACACGCCGTACCAGCCGGAGATCTCCCAGGGGCGCCTGGAGGCGCTCCTCAACTTCCAGACCATGGTCGCCGAGCTGACCGGGCTGCCCACCTCCGGCGCCTCCCTGCTCGACGAGGGCACCGCGGCCGCCGAGGCCATGGCGCTCTCCCGGCGCGTCGGCAAGGTGAAGAACGGCGTCTTCCTGGTCGACGCCGACGCCCTGCCGCAGACGATCGCGGTCATCGAGACCCGCGCCGAGCCGACCGGTGTCGAGGTCGTCGTCGCCGACCTGTCCGACGGCATCCCGGCGGAGATCGCCGAGCGCGGTGTCTTCGGCGTGCTGGTGCAGTACCCGGGTGCCTCCGGAGCGGTCCGGGACATCCGGCCGGTCGTCGAGCAGGCCCACGGGCTCGGTGCGATCGTCACCGTCGCCGCCGACCTGCTGGCCCTGACCCTGCTCACCTCGCCGGGCGACCTGGGCGCGGACATCGCGGTCGGCACCACCCAGCGCTTCGGCGTGCCGATGGGCTTCGGCGGACCGCACGCCGGGTTCATGGCCGTGCGAGAGAAGTTCGCCCGCAGCCTGCCCGGCCGCCTCGTCGGCGTCTCCGTCGACGCGGACGGCAACAAGGCCTACCGGCTGGCCCTGCAGACCCGCGAGCAGCACATCCGCCGCGAGAAGGCGACCAGCAACATCTGCACCGCGCAGGTGCTGCTCGCCGTCATGGCCGGGATGTACGCCGTCTACCACGGCCCGGACGGGCTGCGCACGATCGCCCGGCGCACCCACCGTTACGCGACGATCCTGGCCGAGGGCCTGCGTGCCGCCGGTGCCGACGTCGTGACCGGCGCCTACTTCGACACCCTCACCGTGCGCGTCCCGGGCCGGGCCGCGGAGGTCGTCGAGGGCGCCCGCGAGCGCGGGGTCAACCTGCGGCTCGTCGACGCAGACCTGGTCTCCCTCGCCTGCGACGAGACCACCACCCGTGAGCAGATCGCCGCCGTCTGGGCCGCCTTCGGCGTCGACGGGGACATCGAGGCGCTGGACGCCTCCGCCGCCGACGCGCTGCCCGAGGGGCTGCTGCGCACCGACGAGATCCTCACCCACCCGGTCTTCCACCAGCACCGTTCCGAGACCGCGATGCTCCGCTACCTGCGCAGGCTCGCCGACCGGGACTACGCGCTGGACCGAGGCATGATCCCGCTCGGCTCCTGCACCATGAAGCTGAACGCGACCACCGAGATGGAGTCGATCACCTGGCCCGAGTTCGGCGCGCTGCACCCCTTCGCCCCGGCGGAGCAGGCGCAGGGCTTCCTCACCCTCATCCGTGAGCTGGAGGAGCGACTCGCCGAGGTCACCGGGTACGACGCGGTCTCCATCCAGCCGAACGCGGGCTCGCAGGGCGAGTTCGCCGGCCTCCTGGCCGTACGGGCGTACCACCGGGCCAACGGCGACGACCAGCGGACCATCTGCCTCATCCCGTCCTCCGCGCACGGCACCAACGCCGCCAGCGCCGTGATGGCCGGCATGAAGGTCGTCGTGGTCAAGACCGCCGACGACGGCGAGGTCGACGTCGAGGACCTCCGCGCCAAGATCGAGAAGCACCGCGAGGAACTCGCCGTGCTCATGATCACGTACCCGTCGACGCACGGCGTGTTCGAGGAGCACGTCGCCGACATCTGCGCCGAGGTGCACGACGCCGGCGGCCAGGTGTACGTCGACGGCGCCAACCTCAACGCGCTGGTCGGCCTCGCCCGGCCGGGGCGGTTCGGCGGCGACGTCTCGCACCTGAACCTGCACAAGACCTTCTGCATCCCGCACGGCGGCGGCGGCCCCGGCGTCGGCCCGGTCGGCGTGCGCGCGCACCTCGCCCCGTACCTGCCGAACCACCCGCTCCAGCCCACGGCGGGCCCCGAGACCGGCGTCGGACCGATCTCGGCCGCTCCGTGGGGCTCGGCCGGCATCCTCCCGATCTCCTGGGCGTACGTCCGCCTCATGGGCGGGGAGGGCCTCAAGCGCGCGACGCAGGTCGCCGTGCTGGCCGCCAACTACATCGCCAAGCGGCTGGAGCCGCACTACCCGATCCTGTACAACGGCCCGGCCGGTCTGGTCGCGCACGAGTGCATCGTGGACCTGCGACCGATCTCCAAGGCCACCGGCGTCAGCGTCGACGACATCGCCAAGCGTCTGATCGACTACGGCTTCCACGCGCCGACCATGTCGTTCCCGGTCGCCGGGACGCTGATGATCGAGCCGACCGAGAGCGAGGACCTCGCGGAGCTCGACCGGTTCTGCGACACGATGATCGCCATTCGCGGCGAGGTCGAGAAGGTGGCCTCGGGCGAGTGGAGCGCGGACGACAACCCGCTGGGCAACGCCCCGCACACCGCGGCGATGCTGGGCGGGGAGTGGAAGCACGGCTACAGCCGGGAGACCGCGGTCTTCCCGGCGGGCGTCTCGGCCGCCGACAAGTACTGGCCGCCGGTGCGCCGGATCGACGGTGCCTTCGGCGACCGCAACCTCGTCTGCTCCTGCCCGCCGCTGGACGAGTACGACAGCTGAGTCATCGGCGCGGGTGAGTGACGCGCACGCGCGTCGGGGCCGGTTCGGAGGGATCTCCGGGCCGGCCCCCGTTCGTACCGGCCGCGGTCAGGCGGCCTTCACCACCCGGCCGGCCTCCAGCGGCCGGTGCGGGGCGATGATCTGCCCGTCCGGAAGCAGCTCACCGGTGTCCTCGAAGAGCAGGACGCCGTTGCACAGCAGACTCCAGCCCTGTTCCGGATGGTGGGCCGCCAGGCGGGCGGCCTCCCGGTCGGCTGAGTCGGCGGTGGGGCAGGGTGGCTGGTGCTGGCACATGGCTGGGTTCTTTCGCTGCGTGGTGGTGAGTGTCCTGCGACTGGCTGAGCTGTTCATGGCCGCCCCCGTCTCGATCGGTCCGGTCCCAGTGTTGCCCCACGGGCGTCTTTCCGCAGGGATTTCGCAGCAGCACTTCTTCTTACTCGGAGGACGCGTCACCCGGGAGGACGGTTCAGTGCAACTGCACTGTCCCTTCGGGTGGTTCGGGGTGGCCTGAGCGGGCTAGTCCGGACGGGCGGGAGTGCGCCCCCGCAGCACCGTGCCCCGCCACTCGGGGCGGGGCACGGGGTGCCGGTGCGGCGGCGCGGCCGTCCTCAGGCGGGCGATCCGAGCAGGGGGCCGGGGCCGGGCGTGATGCGCAGGGTCATCACCCGGAGCAGGTCGGCGACCCGGTGCGGGCGGTGCGCCGCGATGCCCGGCGGGGCGGGGGCCAGCGGAACCAGCAGGTCGGCGGGGGCCAGCGCGCCGCCGGCGGCGTCGGCCTCGGGGTCGGCGTGCAGCCACAGCGCCAGCATGTAGAGCTCCGGGATGGACAGCAGCCGCGGCTGGTAGGACGACGTCACCGCCTCGGCCTGGCGCAGGGCGAGTTCGGTCGAGGCGACGTAGGGCCCCTCGAAGAAGTGCGAGAAGACCCAGCCGTCCGCGGTGAGGACGGTGTCCGCCGCGGCGACGGCCTGCTCCGGGCCGCGGATCAGGAAACGCCACGCGGCGAGCCCGGTGGCGGGTGCCAGGCCGCCCGGACCGATCCGGTCCAGCACATGGACGGGAAGCGGGAGTTCGGGACTCAGCGGTCCCTGGGCGGACCGGAGGGCAGGCGTGCGGGCCTCGCGGACGGCGGTGGGTGAACCGAGTGCCGCGAGGACGCTGCGCAGAGCGGGCGCGGGAGCCGGGGGAACATGCAGCGGCATGATGGGTCGCCTCTCACTTCGGAGACACGGTGGTGCGTGGGCGGGTGCAGACGGCGTTGTCGGCGTGCGGGGCCAGAGGGGCCGGTGACCGATCCGGTGCGTCAACTCTCTGCCTCGTCCGCGGAGTTTATACGACACGCGTTCACGCGGTGATTCCACTAGCCGTCGCAGCTATTGCCGACAAGGCAGTATCAGGACTTTATTATGCGGAGAATCTACTGTTTTCGTGTCCGCCGCGCAGTCACTGCCTGGTGTTTCCTCGCCGACGCGGTCGGCCGAATCGCGTCGGCGTTTTCACCACGTCCCCGGAGGGATACCGCGTGCTGCTCCATGCCCATGGAATGTGCCGCGGGCCGCAGGGCTCAGACTACTGGGTCCGCGGCGTTCGCGTAGGCGTTATGGATCACTCGGTCTGGGCATTATCGATCGTGATGCGAGTGGCCTGGGCCGTGGGTCGCCCACTTGAGGGAGGGACGCTCCGATGGGGGAGAAGGTCGTGTCCGGAGCCTTTGACCTGTCCGATCCGCAGAGGTACCGGAAGAAGCTCCACCAGTGCCTGGAGGGACTGGGGAGGCTTCTGGCGGAGCGGAGGTTCGACCGCCCCCGCAACCTCATGGGCATGGAGATCGAGCTGAATCTCACAGGTTCCGACGGGATGCCGAAGATGCTGAATGGGGAGGTGCTCCCGCGCATCGCGAGCCGCGATTTCCAGATGGAACTCGGGATGTTCAATTTGGAAGCGAACATAGTCCCGCACCGCCTGGAGGGGCGAGTTTTCGACCAGTTGGCCGAAGAGCTCAGAGCCGGTCTCGGATATGCCCACCGGAAGGCGGGCGAGGTCGATGCCGGGATCATGATGATCGGTATTCTCCCCACTCTGGGGCAGACGGACCTCGTGGCGGCGAACCTCTCCGACGCGGACCGCTACACCCTGCTGAACGATCAAATGGTGGCGGCCCGGGGCGAGGTTTTCTCACTCGATATCCAGGGCGTGGAGCGACTGGCCTGCACCTCCGCCTCGATCACCCCCGAGGCCGCCTGCACCTCGGTCCAGCTCCATCTGCAGGTGACCCCGGAGCGGTTCGCGGCCGTGTGGAACGCGGCCCAGGCCGTCGCCGGGGTGCAGATAGCACTGGGTGCCAACGCGCCCTTCCTGTTCGGCAGGGAGCTCTGGCGGGAATCGCGCCCGCCGCTCTTCCAGCAGGCCACCGACACCCGGCCGCCCGAACTGCGGAATCAGGGCGTGCGGCCCCGGACCTGGTTCGGCGACGGGTGGACCGGATCGGCGTACGAACTCTTCGAGGAGAACGTGCGCTACTTCCCGCCGCTGCTGCCGATCTGTGACGAGGAGGACCCGCTGAGGGTCCTCGACGACGGCGACGCCCCACGACTTCAGGAGCTGGTGCTCCACAACGGCACCGTCTACCGCTGGAACCGGCCCGTGTACGGCCTGGTCGACGGCGTGCCCCACCTGCGGGTGGAGAACCGGGTCCTGCCCGCCGGGCCCACGGTCACCGACGTGATCGCCAACGCGGCGCTGTACTACGGGCTGGTGCGGGCACTGGCCGAGGAGTCCCGCCCGGTGTGGACCCGGATGCCGTTCGAGGCGGCGGCGGAGAACTTCGACACCGCCTGTCGCCGGGGCATCGACGCGGAACTGATCTGGCCGCGTCCCGGCCGTACGGGCGGACTGGCCCGGGTACCCGCCGTCAAGCTCGTACGGGACGAACTGCTGCCGCTGGCCGCCGCGGGGCTCGACGCCTGGAACATCGAGGCCGCGGACCGCGACCGCTACCTCGGGATCATCGAGGAGCGCTGCAGGCGACGGGTGAACGGGGCGTCCTGGCAGGTGGACACCTACCACGAGGCACGGGAGGCCGGGCTCGGGCGGCACGAGGCACTGGCCGCGACCACCCGGCGGTACGCCGAACTGATGCACGGCGGAGAACCGGTGCACAGCTGGCCGACGGGTGCGCCCAGGCCGTGACGGACGTGCCGTGCGGGCCCGGCGAGGTGGACGCGTCGTACGGGTCCGGCGTGGCGGCAGCGTCGTACGGGTGCGGTGCGGCCGACGTGACGGGCGTGCCCCGGGCCGCGGGTGCCGTCCGTCGTGCCGGGCCCGGGGAGTGCGGTGCTATTCCTGGGTGACGCGGCCGCTCTGCCCGGCCGTCATGATGGCCTGCAGGATCACCGCCTGGATGTCGGCCGGGTCGGTGACCTGGTAGCCCCCGCCGCCGGTCACCTTCGCTATCTCGTGCAGTTCTTCGCGGTCGGCCTCGGGACCGACCGCGATGGCGAGCAGCGGCACCGGGCGTTCCGGATCGGCGATCCGCTTCAGCTCCGCGATCAGGGCGCTGCGGGACAGGGAGCGGACGTCCTGGTTCGATCCGTCGGTGAGGATCACCACGGCGTTGAACTTGCCCTTCACATAGGTCGCCTGGGCGTCCTTGTAGGCGGCCAGCGCGGTGTCGTACAGGCCGGTCGCGCCGCCCGGCACGGGCCGCAGCGCGGCGAAGGCGGCGGAGAGCTTCTCCCGGTGGGTGCCGCCGCCCTTCACCGGGTCGCCGAGCCGGTGGGTCGGCATCAGCCTGCGGTAGTCCTTGTCGCCGTCGAGCGTGGTGGCGAACTCCCAGAGCCCGATCTCGTCGTTCGGGGTGAACTGGTCGAGGGCCTGGATCAGGGACGCCTTGGTCACGTCCATCCGGGACTGGTTGCGTCCCGGCACGATCGTGGCCATCGATCCCGAGGTGTCGACGACCGTGGTGAGCCGCGCGCTCTGGACGGTGATCGTCCACATGCCCAGTGTCTGCTGGAGCTCCTCGGCGGTCGGCTGGGTGGTGGCCGCGGTGGCGTACGGCTGGGGCTTCCTGCCGCCCGCCGAGGCGACCATCGAGTCCCCGGCCGTTCCGTCGACCTTCCGGAAGCCGTGTTCCTCCAGGAAGGACTGCGAGGCCGGCTCGTTCAACAGGGTCATGAACCGCAGCGCCGCCCGGCCCTCGGCCGTGCTCATCCTGTTCTCGTCGACCAGGGTGTACGGGTAGTTGAGGAGCGGGGTGCCGTCCTCGGGGTAGAAGAGGTCGAGCCTCGCGGCGTCGGCCGATTCCGCGTTGTGGGCGAACGCGGCCTGTTCGGAGAGCAGCAGTGCCTGATTGCGGTCCGCATCGCCCTTCTTGGCGCCCGAGCCGCTCCGCGCCAGTGTCTTCAGCACCTCGCCGTCGCTGTCCGACATGCGCTGGGCGAGCAGCTTGGCGGTCGCCGCGACCCGGGTGTCGCTGTCGCCGTCCTGCTTCCCGGAGGACGTGCCGATGCCGGCGAGGGCGAGCAGCGCGGTGGCGCTGCGCGCCGGGTCGGCCGAGCCCAGGCCCGTCCTGTCCGACTTCATGGTCGCGGCCGTCAGTTCGGCCCAGGAGTACTTCTTCTTCGGCCAGCCGAGCCGCTTGGCCGCGGACGGCACCATGGCCATGGTCACGGGGGAGGAGGCGACGGAATCGCCCGGTGTCAGCGGGACGCCGTCGCCGGAGCCCTCGGCCCGGTCGAGCCAGAGGTCGGAGTCGGGCAGCCAGATCTGGTAGTCCGGGGCGCTGGTGTCCCTGGAAAGGGCCTCGGCGACCTTGTGGGAGTCCCGGGCGGTCACCGTCACGTACAGGCAGCGGCCGTCGGACCGCACCTCGTCCTTGCGCGCCCGGTCGGCGAGGGCGCGCACGGAGGGGGCGATGTCGGGCGAGGCCATCATGGACAGCCGTACGGCCGAGTCCTCGCAGGATTCCGAGAACGACAGCAGACCGCCCCGGGCGGCGACCGCCGTTCCCGCGGCCACCGCGAGGACGAGTGCGGTCGCGATCACGACGGTGCGGCGACGGCGGGGCGGTGACCCGTCCCCGCTTCCGTCCCTCGCGTGGTCGTCGGGCAAGCTGTGACGTCCCATGTCGGTGGTGCCCCTCCTTGAGGATGAACAAGGAAAAAGGGGGACCGCCCCATCACCATGGTGGTCGTCCCCCGGCCAGTCGCGCATGATCTTCGTACCTGCATTCGAGACCTTAACCGGACGGGGAGCGGGACGGAACGTGAATGCACAACTCAAGGCAGGTGTACAGGTGGAGGCGGGGCTTATGGCTGATTCTTTTCCCCGGGAGGCCGTGCCGCGACGAATTCTGCGGTCCGAGACAGTGCTCGTGCTGGCCCTCTCGTTGGGCGCCAGCGGAGTGTCTGCCCTGATCAGTTTTGTCGGTTCACTGACGAAACCAGGTGGTTTGAAGGATCAGGCCGCGACGCTCAACGGATCGTACGCACCGGGGCGTCCATGGCTGGATCTCGCCTGGCAGCTCTTCGACATCACGACCGCTCTGGTGCCCGTCGCACTGGTCGCGCACCTGCTGATCAGAGAGGGATCCGGGCTGCGGGCCATCGGCTTCGACCGCACCCGGCCGTGGTCGGACCTCGGGCGCGGCACGATGATCGCGGCAGGCATCGGGAGCGCCGGACTCGCCTTCTACCTGGTGGCGCGGGCCGCCGGATTCAACCTGACGGTGGTGCCGGAGTCCCTGCCCGACGTGTGGTGGAAGTTCCCGGTCCTGATCCTGTCCGCGCTCCAGAACTCCGTCGTCGAGGAAGTGATCGTCGTCGGGTACCTGCTGCGCAGACTGGACCAGTTGGGGTGGACGCCTACGGCTTCCCTGGCGGCGAGTTCGGTGCTGCGCGGCTCGTACCACCTCTACCAGGGGATCGGCGGCTTCATCGGCAACATGGTGATGGGCGTCGTCTTCGTGCTGCTGTACCGGCGCTGGGGACGGGTCGGGCCGCTGGTCGCGGCGCACACGCTGCTGGACATCGGGGCGTTCGTCGGATACGCCCTGCTGGCGGGGAAGGTGGGCTGGCTGCCCACGCCGTGAGTCGGGAAACCGCGCCGGGGCCGTACGGGAGCCTCCTGCACGGGAGCCTTCCGTGCAGGGGCCTTCCGCACGAGAGACTTCCGCACGGGAGTCTTTCGTGCGGGAGCTTTTCGTACGGGAGTCTTTCGTGCGGACCCGGCGTGGTTTGCCACAGGGCGGTCAGGGCTCAGGACGCCGTCAGCAGTTCGCCGTCGATGACCGTCACGGCGTTGCCGGTCAGCAGGGTCCGCCCGCCGCGCAGCGAGGTGCGGACCAGGCCGGAACGGGCGGAGACCTGGAGCCCGGTCAACTCGTCCCGGCCGAGCCGCGCGGACCAGAAGGGGGCCAGCGCGGTGTGGGCGCTGCCGGTCACGGGATCCTCGTCGATACCGAGGCGCGGGAAGAAGCCCCGGGAGACGAAGTCGTGGCCGAGGGCGGGGTCCTGCGCGGCGGCCGTGGCGATGACGCCCCGTCGGGAGAGACCGGCCAGCGCGACGAGGTCGGGCCGCAGCCCCCGTACGGTCGCCTCGTCGGACAGCTCGACCAACAGGTCGCCGACGTACGGGCCCGTGTCGTGGACGGAGAGCGGCTGCGCGCCCAGGGCGGCGGCCAGCCCGGCCGGGACGGGCTCCGGCGTCAGCGGGGCCGTGGGGAAGTCGAGCGTGATCGCGCCGTCCGGTCCGACGGCCGCGGTGAGGATTCCGCACCGGGCCGTGAAACGCATCGTGCCGCTCGCCGCCCCCGTGGTGTGCAGGACGTGCGCGGTGGCGAGCGTGGCGTGCCCGCACATGTCGACCTCGGCGGCCGGGGTGAACCAGCGCAGCGCCCAGTCGGCCTCACCGCCCGGGGACAGGGGGCGGACGAAGGCGGTCTCGGAAAGGTTCAGTTCCGCGGCGATCCGCTGGAGCAGACCGTCGTCGGCGAAGGTGTCGGCGTCCAGGATCATGACTCCCGCGGGGTTGCCGGTGAAGGGACGGTCGGTGAACGTGTCGACGGTGCGAATCCTCATGACGTGAACGTAAACGGGGAGCGGCGCCGCGGGCCAAGGCCAATCCCATGACATTGGCCCCGAAAACCGGCTGGCGGGGGCGGGCGGCGGGTCCGACCGGGCGGGGCCCGGTGGTCAAAATCGGTTGAGCCGCCGGTCCTGGGGAGGTGGGATCGAGCGGTACGCCGCCGGGTTGCGGGCTGTGGGCCGTGGGGCGTGGGGCGTGGGGCGGAAGCGTGGACGGCGGTCGCCGGGATCGTGAGGTGGGTGTGGCTGACATGTCGCTGGACGCGGCGCTGTGGGACCGACTGGACGCGGTGCCCTGGGACCGGTTGGAGCCGACACGTCCACAGCACCCGGTCGCGGAGGTGCCGCGCACGCTGCGCCGCCTCGCACGGGCGGGCGCGGCCGCGACGGAGGAGGACTGCTGTCCACTGTTCTCCTGTCTCGTCGCGGAGGAGGGCCGGGTGATCCCGGCGGCGGTCGCCGCGCTGCCGTTCGTGGTCGCGCTCGCCGCCGATCCGGGCATGGGCGCACGCGGCACACTCGTCGAGCTGCTGGAATGCCTGCACCGGGCGGCGACGAACGGGCCGCGACCGGCCGTCGAGGAAGGGGCCGGCGAGGAAGGGGCCGGCGAGGAGTGGTCCGTGGCATGGCGGCGCCAACGGGACGCGGTCCGGGCACTGCGGGCGGACCCGGACCCCGTGGTGCGGCGGGCGGCCCTTCCCCTCGTGCCCGGTGTCGCGCCGCTGCTGGAGCGGTGGCGGGCCGAGACGGATCCGGCGGTACGACTGACGGTGCTGCTGGAACTGGGCGCGGCCGCCGCCACCGAGGTGGAGGCGGCGGGGCAGGACCCGGACGGCGCTTCGGAGCACACGACGGTGGGGAGCGGCGCCGGACCGGTCGGGGAGGTGCGGGCTGTGCTGGCCGACGTGCTGCGCGACGGTGAGCCCGTCATGAAGGTCGCGGCCCTGCACGCCTGGGCGCGCCTGGACCGGGACGCGCCGGTGCGGCGGGCCGACGTCCTGGTGGAGGTTCTCACCGACCCCGGTTCGCGGCCGCGGTTCACGGAGATCTGGTGGGAGCAGGGAATCGAGGACTCCTTCTCCCGTGAGGACGTCATCCACTGGACGGGGCGGCTCTTCGACCATGCCCCGCAGGCCGCGGCCGCGTTCGTGGTCCGGCTGGCCGGGGCGGCGGACCGGACCGGGGACACCGTCCTGCGCCGGGCCGTGCTGGACGAGGCGTGGCGGCTGCTGGTGCTCCGGCCGTCCGCCGCGGCCGCGCTGCTGCCGGTGGCGGGTGGACTGCTGGCCGACCCGGACGGCACCGTACGGCTCAAGGCGGCGAACCTCCTGGCGGTGCTCGGCCGGCGGGCCGCCCCGTACGCCGACCGGCTCGCCCGGCTCGTCGACGACCCGTCGGAGGACGACCACACGTACATCGAGGGCACCGTCGGCGACTACGCGCGCTGGGCGCTCGTCCGGATCGGTGACACGCGCGCCCTCCCGGGACTGGTGGAGCGGCTGTACGAGCCGTACCGGGAGCACTACTCGCGCGGTTACTGCGGCGGCGATCCGAGGCTTCCGGACATCGATGACGTGCTCATCCCGCTGCGGGCGCACGCGGACGTCCTGTTGCCGTCCCTGCGGGAGACGATGCGGCACCACGCCGCGCGCTGCGGCGGCCACGGTCCGTTGACGGGCGACTTCCTACGGGTCCTGGAGCAGTGGGGGCGGGACGCGCTGTCGGCGCTGCCCGAGGTCCTGCCGCTGCTGGACGACCCGCGCAGCGCGTGGATGGCCGCCGACACGCTGGCGGCGATGGGACCTGCCGCCGTGAGAGCCGAACCCGCCCTGCGCGAGTACATGGCCTTTGACCACATGGCGGACCGCTGGAGGGCGGCATGGGTCGCCTGGCGTCTGGGTGGCGACGCCGCATCGGCGCTGCGCGTCATCGGCGGTGCGGTGCTGGACGGGGAGGACCTGCGCGACAGGCCGGTCCACCTCCTGGCCGACTTCGGCGACGCGGTCGCACCGTACGCCGACCGGGTGCGACACATCATGGAGAACACCGAAGGATGGCGCCGGACACAGGCGGCGCTCGCGTTGTGGGTGGCCACGGGCGAGCCGGAGCCGAGTGTTTCGGTCCTGGAGGAGTTCGTCCTGGCGTTCGCCGCCGGTGACGACGGTTACGGAATCTTCGACGACGCGTTGCGGGCCCTGATCCGGATCGGCACGATCACCCCGGCGGCCCGTACCGCCCTTCGGACGATACGGGAGCGCGACGGGCGCCTGTCGCCGTACTGGGACTATCGGGCGTTCCTCCAGGACGAGGAGCTCCGGGCCGTGATCGAGGACGCGCTCGCCCTGCCCCGACAGGGGGAACGGCGGGAGTGACGGAAGCGGGGGAGCGGGGGAGCGGCAGGAGTGATGAGAACGGCGGATCAACCGTTCAGTCGTTCAGCAGGAGCTTCAACGGTCCGTGGAGATCGGCGGGTTCGCGGTAGTGCACGCCGGTCATGCCGAGCCCGACCGCGGCCTCGACGTTCTCGAGCCGGTCGTCCACGAAGAGGCACCGGTCCGCGGCGACCCCCGCTCGCTCGACCGCGATCTCGTAGATCCTCCGGTCCGGCTTGGCCACCTCGACCCGGGCACTGCTGACGACGTGGTCCGCGAGGTCGGCCAGCCCCAACGACACCAGATCGTCCTCCAGCGCCACGCTCGCATTGGTCACCAGCACCAGGGGAACGTGCGCCCGTACCCGACGGAGCATGGCCACCACGACCTCGTCGGCCCGGAACGGCGCCCGGGCGAGCGCGGTGCCCAGTTCGCGCGCCCGGTCCTCCCCCACCTGTCCCGAGAGACCGGCCGTGATGGACTCCACCCATTGCCGCTCGGTGATCGCGCCGAGAAGCAGCGGAAGGTCCGTCTCCGGTGCGTAGGCCACCCGCATGGTCGTGCCCTGCGCCACCCCCGCGTCACGCTCCAGGCGGTCCAGCTCCGTCGTGTCGTAGAAGCGGATCACGTTGTCGAGGTCGCACAGCACCGCGTCGAAGGGCCTGCCGGAGATACTGGAAGTCGTCATCGCCCCTGGATAGCACGGGGCTCGGCGGTGTCCGGCACCTGGTGCCCGGCGTCCGGCGTGAGGTGTGGGGCGTGCGGTCATGAACTCGTGCCGCCGACGTTGGGGCGGCGCCGAGCACGGGACGTCCGCCCCGGTGACAAATCCCTTTCCCGACCGGCCGGCGAAGGCCGGTGTCCGGGTTCGACGTGGCGGGACGGAGACTTCCGCAGCCTCTGGGTGGGGCCGGCGGCCTCCCAACTCGGCGAGCACACGAGCCTGTTGGTGCTGATGCTCTTCACCGTCCTGGCGTTCGACGCCGGTGCCGGACCGCCGGTTCCGCCCTCGGCAGCGCGTTGGCGTCACTGCTGTCGGCGCCGATCGCCGCCGTCTGCGGGGCGTTGTTCTTCGCGCTGTCGTTCCTGTCGATCCGGCGGATCCGGCACCGCGAAGCGATGCCAGAGCATTCGGAGCGTCCGGAGCATTCGGAGGGGCCGGAGCATTCAGAGTGGCCGGAGCATTCGGAGGGGCCGAAGCATTCAGAGTGGCCGGAGCATTCGGATGAACCGGGGCATGTGGAACGTTCGGAACGTCCCCCTCCTGTGTGACGGCGGATCCACGAGGGTCTCCGTTTCGTCGCGGGCGATGCCTCGTTGCGGACCGTGTGCCTCGCGTCGGCCGCCCTCCAGTTCTTCTTCGCGGCCGTGATGACCGTTCAACTGCTTCTCCTGCCACGGGAACTGCACCTGTCGGGAACCACCGTCGGGCTGTCGCTCGCGGCGATCGGTTTCGTGTTCGGGGCGGGCGGGCGGTTGGTTGGTGAACGTCACGGTCATGGCCGTCCGACAGGCGGTGACTCCGGCCGGGATGCAGGGCCGGGCGGCCGCGACGGTCACGTTCGTCGGCATGGGCCCGGCCCCGTTCGGCTTGCTGCTCGGCGGCTTCCTCGCGCAGGAATGGAGGCTGCGCACCGGCCTCCTGGTGGCGGCCGCGGACATGATGCTGTCCCCACTGCTGAGGCCCTGCCCCCTCTCGCATGCCTGGGACGGACACTGCCGCGCTGAGAGGGGACCAGCACATGCCGGATCCCGTGCTGCGCGCCACGATCCGTCGGGCGTGCCCGGGGCGGTGCGGCGTCAGGTCCTATTCCTCCGGCTCCCAGGCGCGGAGCAGGTCGAACAGCTGCCGGTCGCCGTCGAGTTCCACGGAGTCCGCCGGGATCCGGCCGTATATGAAGAGGACCAGCTCACCGGCCGCTCCCCGAGCGGAGGCGCCGGCCGTGTCCGGCCCCTCGTCCGCAGCGGTGCCGGGGGTGGCGAGGCGGATGGAGTGCGCGCCGTCGGCGGAGAGCGAGAGGCGCCAGGAGCGGCCCTCGGTGGCACGGAAGTCGATGGTGGCGGGCTTGTGCGGCCAGGCGCTCGGCGTCGCGCAGCAGGTGAACAGGAAATCCTCGACACCGTCGAGTGCCGCCTCGTCCGGCAGCGGCTGCGGAGCGCCCACGGTGATCTGGGCGTCGTAGGCGTGCACCATGATCTCCTGGAGCTGGTGCCGGGCGACGGCGCCACAGGTCTGCGGCGACTGCGACGAACCCCACCACGTCCAGCAACCGCGATCCGGACCGGCCTCGCGCAGCGCGTCCAGCATCAGTTCCGTCGACTCGGCCAACCAGGCCGACAGGGCCTCGGGTTCCCGCGGTGCGACCGGGGCGTCCTTCGTCGCGGAACCGGCCGGGGGAGCGGTGGCGGGCCCCGCGGCGACGACATCGGCCCAGAAGCGGCGCCTCTCGCCCAGGTGCTGCACCAGGTCGAACAGCGTCCACTCGGGGCAGGTCGGTACCCGCACGTCGAGGTCGGGCGCAGAGGCGACCGCGGCCCGGAACGCGGCCGACCGTTCGTCTATCAACCGCAGCAGTGCGTCGAACCGAAGTGTTGTTGTCACGCGGATTCTCTATCATCGCGTTCCGAAAAACCGGACATGGTTTTTCACGGCGGAGGCGGCGGGCCTGCGACCCGGACCTGCCGGGCGGTCGATCGGTATATGCGCAGCAGGGCGTTGCACACGCCGGGATACCGCGTCGGTGACCGGTTCCGCACTGCCTCGGCTGCTTCGCCCGCGCGCTCTGAGGGCCGGAGACCTCGTCGTTGTCGCATCGCTGTCCGGGCCGCTCCGTGCCGCTGACGGTGGCCGGACGGTGCTCGGTCACCTCGACCCGATCGATGTCGAGGCGATCACCGCCGACCCCGAGTCGATCCTCGGCAGTGGGCCGATCGACCGAGAACCCGACCGGACATCGTTCCGGCAGACCACGCGTATCCGTCCCGCACGATCCGGAGGCGTCTCCGCCGACGCGGGATCCGCGCTGCCATTCCCCGGCCGTCCTACCAGGACCGTCGCCACCGCCGACACCGATGCCGCTCGGGTGACCGGCCATGCGAACGACGCACTGGCCATCGCCTGCCGGGCAGCGCTCTACTTCGCTGCCGTCCTCGTCCGGGCCCGTACAACAGGGGTGTCGGGCCGCACATTTGGAGAGGTGCTTCCTCGATCCAGCGTGACAGCATGCGGCATGGCCTTCCGACATCCCGACGGCGACTACGCGATCACCGCGATGTACTCCGTGCCCGATGACGCCTGGTACCTGGAACTGGATCTTGTGGCCGGGCAACGAAACCTCATGACCGCGATCATCCCCGACGAGGATCCGGCACGGGAGCCGACGGTGTGCTTCAACCCGCAGGCAGGGCACGTGGACGTCCCGTACGAGGTCGTGCGCTGGTTCATGCACCATGTCGATGAAGAGATCCGTACCTCCCGTGCCTGGATGCGGCTGAGACCGGAACTCGTCGAGACCGTCTGCCGACTCCGTCAGGAGCACATGGGCGCCATCGACGATGACGACTTCCCCCGGGTTCTGGCAGAGGTGCGCGCCACGGTTCCCGAGGCAGACCTCTTCGCCGTTCTGGAGGCCGCCTTCGGGCGAAATCCTGATGGCACCCTCGTGGACCATCCGCAAGCACCCCGGCCTGTGGACGGTCAAGGAGACGTGTCTTGGACGATCTGGTCCGAGGGGCCAGTGATCGTAGGTGATCAGTGAGAGCAGGACGGTTTGCCCGGTGGCGTTGTTGTGCCGGATCGCGGCGGTCAGCGTGAGGATGCGTTCAGAAGCCCGCATTCGGCGGCCAGGAGATCGAGGAGGGGCTTGCGTGCGTCGGCCGCATTGCACCGGGGCGGAGTTCACGGCCCATACGTCGTTGCTCCGCACCGAAGTGGTGAAGGCCAGGATCGAGTCGACGCTTTGCATCGGACCGGCGGCCTTGCGCAGCCGCTTGTCGCAGCCGGGCCGCTGGGGCAGGTGAGGGGAAGGCGGCACAGGTGGGCACGGGCATGGCGGAGCCATTTGGCCTCGGAGGTGTAGCCGAGTACGGCCTGGATCGTGGCGAGGGTGACCAGTTCGGCACCGCTCGGGCGGGACGTAATGCCGGCCTGTGGGCGCCACGGCGCCAAATCGGGATGGCCCCCTCAGTATCTTGTCGGTCGTCGCATGGAGCGCTGTCGCGAGGGCGTCCACGCCGTTCGTCACAGAACGACCTTGGACACCCTCGTTCTCGTTTTCGTAGGCATTCCTTTGACCGCACCACCAGGAGGAACCAGTGTCATCCCCGAAACTGCTCACCCCCGAGGAGAAGCTCGCCGACGCGAAGAGGCTGTTGAGCCTCCCGCGTATCGTCGTGATCTGCGGCTCCACCCGCTTCATGACCGAGATGAACGAGGCCGATCTACGGGAGACCGGAGCCGGAAGGATCGTCGTCAAACCGGGCTGTGACATGAAGTCGCCGCACGAACTCTGGTCCGATCCTGTCGAGGCCCGGGCGCTGAAGATTCGACTCGACGATCTGCACCGGGCGAAGATCCGGCTCGCTGATGAGGTGCTCGTAGTCGGCGACTACATCGGAGACAGCACCCGAGCCGAAATCGCCTACGCCCGGTCGCTGGGCAAGCCTGTGCGGTTCACGCACCCCGAAGTCGACCCCGACGCCTGACCGCCCGCCGACACCTCGACAACCAGGGCCGGCAGCCCGCCGCCTGACCGTCTCGCGGTGGCTTTCGACCGCCACTCGCCCCACACCTTCCGCAGGCATCCCTTGGAATCGGTCATCTAGCCGCGGCGTCGCAGGATGTAGAGGTCCCAGCTGTCGGGGTCACCGATGTAGACGAACAGCTTTGGATGCTCGGGGCTCCCAAAAACCTTCCAGGTGTCCATGGAGCAGTCGTCGAAGGACACACCGACCTCTTGGGACCACGGTCCGGTACCCGGGTCGTACTCCCAGGTGCCGGTGCCGGTGCACTCGTGCACCACGGGGTCGAAGGAGTCGTCGAGACCGAACGTTTCGATGCGGGTCGCCGTGGCCCTGCCATCCGCCGTGAGGACGAGTGTGCCGCCCTTTCCGTCGGACCACGTACCGGCGACCCGTTCCGTGCTCAGCCGCGGAGGCTCGTATCCGATCCCGGCGTACAGGCCGATGACGCCGAGTACGCCGACGGTGACGACAGCGAGCGTTCCGTACAGTGCCACCCACCCGAACATCGCGCCGCCGGAGAGCCATGGGCGGTCCGGCAACAACAGCCTGCGGGCGACCAGCGCGGTGATGGCCACCGCCGCCGTTGCCGCGAGCCATCCGCCGGAACCTGCCAGGGGACCGGCCTCCACGAGCGCCGACACGGCCAGGGCCGGCGGGGCGGTTCCGGCGGCTGCCAGTACCGGGACCCACCACCATGCCTCGCGCCCCGGGAACCGGCGACCGAGCCACCCGGCCACGACCAGGAGCGGCATCACCACGCCGACCGACAACAGGGCGCCGAGGGCAGCTCCTGCCACCGCAATGAACGGCGCCAGCACGATCAAGAAGATGATCCCCAACGCGTTGTAGGGAAGGCCCGGGCTCTCCTGGGTCTGTTCCCACACGATGAGCGCGATCGTCCCGATCACGGCCTCGACGGACAGCACCGACATCGAAGCCGTCAGCACCGCGCCGAACCTGTCCCTCACGCGCGCCTGTGTCTGCACCGGCGCCTGTGTCTGCACCGGCACCCGTGTTTCTGAACGCATTCAAATCCCCTCCCGTACCGCATCCTCCCCCATGCGGTACGGGCCCATGTGACCGAGCCCCTCTGACGGGCGCCGTCCTGCACCGAAGGGTGGCAGGGGGGCAGGCGGGCCTCTCCGTACCGGGAGTTGTCAGTGGTGCACCGCTCGGGCCAGGGCGACAGGGTGCAGCCGTACAGGGCGTCACGCGCCGCTGTGAGCATCCGAGAAGCCCTTGGCCCCGGCCCCTGGGAGCGTGGAAAGCGTTGGGACCTGCATGTCGGCGGCCCCGCCAGTGGCGGGAAGGGGCGTGCACGCTCAGGGGGCGGTACAGGGGCGGCTTTCCGGGCCGGGGCGGAAGCGTGTGCCCACCGGAAACCGGAAGCGCCGCCATGAGACCCCGACGCGAGAGGCGTTCCTGACGTCGGACGCGGTGTGCCGGTTGCCGTTGCCGGGCGTCTTCGGCGACCCCGACGCCCCGCCTCACCCGCTGGTGCGGTCAGCGCACCGAGCGGCCGCGCCCCACCCCCGCCGCAGTCGGTCTCGTACTGATCGGGCAGGCCGGGGCAACAACCGTCAAGGCCGGTGGACGGGGGCGCCGGCCCAGCGGTGAAAAGCGTCCATGTCGACATTGCTGCCACACACGATGGTGGCCACGTGCCGGCCGGCGAAGCGGTCATGGTCCTCGAGGATCGCCGCGACGCCGAGTGCGGCCGACGGCTCGACGACGAGGCCGGCGTGGTCGAGGAGCATCCGCATACCGGTGACGATCGATGCCTCCCGGACCAGGACGGCGTCGTCGGCGACCAGGAGGAGGTCGTCCAGGACGGCCGGGAGGGGGCGTCGGCCGGCGACGCCGTCGGCGATGGTGTCGGTCGAGTCGGTGGTGACGACGCGCCCTCGGTGCCAGGACCGTGTCATCGCCGGTGCGCCGAGCGGCTGGACGCAGATCACCTCGACCCCCGGCATCAGGTCCTTCGCCACATGACCCACACCGGTGGCCAGCGCCCCGCCGCCGAGAGCGATCAGGACGGCGTCGAACGACGGCGCGGCGTCCGCCAGCTCCAGGCCGATGGTCGCCGCTCCCTCGCAGGTCTCGATGTCCAGGCTGTCCTCGACCAGCCGGATGCCGTCGTGCCGCGCAATGTCCGCGGCCCGCTCGCGCGCCGCCTCGTGGTCGCCGTCCACCAGCTCCAGCCGGGCACCCAGAGCACGGATGCGATCGAGCTTGGCCGCAGTCGCGAAGCGGGATGCCACGACGGTGACGTCGAGCCCCCGGCCACGACCGGACCAGGCGAGGGCCTGGCCGAGGTTGCCCGCGCTCGCGCACACCACGGCCCGCGAACCGGCATCGGCGAGCCGGGTCGCGATCACCTCGGTGCCGCGGGCCTTGAAGCTGCGGACCGGGTTCGCCGTTTCGAGCTTGATGCTCACCGCGCACCCGAGGTGGGGCTCCAGCGCCTCGCAGCGGTACAGCGGGGTGTCGAGGAACATCGGGTCGATCACCCGGCGGGCTGCCCTGATCCGGGCGGTGTCGAGGCGTGTCTCCTGCACGGCACAGCAGCCTAGCGCCGTAGGCCCACCCTTCATGAGTGATTGCCGAGGCCCGCTGGACGGGGCATCGGCCACCCGGCGCGACGAGCGGACCGGACCGGGCCAGATCGGACCGGATCGGACCGGATCGCCCGGAGTGGGAGCGATGTGCGCGAGACGGGACAAGGGAGGTGTCCGGTCTCACTGAAGTTTGACTGCTCGCCTGTGGCCGGCCGAATGTGGTCCGGGCTGCGGACAACTGGCCGACCATACACGGCTCCGGGCCCGGGTGGCCGGTCGGCCGGTGTCAGCCGGGGGTGCCGACGAACAGGGGATCGAGCGGATCGCCCTCGCACCCGACGACGAGGCAGGCTGCGGCGACCGGTCCTCGGGAGAGCTCCATGAGCCGGGCCAGGGCTGCCGCCTCGGACGGCAGTCCGGCCGGATCGAGGCCGAGTGCCCGGGCCGCGCGGTCGCGTCGCCGGTCGAGGTCGGGTATGTCCTCCCGATACTCGTCGGCGACCGCCTGGAGTTCTCCGGCTGTCCGCCCGGGAGCATCCCTCCACCACGGTGCCACCAGACACAGCCGCACCAGCTCCGGCAGCCCGAGGGCGAGTGGTCCGGCCTCGCCGTCGAGGCTGACGTACACCACGGGGCGTTCCTCTCCGCCCTCGCCGACGAAGCAGGACGCGTCCCCGGAGGCCGCCCGCGCAAACTGCTCCAGCCGGGCTCCAGAGGCAAGCCGGACCCCGTCTTCCAACTCCTGGTCGGCGGGGTCCGTCGCGTCGAGATCCGCAACACCGGCGAAGAAGTCGATGACCTCCTGATCGGCACCCAGAAGAGGCAGCAATGCGCCGTGGCGGGCGGGTACATCGGCTGGTGCATCCAATCCGTTCACCCGGCAACCGTAGCCGGGGCCCCGGCAGCGGCGGCGTCAGACCACCAGGGGCCCGGGCGGTCGTCCTTCGACGGCACGGAACGACGGGCATCGGCCCCTGACCTGTGCCGGTGATCGTCGATCGATTGCCGCTCAAGGGTGAGCAACGTCAGTTCGTGCCACCCAAGGCTGATCAGTCAAGGACTCTGTCGGAGATCTTGATGGTTGCGGCGCCCTGCCGGGGGCTCGTCAGGATGTCGACCGGGAATTTACTCGCCGCACTGCTCGCACTGTTGTTCGTGCCGCTGAGTGGGGTCGGTCCCCAGTGCTTGGCGGGCGGAGGTGACCAAGGCGTCCCATGCTTCTGTGTACCGGTCCCCGGCCTCGATGACGATGAGGGTTTGGTCCTCGTCAGGGAGGTAGGCGAGCAAATGGCTCTGCTCGGGGGTCAGTTCGCAGACATCTTCCAAGGTCCTCGCGGCCTCGGTACGCCAGCGCGCGAGGTCCTCGTGTGTCGTGTCGTCGACGGGGTGAGGCGCGGACGGCGTCGTCACGGCACGGTGTGCTCGACCGGCTGGTGAGTCGTGGCCCTGCGCGGCGGCAAGGCCGCGCAGGGCCGTATGCGCGCTGATGAGGTCCCTGCCCCGGATGGATTGCTCAACGTGGGAGAACGTTCTGTCCTTTAGATCGGAGACCAGGGGGCGCATCTCGGGGGGTGCGCCGAGTTCGGCCTCGGCGTACGCGTGGAGCAGGGCATGCCGCCGCTCCTCTACCTCGGCTTCAAGAGCCGGTCCGTCCACAGTGATCAGACTTCCGGCGACACGGAGGTCCGCGCTCGATGCGTAAAGCCGATTCGCGCTCTCGTGGAGGGCGGCGGCTGCGCGGAGGTATTCGGAGAGGGTCGCCCAACGGCGTTCGATCATTGCTTGACGCGCCGTGGCGGTGGCGGTGGTGGTAGCTGCGTCGCGTGCGGCTTGGGCTTGGTCGTGTCCGCCGCGGGCTTGGATGCGAGCTCCGAGGACCGTGCCGGCGAAGGTTCCGACGATGGTGCCGCCCACACCGATCGCACCGATCAGCGCGATGGCCATGTCGTTGTCCACGTGCTCAACCTCTCACGTGCACACTGGGTTGACCACGGCCTTCGGGTCCTTCCGGGACCGGCGTGAAAACCGCGGCGGAGTCCTGGAGAACTCTCGGCACCTGAGCCCCCGCCATCCAGGATCCCCGGCAGAGACGTTTGGCGGGCGTACGGGCGTACGGGCGTACGGGCCAGGCGGGGGGGCGTGGTGGAGGCGCCTGTGGGTGTGAAGGTCCGGAGGCGGGGCAGCGATCCGCAGGGCAGCAACACGTAACGATCAGCCGTATCCGACACAGGCGGCCAAGTGGTCGACCTTCGCTGACACAAAGCGGCTTTGATCAACCTGCCCCGGCAATCGATCACCGATCGCTGACACAGGTCAGCCCCGGTCGCAACAGTCTGTGACCACAGGTCGGAGGGGTTTCACGCCGTCACGCTGGCACGCGGAATCAGCCCGGAGCAGGGATTCTGGGCCGATTTCGCGCCGGAATGGCCGAATTGATCGATTCTTTCGCAGGGGTTTTCACGTGGTCTTCCGGCGACGTGGCAGGCGGCGGGGCAAGGGGGCGTGCTGCCCGAACGTCACGTTCGGCGAGGGATGGCATGGGTGGAGGGATTGCCGTGCGATCGGTTCCGATATATCGTCGAAGCATCGCGACAGATCAACGATAGAAGGAGTGTCAGTGATGCGTTCGCATGGACACGAGCATGAGTACGGGCATGGGCGCGGTGGCCCCCATCGGGGATTCGGTGACTTCGAGGGGCACCGTGCGGCCTTCGGGCAGTTCGGGCCGCCGTTCGGTGGCGGGCCCTTCGGGGGTGGCCCCTTCGGTGGCGGGCACGGCCGGGGCGGCGGCAGGGGAAGGGCGCGGCGTGGTGATGTGCGTGCGTCGATCCTGGCGCTGCTGAAGGACCGCCCGATGCACGGGTACGAGATGATCCAGGAGATCGGCGAGCGCAGCGGCGGGGCCTGGAAGCCCAGCCCCGGCTCGGTCTACCCGACCCTCCAGCTGCTGGAGGACGAAGGGCTCATCGTCAGTGAGAGCGAGGGCGGCAAGAAGCTGTTCACGCTCACCGACGCCGGTCGTGCCGAGGCCGAGTCGGGGGCCGAGGCGCCCTGGGAGGAAGTCGGGCGCGGTGTCGACTGGGAGAGCCTCAACGAGATCCGGCAGGCCGGCTTCGGTCTGATGGAGGCGTTCGGCCAGGTCTGGAAGACCGGCTCCGCCGATCAGCGCCAGAAGGCGCTCACGGTCATCAACGACGCCCGCAAGAAGCTCTATCTGATCCTTGCCGACGAGCAGTGAGCCCGTGGGTGCGGGTGCGGGTGCGGTGCCGGGGCCTCGCGGCCGGGTCGCGAGGCCCTTCTCCGTCGGTGGACGGGGTGGCGCCGGTGGAGGGTTCTCGCGTTCTCAGGTGACGAGGCCGTCCAGCTTGCGCAGCGACTCGACGAGCGCGGCCGTCGCCGAGTCCTTGAGCTTGCCCGCCATCAGGGACACCGCGGCACCGGTGAACTCGCCGTCTATCCGGACCGTGGTCGCGTCCCCGTCGGGGGTCAGGGAGTAGCGCATGGCGAGCGTGACCCCCATCGGTCCCTTGCCCCGGGTGGTCAGCAGGCGTGCGGTCTCCAGCTCCGCCACCGTCCACGTCACCTCGGCGGGGAAGCCCATGAGCTTCATGTTCTCCTCGTAGGTGGCCGAGAGTTCGAGCGTCTCGGGGCCGCCCTTGGGAAAGCTGGTGTGGGTGGCGTTCCACCGGTCGTACGCGGTGAAGTCCGTCAACTGGGCCCACACTTTCTCGGCCGGTGCTCCGATGCGCGCTTCCGCACTGACTTCGGCCATGCGACCACCCCTTCTCGGCGGGTAACGGTGTCGCGGAACGTAGCCGCAGCGGCGTGAACATTCAATACTGATGAACCGTCAGACCTGTTCGTCCGGTTCCCTCGGCCCCCGCCCGCCAGATCAGGGCCGCGTCGAACCGGTCGCAGGCGCGCGGGTGCGGGCCGTCGTCGTGGCAGTGGAACGCGGCCCAGAAGAGATCGGCGCGCAGCGCGTCCTCGGGCGCGTGGACCCGGTACACGTACTCCCGCCCGTCGAGAGCCGGCAGGGCGACCAACCAGGACACGTCCGCGGTCTCCCTTCCGGCTGTCGCATGGGGTGTGGGCTGTGTGGGACGTACGGGAGGCTGTCCGCGGTTGCCCGGGGAGCGCGTGGCAAGGCGGCGCGCGCCGTTTTTCCCGATCGGATCCAGGAATGGCGAGATCTCATCCGCAAGGAGGAGAAACCGCTCTGGTGTGCCCAACTTGCGTGGGATGCCTAAATGGGTCCCTCCGGCGATGTTCCGGCGCCGGGGAACTGATGGAGTGGGAGACGTGCAGAACCGGACGTCGTGGATCCCCCAGCAGCCTGCCCTCGGCCATGCCGGGCTCGACGCCAGACTCACCGCGGAGCTGGCCGTCGTGGTGACGGGTGCCCGCAGGCGTGCGCTTCGCGACGGTGACCGACAGATCGACACGGCTCATCTGCTGCACTCTCTCATCGAATCGGACCCCGAGGTGCGGTCGGCCTTCGAAGGGGGGCCGCAACTGGCCAAAGTGCTCGGCTACCTCGTCCAGCGCAGCATCGGATACGGGCTCCGCTGGCAGGGGTCGGTGGAGGACTCCGGTGCCGTTCCGGTCGTCCCGGACCCGGAATCCATCGTGTGGGACGTCGCGGCGGAGGGCTGGTCGCCCTCGGCGGCCTCGGCGATGGCCGGGGCGCGGGAGCGGGCGGAGCTGCGCGGTGACGTACGGGCCGGAGGGCTCGATCTGCTCGCGGCGCTCGCCGCGGACCGCGAGTGCCGGGCCGTCGAGGTGCTGGAGCGGGCCGGGGTCGACGCGGAACGGCTCGCCGCCCGGATCGTGGGGACCGTCGGCCGGGAGGCGCCGTGGGAGGTCGACGGCTGACCGGGGCCGACCGGGCCGGTCAGGGGTGACCGGGTGGACCAAGGGTGACCGGGTGGGCCGGAGGGGCGGACGGTCAAGAGCCGGGCGGGGTGGAATCACTCATTCCATGGGGGGTGCGAGTCAGGGGTCACAGGGGTGACGCTCCTGACCTCAGCTGTCATGATGTGCCGATGCACGCGTCTCAGGGGAGAAACGCCGGCCTGGGAATCGCCCTGGCCTCGGCCTTCGCATTCGGTGGTTCAGGGGTGGCGGCCAAGCCGCTGATCGAGGCCGGGCTCGACCCGCTCCATGTGGTGTGGCTGCGCGTGGCGGGTGCCGCCGTCATCATGCTGCCCGTGGCCTGGCGCCACCGGGACCTGGTGCGCAGTCGGCCGATTCTGCTGCTGGGTTTCGGGCTGCTCGCCGTCGCGGGCGTACAGGCCTGCTACTTCGCCGCGATCTCCCGCATCCCCGTCGGCGTCGCCCTTCTCGTCGAGTACCTGGCGCCCGCGCTCGTCCTCGGCTGGGTCAGGTTCGTGCAGCGCAGGCCGGTCACCCGGCGGGCCGCGGTCGGTGTGGTCCTCGCCGTCGGAGGGCTCGCCTGCGTGGTCGAGATCTGGTCGGGGCTGAGCTTCGACGCCGTCGGGCTGCTGCTCGCGCTCGGTGCCGCCTGCTGCCAGGTCGGTTACTTCGTCCTGTCGGACCAGGGCAGCGGGGACGTGGCGGACGGCGTCGAACCGCCGCATCCGGTCGGCGTCATCGCGTACGGGCTGCTGGTCGGTGCGATCGTCCTCACGCTGGTCGCGCGGCCCTGGGGCATGGACTGGGCGGTCCTGGGCGGCGGCGCGGCCATGAACGGCACGGAGGTCCCCGCCTGGCTGCTGCTCGTCTGGATCGTGCTGCTGGCGACCGTGATCGCCTATGTCACCGGCGTGATCTCGGTGCGGCTGCTCTCGCCGGCCGTGGCAGGGGTGGTCGCCTGTCTGGAGGCGGTCATCGCCACCGTGCTCGCCTGGGTGATGCTCGGCGAGCACCTGTCCGCACCCCAGCTCATCGGCGGCGCCACGGTCCTGATCGGTGCCTTCATCGCCCAGTCGGCGACCCCGAAGGCCCCTTCGGGGCCCGTCGCGTCGGGGCCGGGCGGGGTGGGCCCCGGGGGAGCGGACGGTGGCCGGGGCGCCGCCGAGGGAGAGCTGTCGGCCGGTCGGGCCGCAGGGTAGGGCATCCCGCCGCCCGGTCAGAGCACCGTGATGTAGTCCGGGACGCCGATTGCGGGGTCGAGGTCGTCCGACGGGAGCGGCGCACCGTAGCCGCGGGCGAGCGGGACGACCCCCGCCCAGTGGGGGAGCGCCAGGTCGCGGGCCTCGTCGTTGGGGCCGCCGGTGCGGATCTTGGCGGACACCTCCCGTAGGTCCAGCCGGATCACCGCCGTCGCCGCCAGCTCCTTCTCGTCGGCGGGCCGGGAGTCCGCCGACCGGCCCGGCACCACGTGGTCGACGATCGCGTCGAGGGCGGTCCGCCGCTCCTGCGGGTCGGTCACGGTGCGGGCGATGCCGTGCACCACCACGGAGCGGTAGTTGATCGAGTGGTGGAAGGCGGAACGGGCCAGCACCAGTCCGTCCACCTGCGTCACCGTCAGGCAGACGGGCAGGCCGGGGTCGGTGCGGCCCGCCTCGCGCAGCGGACGGGAGCCGGTCGAGCCGTGCACGTAGAGCCGGTCGTCGATCCGGCCGTAGAGGGTCGGCAGGACGACCGGCGCGCCGTCGCGGACGAAGCCGAGATGGCAGACGTACGCCTCGTCGAGTATCGAGTGGACCAGCTCCCGGTCATATGCCGCGCGCTCCCGGGAACGGGTCGGGACGGTCCGCCCGGTCGGCGGGTACTCGGTCGCGCCCGGGTCCGTGGCCTGCGGGGAAGAGGTGTCCGACATTGCGCACTCCATTGCACTAGTGCATAATCTTGTTTGTGCTAGGAGAGTATCGGATTGTCGGGCGGCGCGCATCGGAGATCGCCGCCAGTGTGGAGCGCGGGGTCGGGTCGGGCGAGCTCGCGCCGGGTCAAGTGCTGCCGCCGATGCGGGAGTTGGCGGAGAGCCTGGGGGTGAACGCGAACACGGTGGCCGCCGCGTACCGCACGCTTCGCGAGCGCGGGGTGATCGAGACGGCCGGGCGGCGGGGCAGCAGGGTGCGGCCGCGCCCTGCCAGCACGGCGCGCGGATCGCTCCGGGTCGAGGCGCCTCCCGGGGTGCGGGACCTGGGCGACGGGAACCCCGACCCGGCCCTGCTGCCCGCGCTGGGGGACGCCTTCGCGGCGGTCGCGCAGGAGTACGCCCGGCGGCCCGGTCTGTACGGACAGGCCCCGGTGGACCCGGAGTTCGCCGCGCTCGCCCGCGCCGCGCTGGACGCCGACGGAGTGCCGGCCGGACCCGTGGTCGCGGCCTCCGGCTCGCTGGACGCGATCGAGCGGGTCCTGGCCGCGCACCTCAGACCCGGTGACGCGGTGGCGGTCGAGGACCCGGGCTGGGGCAGCATGCTGGACCTCGTGCCCGCGCTGGGGCTGCGCCCCGTTCCCGTCGCGCTCGACGACGAGGGGCCGCTGCCCGACGCCGTCGAACAGGCGCTGAGGGCCGGGGCCCGTGCCCTCGTGGTCACCGGCCGGGCCCAGAACCCGACCGGAGCGGCGATCGGTGCAGGGCGGGCATTCGAACTGCGGGGCGTCCTCGCCGGACACCGAGGGGTCCTCCTGATCGAGGACGACCACGGGCACGGCATCGTCGACCTGCCGCTGCACCCGCTGTCGGGTGCCACGGACCGCTGGGCGTTCGTGCGTTCCGTGGCCAAGGCGTACGGCCCGGACCTGCGGGTCGCCGTGCTGACCGGCGACCCGGTCACCGTCGACCGGGTCGCGGGGCGGCAGCGGCTGGGGCCCGGCTGGGTCAGCAGACTGCTGCAACGGGCCGTGGTGCACCTGTGGACCTCAAAGGCCGTGGACCCCGGCAGGACGGCACGGGCGTACGGCGTGCGGCGGGACGCCCTCGTCCGGGCATTGGAGGAGCGGGGGGTGGAGGCCCACGGGCGCAGCGGGATGAACGTGTGGGTGCCGGTCAGCGACGAGACGGGCGCCGTGGCGCGACTGCTGCACTCCGGCTGGGCCGTCGCGCCCGGGGCGCGGTTCCGGATGGCCGCGCCCCAGGGGATCAGACTCACCGTCTCGCCGCTCGCCATGGCCGACGTCGAGCCGCTGGCCGACGCGGTGGCGGCAGCGGCGGGCCCGGCGAAACCGCTGAACTACGGGTGACGCCGGGGGCCGAATCCCCCGGGGCCCCGAGGTTTTTGAAGCCTTCGAGGTCGCCGGGTGTCGTCACCGGCTGCGGGCCCTGCTCTGGGTGAGGGCGGCACCCGCCAGTACGACGAGGGCGCCGACCGGGGTGTTCCAGCTCAGCCGTTCCCCGAGCAGGGCCACCCCGGCCGCGGTGGCGATGACCGGAATGAAGTAGGTGACCATCTGCGCGGTCGTCGGCCCGACCTCCTCCACCAGGCCGTACTGCAGCAGCACCGCGAGGCCCGTGCCGAGCGCCCCGAGGGCGAACACCGCCAGGGTCGGCAGCAGCGGGAAGCCGTCGGGGGCCGAGGTGAACAGCGGGGTCACCACGGCGAGCTGCACCGTGCCGAGGAAGAGCTGGCTCCCGGTCAGCGCGAGCGTCGACGAACCGCTGCCCGCCAGCGTCCTGCGGACGTAGATCCAGCCGATCGGGTAGCTCAGCGAGGCCAGCAGGGCCATGGCCGTACCGCCGAAGTCCAGCCCGGAGAAGCCCTGCCAGGCGCCGAGCACGGTCAGCACCCCGAGGAAGCCGAGCCCGAGACCGGCGACGCGGCGACGGGTCGGACGGTCCTCGGAGAGCGCCACGAGCGACAGCGCCATGCCCCACAGGGGAGACGTCGCGTTGCAGATGCCCGCCAGCGTCGACGGGATGCTCAGCTCGGCGTAGGCGAAGAGCGAGAACGGCAGTGCGTTCAGGAAGAACGCGGCCACGGCCAGATGGCCCCAGGTGCGCGCGCCGCGCGGCAGCCGTTCGCGTCGTATCGCGATCGCGGCCACCAGTACCGCCGTACCCGCCACGAGGCGGCCGAGGGTGACCTGGAACGGGGCATACCCGTCGGTGCCGACCTTGATCAGCAGAAAGCTGAAGCCCCAGATGAGCGAGAGCGCCCCGAAGCGGATCCGCCAGTCCAGCGTCCGGCGGGCGGCGGGGGCCGGATCGGCGGCCGAGGAGGCCGTTCCCGTCGCGGTGTTCTTCGGTGGGACGGGGGCCGGGACGGAGGCGGGGGACTCGTCGGAAGGCATGGTCCCCGGTGCGGCGGTGGCGCTCATGGGATCAACGATGGAGGCCACGACCGCGTAGGACAAGCGAGATTTTGTACGAGTGTCTGCGTAGCATTGCTTACATGTTGAATCTGGAGCGCCTGCGTACCCTGGACGCCTTCGCCCGGCACGGCTCGGTCAGCGGTGCCGCGGAGGGGCTGCACGTGACCACCTCGGCCGTCTCCCAGCAGATGGCGAAACTGGAGCGGGAGGTGGGGCAGCAGCTCCTGGCCAAGAACGGACGAGGGGTCCGGCTCACCGACGCCGGCCGGCTGCTCGCCGACCACGCGGCCCGGATCCTGTCCCAGGTCGAGCTGGCCCAGTCCGACATCGAGGCGCAGCGCGGCGAGGTGGTGGGCGAGATCCTGCTCTCGGCCTTCCCGACGGCGGCGCGCGGGCTCTTCCCCGCAGCACTCCGCATACTGCGCGCGGACCATCCCGAACTGCGCGTGCGCACCCGGGAACTGGAGCCCGAGGACGGAATCCGCGCGGTGCTCAGGGGGGACACGGACCTCGCCGTGGTGCTGGACTGGAGCAACAAGCGACTGCCCGTGCCCGGCGGCCTGGCCAAGGCCGAACTGCTGGACGACGCGCCGGACATCGCGATGCCGGCCGATCACCGGCTCGCGGACCGGACCGAGGTGGACCTGGAGGACTTCGCCGACGACGACTGGGTGTCCTGGCCCGAGGGCGAGTTCTGCTACGACTGGCTGATGTTCACCCTCCGCTCCAAGGGCATCGAGCCGCGCATCGCGCACCTGGCGGGCGAACACCACACCCAACTCGCCCTGATCGCCGCCGGAATGGGCGTCTGCGTGGCACCGAGACTCGGCCGCGGCCCGGTGCCCGAAGGGGTACGGCTCGTGCCGGTGCGGCAGAAGATGCGCAGGCACGTCCACGCCGTGTGGCGCACCGACGCGGACCGGCGCCCGTCGATCAGGGCCGCGGTGACCGCCCTGCGCGCGGCCGGCCGGACCATGGACGTGCCGTGAGCCGCGGAAGCGCCCTGAGCCACAGGCGCGCCCGAGCCGAGCAGGTGCGCCTGGGCCGCGGGAGTGTCCCGAGCCGCGCAGGTGTGCCCGGGGTGCGGGAGTGCCCCGAGCCGAGCAGGTGCGCCTGGGCCGCGGCTGTGGCCGTGCCCTGCGCCGTGGACGTGCCGTGAGCCGTGGATGCCGGCGTGGCGTACGGGGGCTGTCCCCCGTAACCGGGTCCATCGATCGGTGGACGGCAGGTTCAACCTGACACCTCTGTCCGGCAACTGCCCTGTTCAACAAGGCTTTCGGGCATGAACTCACTCACTGTGCGCATGGCGCGCCGCAGCGCCCGGCACCCCTGGCGGGCACTCGTCGGCTGGTTGGCGTTCGTGGCGCTGTGCCTGGTCGTCGGCGGGGCCGTCGGCACCAACGAGGCCAGGACGGCCGACTACCGCGTCGGCGAGGCGGGCCGGGCCGAGGCCATGGCGGCCGAGGGCGGCCTGGAACGCCGCTCCACCGAACAGGTGCTGATATCCGCCCGCTCGGGCACCGTGGACGGGCCGACCGCGGAGGCGGCCGCGCGGGACCTCACGGCCCGGATGCGGAAGCTCCCGGAGGTCGCGGACGTGGCCGCGCCGCTGTGGTCGGACGACGGCCGGATCCTCATGGTCGAAGTGGCCCTGAAGGGCGAGGAACGGGACGCGGGGGACAAGGTCGACGCGCTGATGTCGCAGACCTCGGCCGTTCAGGAGTCCCGCCCCGGACTGCTGCTGGAGCAGACGGGCAGCCCCTCCACCAGCAAGGGCGTCGACCAGCAGCGCGACGACGACCTGGCCCTCTCCGAGAAGATCACCCTGCCGGTCACCCTGGTCACGCTGATGATCGTCTTCGGATCCGTCGTCATGGCCGCGGTGCCGCTGCTGCTGGCGCTCTCCTCGATCGCGGCGGCCATCGGCCTGTCGATGGTGGTCTCGCACCTGTCGCCCGACGTCGGGGTCGGCACGAACGTCATCCTGATGATCGGCCTCGCGGTCGGCGTCGACTACACGCTCTTCCACCTCAAACGGGAACGCGAGGAACGGGCCCGCAGCGGCGGCCGGCTGAGCACCGAGGCGCTGGTGGAACTGGCGGCGGCCACCTCGGGCCGGGCGGTCGTGGTCTCGGGACTGGCGGTCGCCGTCTCCACCGCGACGCTGTACCTGGCCTCCGACGTGATCTTCTCCTCGCTCGCCACCGGAACCATCGTGGTCACGCTGGTCGCCGTGGCCAGCTCCCTGACGGCGCTGCCCGCGCTGCTGACCGTGCTCGGGCGGCGGGCGGAACGACGCGCCCGGCGCCGGGCCGAACACGGGAAACCGCCCCGGCGCCCCGCCCGCGAGGGCACGGGCCGGATCTGGACGGCGCTGCTGCGCCCCGCGGGCCGGCACCCCCTCGCCACGCTCTGCGTCCCGGTCCTCGCCCTGCTCGCGCTCGCCCTGCCCCTCACCGGGCTGAAGATCACGGAGATGAGCCGGGACACGCACTCCCGCGAGATTCCCGCGATGCGGGTCTACGACCGTCTCAACGAGGCGTTCCCCGAGCAGCGGGTCATCCATGACGTCGTCGTGCGCGCCGACGCCCCGCGCGGCCGGGAGGTCACCGCGGCGCTGCGCGAACTCGTCCGGCTCGCCGACAAGGACCCGCTGTTCGCCGGTGGCTCGCGCATCGACACCTCGGCCGACCACCGGATCAGCGTGCTGCGGCTGAGGACGCCGTACCTCGGCAACTCCCCGCAGGCCCGCGACTCCCTCGCCCACCTGCGAGACGAGTACCTGCCGGCCACCGTCGGAAGGATCGCGGGAGCGGAGTACGGCGTCAGCGGGGACGTCGCCCGGTACGCCGACTACCCGGCCCACCAGAACAGCAGGATCCCGCTCGTCCTCGGGGCGCTGCTGCTGGTGACCTTCGCGATGACCGTGTACGCCTTCCGCTCCGTGGTGCTCGGCCTGATCGGGGTCGCGCTCAACCTGCTCTCCGCCGCGGCCGCCCTCGGACTGCTCGTCCTCGTCTTCCAGGGCACCTGGGCCGAGGGGCTGCTGGGCTTCACGTCCACCGGTTCGATCGGGTCGCGCGTCCCGCTCTTCCTCTTCGTGATCCTCTTCGGGCTCTCCATGGACTACCAGGTGTTCGTGGTGAGCCGGATCAGGGAGGCGGTGCTCGCCGGCGTACCCACCCGGCAGGCGGTCCTCGACGGAATCCGCACGTCGGCGAGCGTGGTCACCAGCGCGGCGGTGGTGATGACGACCGTCTTCGTGAGCTTCGTCCTGCTGCACATCATCGAGATGAAGCAGATCGGTTTCGTGCTCGCGGCGGCCGTACTGCTCGACGCCTTCGTCGTCCGCGTCATGATCCTGCCGGCGGCGCTGCTCCTGCTGGGCGATGCGACCTGGTGGCCGTCGCGCCCCGTTCCGGCCGAATCGGCCGAACCGGCCACGGACGTCCGCGGCGAACTCCCGGCCGACGTACGTTGATCGGCATGACCACTCCCGCCGGGCCCTCCGCCGACGCCCTCTGGACCACGTCGCTGCGCCGTTGGAACACCGTGTGCTGGGCGCTGTTCGCCGCGATGACGGTCGGGCTCGCCACGACGGACGGGTCCGTCGGGAGCAGGTACGTGGCGCTCGCGCTGCTCGGCTGCGTGGTGCTCTGCTACGCGCTCCTCGACCGCCTCCCGGACAACCCCGTCGTACGGCCGCACACCTACCTCTCCGTGCTGGTGCTCGCGCTCGGCGGACTCGCGTATCTGCGCGGCGGCTACGCGGCACTGTTCATGGTGACGCTGCCGCACTACTGGATGTTCGGGCGCAGCCCCAGGGCCTCGATGGGGTTCCTGGGGCTGGCGACGGCGGCGACGCTGGCGGGCAGCTGGTACCGGCAGGGCTGGTCGCTGCAGTTCTTCGGCGAGACCATGGTGTCCACCCTGATCGTCGTCGCCGTGGGGGTCCTGATCGGCCTGTGGGCGCATGCGGTGGTCGCGCAGAGCACCGAACGCGCCCGGCTGATCGTCGAGTTGGAACGGGCCCAGGCACAACTGTCCGAGGCGCATCAGCGGCAGGGGGCGGCGGACGAACGGGAGCGGATGGCGCGGGACATCCACGACACCCTCGCGCAGGGGCTCGCGTCGATCGTCGTACTGGCGGAGGCGGCCGGGGCGGCACTCGCGTCGGACCCGGCGCGAAGCGCCCAGCAACTGCGCTCGATCGAGTCGACGGCCCGGGAGAACCTCGCCGAGGCACGGGAACTGGTGGGCTCGGCCCAGCGGCACGGCGGAGCGGCCGCCGGGTCGGTGGCGCACACGCTGCGCCGCATCCTGGACCGTTTCGCGGAGGACACCGGGCTCACGGTGGACGGTGATCTGACGGACGTCGAGTGCGACCAGCAGACCCGGATCGCGCTGCTGCGCTGCACGCAGGAGTCCCTGGCCAACGTCCGCAAACACGCGCACGCCTCCACGGTCGGTGTGATGCTGAGCCGTCGCCCCCACGGGGTGGAACTGGAGATCACCGACGACGGCACCGGATTCGTCCCGGAGGAGTCGACGGGCTTCGGGCTCGACGGGATGCGCAAACGCCTGGCGGAACTGGGCGGCCGGCTCACCGTCACCAGCTCGGTGGGCGACGGCACGAGGATCCTGGGGGTGATCCCCCTGGAACCGGCGCCCGGGGACGGCGGCACGGAGAACGACGAGGGAAACGGGGGGACGCGATGACCGGCGGACGGATCAGGGTGGTCGTGGTGGACGACCACACCGTCATGCGGGCGGGTGTCGTCGCCCTGCTCGCCGGTGAGGACGGCATCGAGATCGTCGGGGAGGCGGGGGACGGCAGGGCGGCGCTCGACCTCGTCGGACGACACGACCCCGACGTCGCCCTGGTCGACCTGCGGATGCCGGTGCTGGACGGGGTGGGCGCGACCGCCGGGATCGTCGCCCGGTACCCGCGCACCCGGGTCCTGATCCTGACGACGTACGACACCGATCAGGACATCGAGCGCGGCGTGGAGGCGGGTGCCATCGGCTACCTCCTGAAGGACACCACCCGGGAACAGCTCGCCGACGCCATCCGCGCGGCGGCGCGCGGCGAGACCGTCCTCGCGCCCCGGGTGGCCGAGAAACTGATCGCGCGGATGCGCCGGCCGGTGCAGGAACCGCTCACCGCCCGCGAGACCGATGTGCTGGAGGCGGTGGCCGACGGCCTGACCAACGCCGAGATCGGCAGACGGCTCGTCATCGCGGAGGCCACGGTCAAGACCCACCTCCTGCGCCTGTTCGCCAAGCTCGACGTGAGCGACCGGACGCGGGCGGTGGTGGTCGCCATGGAGAGAGGACTGCTGCGGCGGCCCTGAAGAGGGCCGGGACACGGGGCTCCGGGGCCTCGCCGTCCGTGCGTACGGCCCTCGGCGGCCGTACGACGGGGGCGCGGCCCCGCGCCCCGGTCGCCGACGGTTCCGCCGGTACACCGGACACCGGCGGTTCCACCGGTACACCGGCCGTCGCCGGGAGTGTCGGACCTGACCGGTGCGCCCGGCGACGGCCGCCCCGTGGGTCAGGCCGTGGGCGGTCCGGGGAGCTTGTGGAAGTCCCAGGAGGTGATCGTTCTCGGTGTCAGCCGCAGCCAGGCGTGGCGGCCGTCGTGCGGCATGGTGTCCATCGCGAAGTACTTATCCGCGAACAGCCGTTCCGGTACGTCGAGTTCGGGACACGGTTCGCCGGTGCGGGGCGCCTCGCCCACGGGCACGGCCTCGCCGCGCAGCTCGATGCCGCGCAACTGGGTGTACTCCACCCCGTCGTCCACGACCACCGCGACCCTCGGATCCCCGCACAGCTGGGACCAGCGCAGGCTGCGGGTGATCGAGTACAGCCAGAGGGAGGCGCCGTCCCAGACGAACCAGAGGGCGCCGACGTGCGGGCTGCCGTCCGCGGACACGGTGGCGACCCGGCAGGTGCGCTGTCGCGAGAGGTAGGCGTCGCGTTCGGCGTCCGTCATCATGATCCGGCGTCCCCGCCGCTGACCGGTGGTCATGGGTGCCCCTCCCATAGCTGACTGAGTGTCAGAAATCATGGGGCCTCTTCCTCCTTCACGCAATGGCGGATAGCCTCGCGCGCCCCGTCCGCCGCCGAAAGGGGCAGCCGTGCCGTCGACGGAACAACTCGCCGCGCAACTTGATCCGGCCACCACCGCACTCATGACGGTCGAATGCCAGGAGGGGGTCGTCGGCCCTTGCAGCGCCCTGCCGGAACTGGCCGGACAGGCCAGGTCCTCCGGCGTCCTCCACCGGGTCGCCCGGCTGGTCGGGGCCGCTCACGGGGCCGGGGTGCAGGTGCTGCACGCGGTGGCCGAACGCCGCCCCGACGGGCGGGGCGCCAACAACAACGCCCGGCTCTTCCGGGCCGCCGGCCGACTGCCCGTGCAGCAGCACTCCGGAACCACGGCGGTACGGGTCGCCGCGCCCATCGAGGTGGCCCCCGAGGACCTGATCGTGCGCAGGCTGCACGGGCTCTCGCCCATCGCCGGGACGGAGGTGGACGCGTTGCTGCGCAACCTCGGCTGCCGGACCCTCGTCGTCACCGGGGTCTCCGCCAACGTCGCCGTGCCCAACGCCGTGTTCGACGCGGTGAACCTCGGTTACACGGTCGTGGTGCCGTCCGACGCCATCGCGGGGGTACCGGCCGAGTACACCCCCGCGATGGTCCGCAACACGCTCGCCCTCGTCGCCACCGTCACGACCACCGACGACGTGCTCGGATGCTGGTCGGACCGGGCACGGTTCAGGGCAGGAGCGTGATCGAGCCGTCCGTGACGGCGATCTTCTTGACCGGCAGCGGTTTGGTGGCGGGTCCGTGGACCACGGCGCCCGACGCGGCGTCGAACCTGCTGCCGTGACAGGGGCAGTCGATGGTGCCGCCGGACACTCTCGACAGGGTGCACCCCTGGTGGGTGCACTTCGACGAGAACGCCTTGAACTCGTCGGCCTTCGGCCGGGTCACCACGACGCCCCGGTCGGCGAAGACCTTTCCGCCGTTCTCGGGAATGTCGGCCGTTCTGGCCAGGACGGTCCCGCCGTCCGTCCTGCTGCCCGTCCCCCCGTCGGAGGGCTTCACCACGTCCGAGCCGCCCGACTCATCCCGGCCGCCGCACGCGGCGAGCACGGCGGCCAGCGGTGCGGCCCCGAACGCCATGACGACGGCCCGGCGGCCGGAACCGTCCCCGGGGTCCTGCGATGCGCTCATGCCGGCTTTCCCCTCCGAGGTGTCCACGTCTGCGCCGTCCGGCCGTGACGCGTTCGGCGGGGAACCGGTGCGCGCGGGCGGTGGCCATCAAGTCATCGGCAGGTCCGTGCGTCGGCATGAGCGGCCGGGGCGCCGGTTCTCAGACGTCCGCGCGAAAGACCGGCTTCCCCTCGCGCAGCCGGGCGAAGAGGAGCGCCTGGTCCAGCTGTTCCTCCTCCTCGTCGTCCTCCTCGTTGCCGAACACCTCGTCCACCAGCAGCTCGCGCAGTTCCTCCTGCACGCCCTCGCCGTACCCCTGCTGGAAGTCGTCCAGGTCGAAGTGGGTGTCCGCCTCCACCGCGGCGATCGTCTCGTGCTCGTCCTCGATGACCAGACGGGCGCGGATCGTCCCCGCCCGGAGCGTCTGGTCGTTGTAGTAGCCGTAGACGACCTCGGCCTCGATGTCGCCGCCGACGGACATCTCGCCGTCGGTGTGCACCCCGTGGGCCGTGACGTCACGGCCCACGGCGACGACGGAGGAGGGGCCGCAGTCGGCCAGGCAGCCCCCGACCGTGAGCGAACCGGTGACCACGAACGGAGCCAGCACGTTCAGGTGGCCCTCCACCAGCAGATTCCCGTGGTGGAAGAACGGCTCGCGGATCTCCTGGTCGCCCGTCAGCGTGCGGTCCGTACGGGCCCCGTCGCCGAGTGTCCGCGCGCACAGCTCCGGTATCAGCGGCACGTGATCGGGGTCGATGCCGTCGCGCAGCCCGGTGAGGAGGTCCTGGAAGCTGTCGAAGTCCGGCTGGGTGAGCTCCGTCAGCCGGCCGCTGTCGTCCGGCACCCCGGCGGCCCGGCAGACCTCGGACAGCCCGGCGCGCATCTCCTCGGCGACCCGGCGGGCGGCCGCCATGTCGATGGGCAGCGGACCGCCCTCCACCGCGGGGTACTCGACACGGACGGGCGCGCCCGCCGCCTTCAGCGCGGCCACGAGCTCCGCCCGCGTCCTGCGCTGCTCCTGGCTGAGCTGCGGCAGGCGCAGCGCGACCCCCAGCGGGGTCCGGCCGAGACGGTCGACCGCGCCGGTGTCGGCGTGCCGCTCCAGCAGCAGTTCCACCAGCCGGGGACGGCCGCGGTCGACCGCGGAGTGCAGTGGCGTCCTGCCGCGCTCGTCGACCGCTTCGAGAGGGGCACCGTGGTCGAGCAGGAACGCGAGGACCGGGGGCGCCGCACAGCCGTAGTGGGCGAACGAGCCCCCGGTGGCGAGGGAACAGCGCCCGTCGAGGCGGGCCCCGGCCCCGACGAGGAGCCCCAGCACCTCCACCGAACGGTCCACCACGGCCTTCGGACCGGAGTCGTTGGCGCAGACGGCCCACCCGGCGGCCGTCACCCCGTGCCCGTCGACCGCGTGCACGTCGGCACCGCACTCCAGCAGCGCCCGGACGACCTCCGGGGACGGCAGCGGTCCACTGCCCTCGTACGGGGCCCTCACCGCCCGGTGGAGAGGGGTGGCTCCTTCCTCGTCACGGGCCGACGGGTCCGCTCCGTCGGCTGTCAGCGCACGCACCTCGGCGGCCTGCCGCACGGGGTCGGCGTCGGGGGCCGGGGTGACGGCGGCAAGGAGTGCTCTGTTGGCCAAGTCGCTCATGGGCAGGACTCTAGGTGCCGCCTCTGACACCCCGTCCCCGTGCCGTGATCGCCCTTGTCCAGGGTGAAGTGACCAGGCGTCAGATGCCGGGGGCGCGGTGGGTGGGGCGGCCGTCGAGGACGGTGAGCAGGACGGGCAGGTCGGACAGGTCGGTGTCCGGCACCGTGAGCGGGTTGTCCGCGAAGACGGCGAGGTCGGCGCGGTGGCCGACGGCGAGGCGTCCCGCGAGGCCCTCCTCGCCCGCGGCACGGGCGGGGTTGAGGGTCATGCCCCGGAGCGCCTCCAGCGGCGTCAGCGCCTGCCCGGGGTTGTGCGGGGGCTGGGTCAGGTCGCGGGTGGGGCGACGGTGCCGGCTGCCCGCCATGACGGTCAGCGGGGGGTAGGGGGCGATCGGCCAGTCGGAGCCGAGCACGACGGTGGCGCCCGAGTCCCACAGGTCGCGGCAGCGCCAGGCACGCGCGGCACGCTCCTCGCCCAGGCGCCGGGACCAGTTGTCGGTGTGGTCGGCGCGGGTGAAGTCGCAGCAGTGGGTGGGCTGCATGGAGGCGATGACGTCGAGCTCCCGGAACCGGCCCAGGACGTCGTCGGGCACCGTCTCGATGTGCTCGATCCGGTGCCGCACCCCGGTGTTCCCGGTGGCGCGGGCCTTCTCCACGGAGTCGAGGACGTGGCGTACGGCGGCGTCCCCGATGGCGTGCGTGGCGGTGGGCACTCCGGCGCGGTGGAACTCCCCGATGACCTCCGTGTACCTCTCGGGGTCGGGCCAGAAGGCGTGGGTGGACTCGCCGTGGCAGTCGGGGCGTTCCAGCCAGGCCGTGCCGTTGTCGATCGTGCCGTCCATGAACAGCTTGACGCCCTCCGTCCGCCAGAGCCGCCCGCCCGCGCCCTGCCCGGCGATGAGCGCGCGCAGCGCCTCCGCGTCGGTGTCCGGGCGGCACCAGGGGGCGACCCGGAGCCGGAGCGGGAGGGCGTCGTCGGCGTCGAGTTCGGAGTACAGGGCGAGGCTCTCGCCGTTGGCGTCCATGGCGTGGCCGCCGGTGAGACCGGTGGCGGCCATGCTCCGCAGGGTTTCGGCGAGGTGCTCGCGCAGCTCGGCGCGGCTGGGCCGGGGCGCCGCCGCCTCGACGACCGCGCAGGCCGCCTCCTCCAGCAGGAGCCCGGTGGGCCGGCCCTCGTCGTCGCAGACGATCTCGGACGCCTCCTCGAACCGGCGCGGGCCGTCGACGCCCGCGAGTTCGAGGGCGCGGGCACTGGCCAGCATCGAGTGCGCGTCGAAGAGGAGGAGGAGGGCCGGGACGCCGTCCAGCACGGGCCCGAGCGCGGCCGAGGTGACCGGCCGGTCGCCGAACACATTGGGGTCCAGGCCCCAGCCGTGCAGCCAGGCGCCGGGCTCCAGCGACCGGACCGCGCGGGCCAGGGCGTCCCGCACCTCGTCGAGGTCTCCGCACTCGGAGAGGTCCAGCCCGCGCGAGAGGTCGGAGCCCGTCACCGGGTGGATGTGCCCGTCGACGAGGCCGGGTGTCACCACGGCACCCTTCAGGTCGATCACCGTCGTCGAGGAGTCCGCGAGCCCGCGCATCCGGCGGTCGTCGCCCAGATCGGCGATCCGCCCCCCGGAGACGGCCAGGGCCGTCTGGGGCAGCGGTTCGCCGGTGAGCGGGTCGAGCAGCCGGGCGGAGAGCAGGACGAGGCTGGTGCGCACAGGGACTCCTTGGGGTGGTGCGGGCCGGCCCGTCGCGGTCGGGCCGGGTGGGGTGGTGCGGGCCCGCCGCCCGATCCGGGCCGTCGCGAACGGCGGGATCGGGTCGGGGCGGGCCGCAGGAGGGGGCTGGTGGAGTGGACCGGGGGGCGTGAGGGATCAGGCCCCGGGACCGGCGGGGGCGTCCTCGGCGCCGGACGCCACCGGTGTCGCGGGGCGGCCCGTGTCGAGCCCCGCGGCGAGTTCGGTGAGCGTGCCGCCGGCCAGGCCGAGCTCGCGTTCGGCCGTGCTGACGGCCATGCGGGTCACCGCCTCGGGGCGGTCGGCGGTGGCGGTGTTGGCGTGCGCGCCGAGACCGTCGATGACGACCAGGATCTGGATGGTCGCCACACGGGCGTCGTCGGTCCGGAACTCGCCGAGGAGGACTCCGTCACGGACGAGGTCCTCCAGCCTGCCGCGCCACAGGGCCTCCTGGTGGTTGACCCTGCCGCGGAGGACGGGGCGGTAGCGGCTGAGGTGCCGGGCGTTGATCCACAGGCGGCTGATGTCGTCGTACGCGGGCCCCGTCGCGAGCGCGAAGAAGCGGGCCAGCCGCTCCGTGGGCGGGCCCGCCGCCGGGTCCGCGGGCAGGAGCGTGTCCAGTTCGGCACTGGCCGCGGCGCCGAACGCCTCGGCCACGAGATCCTCGACGGCGGGGAAGTAATGGCTGATGAGCCCCGGCCGGACCCCGAGCCGGTCACCGATCCGGCGCAGGGTGATGGACTCCAGCCCTTCGGTCAGGGCGATGGTCGCCGCCGCGTCGACGATCTCCGCGCGCCGGTCGGAGGGAGACTTCCGGATCCGCTTCCGCTGCATGCTTGACGACATACCGGCGATGCTATTGAGTGCTCGACCAATAAGCAACCGGTGGGCTCGGCCGGTGTGCCGGCCCCCCGTGATCCCGGACCCGTGCGCGAGCGTCTGCCGTCCGGGGCGCCGTCCCCTCGGGTGCGACCCGCCCACCCGCCCCGGCGGCCACCCGTACGCCCTCTCCTCCTCCGGCCTCAAGGGGCGGTGCCCGGCGGATCGGCAGGGGGCTCGCCCGGACGGCGGACGCGGGCGAATGGATAGCCTGGGGAAATGCTTACAGAAGTGACAGCGACCCGCTACGTCACGCCCCTGCGCGAGGGCGGCTCGCTCCCCGGGATCGTCGAGGCCGACGACTCCGGCACCTACGTCATGAAGTTCACCGGTGCCGGACAGGGGCGCAAGACGCTGGTCGCGGAGGTCATCTGCGGACAGCTCGGCCGCAGGCTCGGCCTGCGCGTCCCCGACCTCGTGCAGATCCAGCTCGACCCGGTCATCGGACTGGCCGAACCCGACCAGGAGGTGCAGGAGCTCCTGAAGGCCAGCGGCGGCCTCAACCTGGGGATGGACTTCCTGCCCGGCTCGATCGGCTTCGACCCGCTGGCCTACCGGGTGGACGCGCGGGAGGCCGGACGGGTCGTCTGGTTCGACGCGCTGATCAACAACGTCGACCGGTCCTGGCGCAATCCGAACATGCTGGTCTGGCACGGCGACCTGTGGCTCATCGACCACGGCGCCACCATGATCTGGCACCACAACTGGCCCGGGGCCCAGGCGTCCGCCGCCAAGCCGTACAACGCCTCGGACCACGCCCTCGCCCCGTTCGCCCCCGACATCGCGTCGGCCGCCGCCGAACTCGCCCCGCTGGTCACCGAGGAACTGCTCGCCGAGGTCGCGTCCGACGTCCCCGACGAATGGCTGGTGGACGAACCCGGCTTCGCGTCCCCCGACGACCTGCGCCGCGCCTATGTGGAGGCGCTGCTGCCGCGTGCCGCGACCATCCACGAGCGGATCACCATGGACGCCCCCACCGAACCCAAGCCGTCCCAGGCCCCCGGCTGGCTCACCGAACACCTCACCCCCTGGCCGCACCCCACCAAGAAGAAGGACGACCGGCCGTGAGCGAGCGCGATGTCTTCGAGTACGCGCTGCTGCGCGTGGTGCCGCGGGTGCAGCGCGGGGAGTGCTTCAACGCGGGCGTGATCGTCTACTGCCGCGCCCGGAGCTTCGTGGCCGCCCGCACCCATCTCGACGAGACCAAGCTGAAGGTCCTGGACCCGGCCGCCGACGTGGTCGGTGTACGGGCCGCCCTGCGTGCCGTCGAGGGAGTGTGCCTGGGTGGAACGGACGCGGGCCAGGCCGCCCGTGACGACGCGGGCCGGCGCTTCCGCTGGCTGATCGCGCCGCGCTCCACCGTCGTCCAGCCGGGCCCCGTGCACAGCGGCCTGACCACCGACCCGGAGGCCGAGGTGGAACGGCTGCTCGACCTGCTGGTGCGCTGACCCCCGCGCCGCGCCGCCGCCCGCGACCACCGCGGCGGCGGCGCCACCGGGTGTGACATGCGCCCCGGCCGCCGCGCGCCGTTGACACCGGGTGCCGGGGCTTCTAGCGTCTCGTCTGCTGAAGGTACTAAGCGGTCGCTCAGCCATCGGGAAGGTTCCGTGCACACGAGGTCCCGTGCCGGGGGCGCCCCGACGTCCGCTGGGCGGCGATCCAAGGGCGAGGAGAACCAAGCATGTCCACCACCGAGCAGCGCGTCGCCATCGTGACCGGAGCGGCGCGGGGCATTGGCGCCGCCACCGCGGTACGCCTGGCGGCCGAGGGCCGCGCCGTCGCCGTACTCGACCTCGACGAGGCGGCCTGCAAGGACACCGTCGAGAAGATCACCGCCGCGGGGGGCACCGCTCTCGCCGTCGGCTGCGACGTGTCGGACAGCGCCCAGGTGGAGGCCGCGGTCGCGCGGGTGGCCGCCGAGCTCGGCGCCCCGACGATCCTCGTCAACAACGCGGGCGTGCTCCGCGACAACCTGCTCTTCAAGATGAGCGAGTCCGACTGGGACATCGTGATGAACGTGCACCTCAAGGGTGCGTTCCTGATGGCCAAGGCGGTCCAGAAGCACATGGTGGACGCCGGGTTCGGCCGGATCGTCTCGCTCTCCTCCTCCTCGGCGCTCGGCAACCGCGGCCAGGCCAACTACGCCGCCGTCAAGGCCGGTCTGCAGGGCTTCACCAAGACCCTCGCCAAGGAGCTCGGCAAGTTCGGCATCACCGCCAACGCCGTCGCCCCCGGCTTCATCGTCACTGAGATGACCGCGCAGACCGCGGCCCGGATCGGCATGGGCTTCGAGGAGTTCCAGGCCGCCGCGGCCACCCAGATCCCGGTGCAGCGCGTCGGACGCCCCGAGGACATCGCCAACGCCATCGCCTTCTTCACGGGTGACGCGGCGGGCTTCGTGTCCGGACAGGTCATGTACGTCGCCGGCGGACCGCTCAACTGACCCGAAGGGCTGCGGAATCATGACTGTGCAGGACAGTGGGAAGGTCGCGCTCGTCACGGGCGCGAGCCGGGGCATCGGCTACGGCATCGCCGAGGCGCTGGTGGCCCGGGGTGACCGGGTGTGCATCACCGGGCGGGGCGAGGAGGCGCTCAAGGAGGCCGTCGAGCGGCTGGGTTCCGACCGGGTGATCGGGGTGGCGGGCAAGGCGCACGACGCGGAACACCGCACGGTGGCCGTCGAACGCACCATGGAGGCCTTCGGCCGGGTCGACTTCCTGGTCAACAACGCCGGTACGAATCCGGTCTTCGGGCCGATCGCCGAACTCGACCTCGACGTGGCGCGCAAGGTCTTCGAGACGAATGTGATCTCGGCGCTCGGTTTCGCGCAGGAGACCTGGAAGGCGTGGCAGAAGGACAACGGCGGGGCGATCGTCAACATCGCCTCGATCGCCGGTGTGTCCGCATCGCCCTTCATCGGTGCCTATGGCATGAGCAAGGCGGCCATGGTCAATCTGACCCTCCAGCTGGCGCACGAATTCGCGCCGGTCGTCCGGGTCAACGCAATTGCTCCCGCGGTCGTGAAGACGAAATTCGCCCAGGCGCTGTACGAGGGCCGCGAGGCGGAGGCCGCGGCGGCCTATCCGCTCGGACGGCTCGGGGTCCCCGAGGACATCGGTGGCGCCGCGGCGTTTCTCACGTCGAGTCAGGCCGACTGGATCACCGGTCAGACCCTGGTGGTCGACGGGGGAATCTTCCTGAATGCGGGCGTGGGCTGAGAACGGCCTGAGAGGGTTTGGCCCTGATTGACTCAAGTGCCCCGCCGGACCTGCGGATTGACCTGGCGGGGCGCTGCGGTATGGTCTGCCGACCCATGGCTGATCGAGGAGCGTTCACGTGTTCTACCGGGCCGGCCGTCAGGCCGTTGCAGCTTTTGCCTGCCTTTCGCTGCTGTCGGGCTGCGGACTTTTCTCCGACAGTGGATCGGAGGTCGAGCAGAAAATAGTCGTCGGTACGACCAGTGAGCCTTCCACTCTCGATCCGGCGGCCGCATGGGACAACTCCTGGGAGCTGATGCGCAATGTCTTCCAGACCCTGGTGAGTTTCCCCACCGGAAGTACGAGTCCCCAGCCCGATGCCGCGGAATGGTGCAAGTTCACCGATACCACCAGCACCTCCTACCGGTGCAAACTCCGCAAGGGGCTGAAATTCTCCAACGGGGACGCGCTCGATGCCGAGGCCGTGAAGTACTCCATCGACCGGATCAGGGAGATCAATTTCAAGGGCGGCCCGGTCGGCATGCTCGGTTCGCTCGACCGGATCGAGACCAAGGGGGAGGACATCGTCATCTTCCACCTCACCAAGCCGGACGCCACCTTCCCGTTCGTTCTCACCACGCCCGCCATGTCGTTGGTGGCCCCCGGCGCCTATTCCAAGCACAAGCTGCGCAGTGACGGGAAGATCACCGGATCGGGTCCGTACCTTCTCGATTCGTACAAGCCGGGAAAGCGCGCCGAACTGGTGAAGAACCCGGACTACAAGGGGTTCGCCAACCGCAAGAACGATTCCGTGACGATCCGTTACTTCAAGGAGTCCGCGCCCGTCGTCGAGGCACTCCGGAAGAACCGGATCGACGCGATCTACCGAGGCCTCACCGCCGAGGAGGTCATCGCCCTGGAGGGCGGCCAGAACAAGGACGGCAGCCCGCAGATCGTCGAGACGGTCGGCGCGGACATCCGTTTCCTGGTCTTCAACCCCGAGGACCCGGCCGCGGGCAACGTGGCCGTGCGGCGGGCCATCGCCCAGCTCGTGGACCGTGACGCGCTGGTGGCCAAGGTCTACCAGGGCACGGCCGAGCCGCTGTACTCCATGGTCCCCAAGGGCATCACGGCGCACACCACCAGCTTCTTCGACGCCTACGGGGACCCGGACCGGGCCAAGGCCAAGCAGATCCTGACCAAGGCCGGCATCACCAAGCCCGTCAAGCTGACGCTCTGGTACACGACCGACCGGTACGGATCCTCCACGGCCCTCGAGTTCGAGGAGCTCAAGCGGCAGCTGGAGGGTTCCGGGCTGTTCCGGATCACGCTGAGGAGCAAGCCCTGGAAGACGTTCCAGGAGGGTTTCACCAAGGGTGAGTACCCCGTGTTCGGCCGGGGCTGGTTCCCGGACTTCCCGGACCCGGACAACTTCATCGCCCCGTTCCTCGGCAAGGACAGCGTCACGGGCATGCCGTACATGAAGAACGAGATCACCCAGGAACTGCTGCCGCAGACCCGCAAGGAGAGCGACCGGGGCGCGGTCGTCAAGCAGTTCGAGCGGGCCCAGAAGATCCTGGTCGACGACGTGCGGGTGCTGCCGCTGTGGCAGGGCAAGCTGTACGTCGCCTCGGGCGAGGACATCGGCGGCGGTGAGCGCGCCCTGGACCCGCAGACGGTCATGCAGATGTGGGAGTTCTATCGCAAGGCCAGCTGGTAGGGAGAAAAGGGGCGGAACCGGACCGGCGGGGGCGTTGTCAGTGGTCCCCGGTAGGTTCTCGGATGAAATGCCGATTGCTCACCGGAGGTTGTTCACGTGACCGACACCGACCTGCTGCCCGAGTCCTGGCGCGGCGTCCTCGGCGAAGAGCTGCAGAAGCCCTACTTCAAGGAGCTCACCGAGTTCGTCGAGGAGGAGCGGGCCAAGGGGCCGGTCTACCCCCCGCGCGACCAGGTGTTCGCCGCCCTGGAGGCCACGCCCTACGACAAGGTGAAGGTCCTTGTCCTTGGCCAGGACCCGTACCACGGGGAGGGGCAGGGGCACGGGCTGTGCTTCTCCGTGCGGCCCGGCGTGAAGACGCCGCCGTCCCTGCGGAACATCTACAAGGAGATGAAGGAGGAGCTCGGCCTGCCGGTCCCGGACAACGGGTATCTGATGCCGTGGGCCGAGCAGGGCGTGCTCCTGCTCAACGCCGTGCTCACGGTCCGCGCGGGCGAGGCCAACTCGCACAAGGGCAAGGGCTGGGAGAAGTTCACCGACGCGGTGATCCGCGCCGTCGCGTCGAGGCCCGATCCGGCGGTCTTCGTCCTCTGGGGCAACTACGCGCAGAAGAAGCTCCCGCTGATCGACGAGGAGCGCCACGTGGTGGTGAAGGGGGCGCACCCCTCGCCGCTCTCGGCCAAGAAGTTCTTCGGCTCGCGTCCGTTCACGCAGATCGACGAAGCGGTGGCGGCACAGGGCCACGACGCGATCGACTGGCGCATCCCCGACCTGGGCTGACCCGCCCGGTCCGTCGGCCGGGCGGGGCCCGGCCGACGGCGGCACCCGGTGGACGGCCCCGGGGCGTCCGCCCGAGCCTCAGCGGGATCGACGGCGACTGCGGTTAGCGTCGAGGGGAACGGGCGGACGGGTCGTGCAGGGAGGCCGTGGTGACGGAGCAGCAGGAGGCGTCGAAGGACGCCGTCATGACCAGGATCGGCCAGGCGGTCATGCTGCTGCACGGCGGTGACCGGGAAGAGGCCCGCAACCGCTTCGGCGCGCTCTGGTCGGAGATCGGCGAGGACGGCGACGCCCTGCACCGGTGCACCCTCGCCCACTACATGGCCGACGCCCAGGACGATCCAGGTGACGAGCTGGCCTGGGACCTGCGGGCGCTGACCGCGGCCGACGGGCTGTCCGGCGAGTGCGCGGCGCAGCACCCCGACGCGCCGGCGGTCCGGGCGCTCTACCCCTCGCTCCACCTCAACCTCGCGGCGGACTACGTACGGCTCCAGCATCCCGGTGCGGCCCGGATCCACCTGGACCGGGCCCGCGCCGCTTCCGTCGTGCTCGCCGACGACGGCATGGACGACGGGTACGGGGGAGGGGTGCGCGCGGCGATCGCGCGGCTGGAGCTGAGACTGCGCGAACTGTGAGGGCGGCCCGTCCGTGATGGACGGGCCGCCCTCCCGCCGTTCCCCGCGGTCAGCGGCCGTAGGTGTTCTCACAGATCCGGGACTGCGGGCTGCCCGCGGGCCAGTGCCCGTAGCCCCGTCCCAGCGCGCAGACGTCCGTCCCGGCGACGGGGGCCGGCAGGGGCGGTGCGGGCGGGATCACGGCGGGCGGTGCCTGGCGCGGCCGGGGGCGCGCGACATGGGGGAGCCGGTGCTGCCGAGGGGCGCGGGGTGCGGCACGGCGGGTGTCCGGCGGAGCCGCCCGGGGCGACGGGGAGGCGGGCGACTCGGAGGCCGGTACGGCTTCCAGGGAGTCGTGGACGGGTGGCTGCGCGGTCTGCGGGGTCAGGTCCTGGGCGGGCCCGCCGGTCCCGGGCCGGGCCGGGGCGTCCGGCCGGGGCTGCACGGACACGCAGCCGGACAGCGTGGTGGCGGCCAGGCCCGCCACGAGGCCCATGGTGATCCTGACGGTGATTCCGGTTCGTTGCACCTGATCAACTCTGCGGTGCGGACCCGGCTCCGGGCGGGGCACACGGCGGGGATTGGTCCGCACGGGTGACACCGGTCAGCGCGGTGCCCACCGAGGTCCGAGCATTCCGCCCAGCAGTTCGGCGAAGCCCGTGCGCAGCTCCTCCTCGCTCGGCACGGAGCGGTTGTACGACCCCGCCGCGCAGGAGAACATCAGCCCCTCGCACCAGGCCACCAGGGACAGGGCGTGCCGTTCGGGCTCCGCCGATCCGGCCGCGGTCATCAGTGCCAGCAGCGGCTCGCGGAACTGCCGGCCCGTGGCGTCGAAGAACTCCCGCAGCTCCGGGCGCCGGGTCGCCTCCAGGGCGAGCTCGTAACGGCAGACGAGCAGTTCGGGGTGGTCGGTGAGGTAGCGGTGCAGTACCCGGGCCAGACCGGCGACCAGTTCCGCCGCCCCGGAGGCCGGGGCGCCGTCCGCGTCGGGCCCGCGCCCCCCGGCCGCCGGGGCGGGAAGCGC
>NZ_JBEXPY010000048.1:0-57144 GCF_040612315.1 Streptomyces sp. NPDC006435
AGATGATGGGCCAGCTGATTCGCACGCGCATTGATCTCACCATAGGTCCAGCACCGCTCCCCATGCGTGACAGCAACCACACCAGGAGCAGCCGCGACACGCTCCTCCACGAGCCGGTGAATAGTCGCAGCATCCGGATACGCGCCACTCTCACCGTTCCACTCGACCAACACCTCCCGCAACTCCCCCACCGTCAACATGTTCAGCTCCGACAGACGCGCACCCGGCGCAGCCGCAACCGACGCCGCCAGAGTCACGAAATGCCCCGCCAACCGCTCGATCGACGCCCGCTCGAACAAATCCGTCCGATACTCCAGGACCGCGCGCAGTCCGTCCGCCGACTCGACCGCCGTGAGCGTCAGGTCGAACTTGGCGACACCTCGCTCGATCTCGACCGGCTCGGTCCGTGTGCCCGCCAGCTCCCATGCCTGGTCCTCCGCGCTGCCGGGCGCCTGGAGGACGAACATGGTCTGGAACAGGGGGTTGCGGGACAGGTCCCGGTCCGGGGCGAGTTCCTCCACGAGGCGTTCGAAGGGCAGGTCCTGGTGGTCGAAGGCACCGAGCGCGGTGTCCTTGACCCGGTCGAGGAGTTCGGTGAACGCCGGGTCGCCGGACAGATCGGTACGCAGGACGAGGGTGTTGACGAAGAAACCGATCAACTCCTCCGTCTCGGCGCGGTTGCGGCCGGCGACCGGGGTGCCCACCGCGATGTCGTCCTGCCGGCAGTAGCGGGCCAGAACGATCTGGAACAGGGACAGCAACGCCATGAACAGGCTCGCGCCCTGCCCGCTCGCCGCCGCCCGCAGCGCCTCCGTCACCTCCGACGGCACCGAGAAGGTGACCACGTCGCCGTCGCCGCTCGGCTGCGCCGGACGCTGGTGGTCGGTGGGAAGTTCGAGCGGCGTCACGTGGGCGAGGTGCTCGCGCCAGTACGCCAACTGCCTCTCCAGGAACTCCCCGCCCAACTGCTCCCGCTGCCAGGCAGCGAAATCCGCGTACTGGACGGAGAGTTCGGGAAGCGACACCTCACGCCCGGCAACCGCAGCCCCGTACAACTCCCGCAACTCACGCGCCAGAATCCCGGAGGACCAACCGTCAGAAGCGATGTGGTGCACCGTCAGCAGCAGGAAGTGGTCGTCGTCCGCGAGCCTCACCGCGTCGGCCCGCAGGAGCTGCCCGGCCTCCAGGTCGAACGGTCGTGTCGCCTCGGTGCGCAGCACCTCGCCCGCGCGGGCCTCCGCGTCCGCCTCGGCCCGCAGGTCGTGGACCGTGACCCCGACCGGCCGGGGCGCGCCAATCACCTGTCGCGGTGTGCCGTTGTCGTCCGCCAGGAACGCCGTCCGCAGCACCTCGTGCCGGGCCACCAGGCCCGACAGTGCCGTGCCGAGCGCGGTGACGTCCAGCGTGCCGTGCACCCGCAGCACCGTCGGTACCAGGTACTCCGCGCTGTCCGGCGTCAGCCGGTCCAGGAACCACAGCCGCTGCTGCGCGAACGACAGCGGCAGTGGTCCGGCCTCCCGGTCGGTCCGTACGATCCGAGCCGCTTCCGCACGCCGCCGCATGCGGGACAGCAGCCGTGCCTCCACCGAGTTCTCGCCCATGATGTTCCGTCCTCTTCGTCTTCTCGTGTGGGCAATGGGCCGCTGTTTCAGGAAAGCTGTTCCTGCTCGTCGAACAATTCGACGAGCTGTTGTTTGATGCCGATGACGGTCGGCGACTGGAAAAGGCGTCGCAGGCCGATGCGTACTCCGGTCACCGACTCGACCTGGTTGACGAGTTGGAGGGCGAGCAGGGAATGCCCGCCGGCGTCGAAGAACCTCTCGTGGATTCCTACGCGTTCGACGCCGAGCACGGCGGCCATGATCCCGGCGATCTCCGCCTCGATCTCGTCCCGTGGCGCGGTGTATCCGGCCGTGCTGTCGCCGTCGTTCCCGGGGGCCGGCAGGGCCGCGTGGTCGACCTTGCCGTTCCGGTTGAGCGGCAGTTCCGGCAGGGTCGCGAACGCGGACGGCATCATGGCGCGGGGCAGGCGTTCGGCGGCCCATTCGCGCAGCGCGCCGACGTCCACCGCGGCGCCGGGCGCGGGCACGCAGTAGGCGACCAGCCGCTTGTCTCCGGGGGTGTCCTCCCGGACCACCACCGCACAGACCCCGACCGTGCCGTGGGTGAGCAGCGTCGCCTCGATCTCGCCGAGTTCGACCCGGACGCCGCGCAGTTTCACCTGGCGGTCGATCCGTCCCAGCAGGTCCAGTTCGCCGTCGGCGGTGAACCGGCCGAGGTCGCCCGTGCGGTACATCCGGCCGCCTCGGAACGGGTCGGCGACGAAGCGCTCGGCGGTGAGGTCGGGCCGCTGGTGGTAACCGCGCCCGACGCTGTCGCCGCCGAGGTACACCTCGCCCAGCACCCCCGCGGGCACGGGGCGGCGGTCCGGGTCCAGGACGTACACGGTCTGGTTGACCATGGGGCGGCCCGCGAGGACCGGTCCGGTCGGGTCGGTGCGCGAGGCACGCCAGTACGTCGTGTCCACCGAGACCTCGGTGGCGCCGTACAGGTTGATGAGGTCGCCGGGGAGTTTCTCGGTGAACCGGCTCACCAGCGTCGGCTGGAGCGGCTCGCCGCTGGCGAAGGCGTACCGCAGGTGTGCGCAGTCCTCGGGCCGTACCCCGGAGACGAACATGTCCAGCAGGCTCGGCACGAAGTGCAGGCCGACCACGCGGTGGGCACTCATCAGACGGGACACCTCGGCCATGTCGAGCCGGTCCGAGCCCGGCACCAGCACAACCGTGGCGCCCTGCCACAGGGGCCAGAAGATCTCGTACGCCGACACGTCGAAGGACAGCGGTGTGGCCTGGAGGAAGCCCTCGCCCGGAGCGATCGGGAAGGCGTCCTGCATGCCGGCCAGGTAGTTGACCACTCCGCGGTGTTCGATGCGGACGCCCTTCGGGCGGCCCGTGGAACCGCTGGTGTAGATGAGATAGCACAGGTCGCCGGGGTCCGCGACGGGTTCCGGCGCGTCCGTGGGCAGGGTGTCCGGCAGGTCGGCGGGGCGGTCCACGGCCAGCAGGTCCGGGCCGTCCGGCAGCAGGGCGGCGTGCGCGACGTCGGTGACGATCAGCGGGGCGCCGGAGTCCTCCACCAGGTACGCCAGTCGTTCCTCCGGGTGTTCCGGGTCGAGCGGGACGTACGCGGCGCCGGCCTTCAGGATGCCGAGCAGCGTCCACACCATGGCGGGTGAACGTTCCAGGCAGACGCCCACGGGCACGTCGGGGCCTATGCCCGGTACGGCGCGCAGCCGGTGGGCCAGTCGGTTGGCCAGCTCGTCGAGTTGACGGTACGTCATGCTGTCCGTGCCGCAGACGACCGCGACCGCGTCCGGGTCCTGTGCCGCCCGCTGCTCGAACAGCCGGTGCAGTGTCGTTGCCGGGGCGGGCGCGGCGGTGTCGTTCCACTCGGTGAGGACACGGTGTCGCTCCCCCGCGTCCAGCATCTCCATCTCGGAGAGCGTGCCGTGCGGGCGGGTCGTGGCCGCGGCCAGCAGGTTGGTGAAGTGTCCGGCCATGCGGCGCGCGGTGTCCTCGGTGAAGAGGTCGTCCGCGTAGACCACTGCGCCGTCCAGGGTGCCGTCCGCCGCTTCCGCGAGGTACATCGACAGGTCGAACTTGGCGTCCCGGACCGGGGACTCGACGGGCTCCGCGGTCAGGCCCGGCAGGTTCCAGGCGTCCGCGCCCGGTGTGTTCTGCAGTGCGAACATGGTCTGGAACAGGGGGTTGCGGGACAGGTCGCGGTCGGGGGCGAGTTCCTCGACGAGGCGTTCGAAGGGCAGGTCCTGGTGGTCGTAGGCACCGAGCGCGGTGTCCTTGACCCGGGCCAGCAGCTCGGCGAACGTCGGATCGCCGGACAGATCGGTGCGCAGGACCAGGGTGTTCACGAAGAAACCGATCAGCTCCTCCGTCTCGGCGCGGTTGCGGCCGGCGACCGGGCTGCCGACCACGATGTCCCGCTGTCCGCTGTAGCGGGCCAGCAGCAGCTGGAAGACGGCCAGCAGGGTCATGAACAGGCTCGCGCCGCTCTCGGCGGACACCGCGCGGGCACGGGCGGCGAGCTCGGCGGGCACCGAGAAGCGGACCACCTCGCCCCGTCCGCCGCGCTCCGCCGGCCGCGCGTGGTCGGTCGGCAGCTCCAGCGGTTCCAGTCCACCCAGCTGATCGCGCCAATAGGTGAGTTGATGTTCCAGCGGCGCACCTGACAGCCAGCCCCGTTGCCACACCGCGTAGTCGGCGTACTGCACGGGCAGCGGATCCGTCCCGGGCGTGCCGGGGCGGTCCGAGAGGGCTTCCGTGTACCGCGCGGACAGCTCGCGCACCAGCACGCCCACCGACCAGCCGTCGAAGGCGATGTGGTGCACGGTGACCGCCAGGACGTGCTCCTCGTCGGCCAGCCGCACCAGCAGGGCGCGCAGCATCGGTCCGGTGCCGAGGTCGACCGGTCGCAGTCCGTCCTCGCGCAGCACCTCCGCCAGGGCGTCCTCGCGGGCGGCCGTGTCATCCATCCGGCTCAGGTCCCGTACCAGCATCCGCACCGGCCGTGCCGGGTCGATCAGCTGCTCCGGGGAGCCCGCCGCGTCCGTGCCGAACCGGGTGCGCAGGATCTCGTGGCGCGCCACCACCGCGGTGAACGCGGCGTTCAGGGCTTCGGTGTCCAGGGGGCCGTGGATGCGGAAGGCGAAGGGCAGCAGGTATTCGGCCCGGCCCGGCTCCAACTGGTCCAGGAACCAGAGCCGTTGCTGTGCGAAGCTGAGCGGCGGCGGGGTGCCTTGGCGCGGTGCCGCCGGGATGCGGCCGGCCTCCGTGTCGTCCAGCTCCGTCACGGCCGCGGCCAGCAGCGCCGGGGTCGGCGCGCTGAACAGCGTGCGTACCGGCACGTCGACACCCAACCGCCGGCGCAGCCGCGACACGACCTGGGTGGCCAGCAGCGAATGCCCGCCCAGCGCGAAGAAGTCGTCGTGCACACCGATCCGGTCGATGCCCAGCACCTCGGACCACACCTCGGTCACCGTGCGTTCGGTGTCCGTGCGCGGCTCGGTGTACGCGGCGCCCAGTCCGGACCGGTCGGAGGCGGGCGCGGGAAGTGCCCGGCGGTCGGTCTTGCCGTTCGGGGTGAGCGGGATGCTCTCCAGCGGCACGAACGCCGTGGGCACCATGTAGTCCGGCAGGTCACGCTGGAGGTGGGCGCGCAGCGCGCCCGCGTCGAGGGGGCCCACGGGCACCACGTACGCCACCAGTCTCTGCACACCGGGGACGTCCTCGCGCAGCACGACGGTGGCGCCGGTGATCGTGGGGTGGGTGAGCAGCGCCGTCTCGATCTCGCCGAGTTCGATGCGGTAGCCGCGCAGCTTGACCTGGTTGTCGGAGCGGCCCACGAACTCCAGCCGCCCGTCCGGCAGCCACCGGGCGAGGTCACCGGTGCGGTAGACGCGCCGCGGTGTGCCGTCCACGTCCACGACGGTGAACTTCTCGTCGGTCAGCTCGGGCCGGTTCAGGTAGCCGCGGGCCAGTCCGGGGCAGCCGATCCACATTTCGCCCGGCACGCCCACCGGCACCGGCCGGCCGTGGCGGTCGACCACGAACACCTTCGCGTTGGCGACCGGCCGGCCGATCGGCACCCGGTCGACGGGGCCGTCGATCCTGGCGGTCGTCGCCTCCTGCGCGGCCTCCGTGGGGCCGTAGCCGTTGACCAGGGGCACCGCGCAGTGCCGGAACCACTGCCGGACCTGTTCCCGTTGGAGTGCCTCGCCGCCGAGCCGGACCAGCCGCAGCTGCGGGCCCAGCGCGTCCGGCCCGTCCAGGTCGGCGGCCAGGGCTCCGAACGCCGACGGGGTGAGCCATGCCACCGTGACGCGGTGCTCGCGCAGTGCCGCCGCCAGCCGGCCCGGGTCCCAGGTGTCGTCGCGCAGCACCAGGGCCGCCCCTGAGACGAGCGGGGCGAACATCTGGCCCACCGACGAGTCGAACGCGATCGAGGCGAACTGCAGGACCCGGTCCTCGGGCGTGAGCCCCAGTTCACGTCGGGTCTCCCGCATCCGCGCGCGCAGCGCGCCGTGGGTGATCTGCACGCCCTTGGGGCGGCCGGTGGAACCACTGGTGTAGATCACGTAGGCCACGTCGTCCGGGCCCGCCTGGGCCACCGGACCGGCGGGGGCGGTGCGCGGCTGCTCCGTCCGCTGTCCGTCCAGCAGCAGCGTCGGTGTGCGGTCGGGCAGGCGGCCGGTGTGCGCGGCCTGGGTGACGATCAGTGGGGCCCCGCTGTCCTCGACCATGTGGGCGAGCCGGTCCGTGGGGTACGCCGGATCCAGTGGCACGTATGCCGCCCCCGACTTGTGGATGCCGAGCAGTGTGCACACCATGTCCGTACCGCGGTCCAGGCAGACCGCGACCAGAGTGCCCGGCCCCGCACCGCGCTCGCGCAGCCGGTCGGCGATCCACTCTGCCCGCTCGTCGAGCTGACGGTAGGTCAGCTGGTCGGTGCCGCAGGTCACGGCCGGGGCGTCGGGGCGGCGAGCGGCCTGTTCCTCGATCAGCCGGGTCACGGTCACCGCGTCCGGCGCGTCGGTGTCGGCCCCGTTCCATTCGCCGAGGATCGTCCGGCGTTCGGCGGCGGTCAGCATCGGGAGCTCGGACAGCCGGGCGTCCGGGGTGGCGCAGGCGGCGGCCAGCAGTGTCTCGAAGTGCCCGGCGAGCCGCACCATCGTGGCCTCGTCGAACAGGTCGGTGGAGTACACGATGGTGCCGTCCAGGGCGCCGTCGGCGGCCTCGGTGGCGTAGAAGGTGAAGTCGAACTTGGAGTCCTGGGCGGACACGTCGAGCTGCCGCACGGTCAGGCCCGGCAGTTCCCAGGACCGGCTGTCGGGGGTGTTCTGGAGGACGAACATCGCCTGGAACAGCGGGTTGCGCGACAGGTCCCGCTGCGGGGCCAGCTCCTCCACCAGGCGCTCGAAGGGCAGGTCCTGGTGGTCGTAGGCGCCGAGCGCGGTGTCCTTGACCCGGTCGAGGAGTTCGGTGAACGCCGGATCGCCGGACAGATCGGTGCGCATGACCAGCGTGTTCACGAAGAAGCCGATCATGTTCTCGATCTCGGCCCGGTTGCGGCCCGCGATCGGGGTGCCCACCGCGATGTCCTCCTGGCCGCTGTAGCGCGACAGCACCGTCTGGAAGACCGCCAGCAGGGTCATGAACAGGCTCGCGCCCGCCTCCTTGGAGAGCCTGCGGGCGTCGTCCGCGGTCTTCGCCGGCACGCGGAAGGTGAGCATGGCGCCGTTGCCGCTGCGCCGCGCCGGGCGTCGGCGGTCGGTGGGCAGTTCCAGCGGTTCGGTGCCGACCAGTCGGGCGCGCCAGTAGTCCAGTTGCTCCGCCAGCACATCGCCGGTGAACCACTGGCGCTGCCAGGAAGCGAAGTCGGCGTACTGGAGCGGAGGTTCGGACAGTCCGTCGGCCGTTCCCGCGACCCGCGCGCCGTACAGAGCGGTCAGTTCCCGGGACAGCACCCCCGCCGACCATCCGTCGAAGGCGATGTGATGCACCGTCAGGGAGAGCAGGTGCTCCTCGTCGGCCAGCCGGATCAGCAGGGCACGCACCATCGGCCCGGTGCCGAGGTCCATCGGCCGGAAGCCCTCGGTGTCCACGAGCGCGGCGGCGGCCTCCTCGCGCGCGTCCTGTCCGGCGACGGACCGCAGGTCGTGAACGGCGAGCGGCAGCGGCCGGGGCGGGTCGACGACCTGGCCGGGGTTGCCGTCCACGTCGCCGACGAAGCGGGTGCGCAGCACCTCGTGCCGGCTCACCAGGTCCGACAGCGACGCGCGCAGCGCCGGGACGTCCAGCGGGCCGCTGATGCGCAGCCCCATGGGGATCAGGTACTCGGCCCGGCCGGGCTCCAACTGGTCCAGGAACCACAGCCGGTGCTGCGCGAACGACAGCGGCAGCGGATGTCCGTGCCGGGGCGCGCGGGGTATGGCCGGAGCGTCGTCCGGAGCCCCGGCCGCCACCAGGGCGTCCACGACGTCCGTCGCGTCCTCGGCGTCGAAGTCGGCCGACTCGAAAAGCCTGCGGGCCCGCAGCAGGGCCTCCTCCGCGAGGAACGACGCCACGGCCCGTACCGTCAACGGCTCCGGCAGTTCTTCCGCGCCGAATTCCGAACCGAATTCCTCCGCGATCCGGCGCGCCATTTCCGCCGCCTGCGGGCGGGTTCCGCCGAGTCGGAAGAATTCGTCCTCCGCCCCGGTCACCCCGGCGCCGAGCACCGCGTTCCACACTGCCGCGATGCGGGCTTCCGCGGGAGAGAAACCGCCCTGCTCGACCCTCTGACCGGAGGCCGCGGCCATCATCGGGTTCGTCGTCATGTGTCCACCAGTTCCTCGTCATCGACCGTCTGCGAAAACCCTCGGAAACTCAGCCGAATCCGATGCTCGCAGAGCGTTCTGGAGGAGATAACTGGTCACTTCTGCCCGCCGGACGTGGTCACTTCTGCCCGCCGGGCTCGGACGTCCGCGACCGTCGGGCGCGGGCACCCGAGCCCGTCCGGGCGCGGACGCCCACACTCGCCGGGCGTGGGCGCTCAAGCCCGGCCGGGCGCGAACACAACACCCGGTCGGCGGGGTTCCGCCGACCGGGTGGGGCAGGGGAAGGGGTACGGGACCGGCGGCCGGCGGGCGGTCCACCGCCCGGCCGGTGCCGACCCCGTACCTCCGCTCACACGGCTTCCTTGACCGCCTCTTCCACAGGAGCCGGAGCCGTGCCGGTCTCGCTCTCCTTCCCGTTCCCGGTGCCGGCGGGGCTCGCGTCGGGCACCGTCTGCTTGCGCATGCCCGCCCACTCCCGGTTCAGGGCCGGCACACCGATGGCGACGAGGTAGAGCCCGCCCACGATCCACAACGCTCCCGAGGTGCCCACCACCGTCACCAGTCCGGCGCCCAGCAGCCCGCCGAAGGGGATGCCCGCCCAGGTCACGGCCTGGGCCAGCGTCTTGACCCGTCCCAGCAGCGGAGTGGGGATCAGTTCGTACGTCACGGCCCCCACGATCGGATTGACGAAGCCCGAGCCCAGGCCGCCCACCGCCAGCACCGCCAGCACCACCCACAGGGGTGCCCCCGTGGCCATGGCCACGAAGCGCGGGATGCCGCCCAGTGTGAAGCCGATCAGATAGACGGTACGCCGGGGCAGCCGGTCGGCCACTCCCGCGGCCACGAGCGCGGCGATGATCGATGTCGCGGCGAAGATGCTGACCACCAGGCCGATGGCTCCCGCGCCGTAACCCGTCTCCTTCGCCCAGACCGGCAGCAGCACGGACATGAACGCCTGGTCGAGCAGGTTGGTCACGGCGAGCATGCACACGATGGACCGCAGCAGTTTGGCGTCGCGCAGGAACACGGCTCCCTGACGCAGCCGCGAGAAATAGCCCTCGGCCTCCTCGACCGGCATCTCGTGCGGCTCGGGCACCGGGTCGCTGAGGGTGGTGGAGATGATCAGCGCCGACACACCGAACAGGAAGGCCGTGATCCACAGGGCGTAGAGACTGCCGAAGGAGGCGACGACCACACCGGCGACAGCCGGTCCGACGGTCGTCGCGGTCCGTTCGACCGCCGCCGACAGACCGGTCCCCCGCTCCAGCGGAACCCTGGCCGCGCGGGTGGCCGCGGGCACGAAGAGCCCCTTGGCCCCGTTGGCCGGGCCGTCCGCCGCACCGACCACGGCCAGCAGTCCCAGCAGCAGGCCGAAGGACAGGTTGCCCGTCAGGTAGAGCAACGGGGCGGCGGCCGTCGCGACGGTGGAGGCCAGGTCACCGGCCACGCTGATGCGCTTGGGGCCGACCTTGTCGATGATCGGCCCCGCCAGCGCCTGGGCTATCACGTAGGGAACTATCTGGAAGAAGGCGACCAGACCCGTCTTGCCGACGCTGCCGGTCGTCGTCAGGACGAACCAGGGCAGGGCGATCGAGAGCACCCGGTTGGCCGACAGGGACGCCGCGTTGGCCGACAGCATGCCGACCAGTCCGCGCAGGACCCGGGGTTCGCCGTCCGGAGCACCCGGGGTGTCCGGCGCGTCCGGGGTGTCCGAGGCATCCGGGGCCTCCGCAGCATCCCGGGCGGCGTCCGGAGCGGCGTCCGGAGCATCCGGGGCGGCTGCGTCCGGGGAGGGTGTGCGTGTGCCACTGTCCGCCGCCTGCTGGGCGGCCGCGTGCCGAGAGGTCATCTTTCTCACTCCGGGTCGGTGGGGTGGGAGACGTGCCGGTCTGCGCTGGTGGGGAACAACTGGAACTGGAAGGTGACTCGTGCCGCGCCCTCGGGCAGCGGCGAACCCGCCGGTTCGGGCGAGGAGTTGCGTCGACGGAGCAGTCGGTGGATCTCCGCCGACAGCTCTTCGGCCTCGGCCGGGGTGAGCGTGAGTGCGTAGTCGCTGAAGTCCTGGGCGTCGCGCCACTCGGGCGACAGCGCGGGGGTCGCGTCGATGGCGGTCGTCATCGCGTCGGACCAGACCCGGCCGAGCGCCTGCAGATAGGCGATCCCGAGACCGCCGTCGTCCGCCAGCACCGAATCGTCCGGCAGGACCGTGTTGACGTGCGCCGCCTGCCACCAGCGCTCGCGGCGGCCGCCCTGGGACGGCGCCTCGACGATGAAGCCGTACTCGGCGAGCTGGCGCAGGTGATAGCTGGTCGCGCCGGTGTTCTGGTTCAGCCGCCGGGCGAGCGTGGTGGCCGTGGCCGGCCCCTCCGTCCGCAGGACCGTCAGCATCTGCACCCGCAACGGGTGCGCGATGCCCCGCAGGTTACGGGCGTTCAGTTGCACTTGGGAGGGCTGCTCGGGAGGTTCCATGAGGCCCAAGGTAAACGACAAAGACTTCTGTGCACAGACTCCTGTGCACAGAAGTCTGTGCAATTGAAGAGGTGGCCGAATTGCGACGACCCGCGGGCCGATGGCGACTCCGGCTCACGGCTGCGCTCCGTCACGGAAGCAGGCGGCGAGCCGGGCACGGATGTCACAGCACCACAGGTGAGCCAAGGCGGACAGGCGCCGTCGGCCTACGGGTGGGTGCCTCCGAAGCGCCCCGGTCTCCCGCCGCAGGGAACACGGTTGAGCACTCGGGCAGCATGAATTCCAGCCATATGGATTGACCGACGGCGAGTGGAAAAGCACACGAAGCTCCTGGCGGGGCACGGCGTGGATCTCGGCCGTGACTGCTCCCACCAGGAGCTTCGTCGCGTTGTGGAGCCGCCCGACCGATGTGCACCGTCCGTACGCCGTCAGCGGGTCGGGATCAGCTCACGGGTCCCGCTCCGCGGCATTCGGGCATCGAGGACGGCCCGAATGCGGATGGGAACCCCGGTTTCGTGTCGGCCGCCGTTCGACGGACGAACCGTCCGGCCCGCGCCGGCGTCGACGCGGCGATGACGGCACTCAGCGGGTCAGCGCAGTCCCGCGAAGAGGTCGTTCTCGGGTACGGCCGCGCCGGTGGTGTCCTTGACGCGCACGAAGGTCTCCATGCCCATGAACTCGCCGAACCTCTCCTTGCCCATCTTGAGGAAGAAGATGTTCTCGCCCTGGCTGGCGTGCGCGGCCAGCGCATCGAACTTCTGACCGCTGAAGGCGGTGGTGTCCACCCACGTGGTGACCTCGTCGTCGGGCAGACCGATCTTGGCCATCGCGGCGACCTCGGCCGGGTCCGGCTCCGGCATGTCCTCACCGAACTCGCGCATGGTCTCCCCGAACCGCTGCATCATCGAGCGGGGCATCGTCGTCCAGTACACCTTCGGCGTCAGCCCGGTCATCTCCAGCGCCGCCATCGTGATGCGGTTGGCCTGGATGTGGTCGGGGTGACCGTAGAAGCCGTTCTCGTCGTAGGTGACGACCACATCGGGTCGGTAGTGGCGCATGAGTTCCGCGAGTCGGGCGGCGCCTTCCTCCACGGGGGTCCGCCAGAAGGACCCGGGGGCGTCATTGCTCGGCCAGCCGATCATCCCGGAGTCGGCGTAGTCCAGCATCTCCAGATCACTGATCTTCAGGACCTCACAACTCGCCTCGAGCTCCCGGCGGCGCATCAGGGCGACGGCCGCCGGATCGTGCCCGGGGTCGCCCGGCTTGGCACCCCCCGGCCCGTCACCGCAACCACCGTCGGTACACGTCACGAGAACCGTGCGGATTCCTTCCGCCGCGTACTGCGCGAGGACCCCTCCGGTTCCGGTGGCCTCGTCGTCGGGGTGGGCGTGTACTGCCATCAGCGTCAAGGGCCGGTCAGTCATGGAAAAGTCCTCCTGCAGAAATACGGGTCGGTCCGAGTGCGCGGCGGGCATACCGCGATCCTGGGCCCGGTTCCCGGCGGGGCGGACGACCTCGCGGTCCCCCGTGCCTCCCCGCCCGTACGGCGCCGGTCCCTCGATCGGTGCAACCGCGCCGACCGGACCGGCTGTTCCCGGCGCGCCCGAACTGTCGCCCGAGCGGACACGCCCGGTCAAGGAAACCGGTCTGCTCCCGCCGCGGCCCGGGAGGGGTCGCCGCCCGGCACGATCGTTTCGCGTGGCCGGTGGTCGGCGAACGACGGTCGGCGGTCGGGCCGCGTTCGATGGGTTCCGGGCGCATCGCTAATCTCTTGGAAACCAAGGAACTTGATCGTCCTGACCGTGTGGGGGCCATAGTGATCATCGGTGACGGCGGGCCGGCGGACGACGCGGTGCGGGCGGCAGCGGGCCGACTGCGCGGTGGCGGCGCCGGCCTCCGGCAGGAGGCCGTGGCGGAGCTGGCCCGGCTCGGGGACGAGCATCCGGACCTGCGTCAGGACGTGGCGGAGGCGTTCTGCGCGTTCGTCCGCGAGCACCCGGCCCGGGACGAACACCCGTCGGAGGTCGACAGTGATCCGGCCGGGCCGGAGGTACGGCGAGCGGCGCTCGCCGTGCTCGCCGACCGGCTGCGCCCCGTGCCGGACGCGGCCGGGCAGGACACCGCCCGCTGGGACGGCATCGCGGTGGACCTGACCGGCGCGGTCGTGGACGGCGTCGACTTCACGGACTGCCGGTTCGACCGGGCGACCTTCGCCGACTGTCTGTTCCGCGGCACGACCACGTTCGAGGGTGCGCGGTGGGCGGGCGACGCGGTCTTCCCGCGCGCGGTGTTCTCCTGCGACGCCCGGTTCACCGGCGCCCGGTTCGGCGGGGAGGCCGTCTTCGGCCGGGCCCGGTTCCACGGCCCGGCCCGCTTCGACGACGCCCGCTTCGACGGGCTCGCCTGGTTCGGCTTCGGCGAGGAGGGCATCTGGGAGGACGAGGACCGGGAGGATCCCGACGACGACGCCTCCGCGGAGGTGCTCGGGCCGACGACCGTGATCCCCTGGAACGAGCCGAACGAGGCCGACCCCCACTGGCCCGACGCGTACCTGATGGGTGAGTACCAGAGCTGGGAGGAGGGCGGGGACGGGGCGCTGTTCCGCGGTGCCGCGTCGTTCCGCGGCGCGCGCTTCCGGAACGCCGCATGGTTCTGGAAGGTGCGGTTCGGCGCGGCGGCGGTGTTCCGCGGTGCACGCTTCGAGTCGCAGGTGTACCTGGACCAGCCCGCAGCCGACCTCACCGATGCCCGTGCCTCGGCCACCGACCTCGAACAGCGGTGGCCGTTCGGCTGGACGACGGTGCCCGCGGACGACGGCCCCGCGCGCCTGACGACCGACACCGCCGTCGCCCCGTACGCACACCAGTTGGCTGCGGCCGAGGCCTCCGTACGGCTGGCCGGGCTGCGGATCCTGGACGCCCTCGGTGACGCCCGGCCCGGGTTGCGCGCCGGGATCGTCACCGTGGTCTGCGCGTACCTGCGGACGCCGCTGCCGTTCCCGGTCGGCGCCGAGAGCCTCGACGACGCGCAGCGGGCCGAACTGGCCGTGCGGCGGGCGGCCCAGGACCTGCTCGCCGCGCGCCTGCGGTCGGCGGACGCCGACCGGCTCTGGCCGGACGCGGAGCTGCCGCTGTCCGGCGCCACTCTGGTCGACCTCGACCTGAACGCCTGCCGATTGGCGTACGCGGACTTCACGGGCACCCAGTTCCACGGCACCACACGGTTCGACGGCGTTCTGTTCACCCGTGGCGCGCTGTTCCGGCTGCCCGGCGGCAGCGGTTCAGCGACGTTCCACGGGCCGGTCCGCCATGACGGCGCCGACCTCGGCGAGGAGCACTTCACCTCGTCCCGAGCGCCCCGCCGGCACACCGCCCTCGCCACGCTCGAATCGCTGCTCGCGGCCCGCCCCGCGCCGTGACCGCATCGCCGCCCCGGGGCCGTACCGCCCAAAACCTCGTGCCTCCCGCGGCCCCGGCCGGGCGTCTTCCGCTCGGCCCGCTCCCGGCCGGGCCCGGCCCGCGTACCGACTTCCTGTTCCCCACCGCCCGGTCGAGGAACTGCCGGACCCCGTGGGCCGTCCGGGTCATGGTCCGATGCTCCGGTGCCATTTGATCTCGCCCTCGTGCCACTCGTCGGTGGGTGCGAGCCCGGCGGCGGTGGCGACGGCGGCGGACGCCCGGTGTTCGGGGTGGATGTGGGCGATGACGGTGCGCACCTGCTGCCCGCCGAGCCAGTCGACGAGGCCCCGGGCCGCCTCGGTGGCGATGCCTCTTCCCTGCCACGGGGTTCCCACCACCCAGGCGATCTCGGCGACGGGCCCATGGCCGGACGGGCCGACCGTCGCCTGGACGGTGCCCGCCAGGCAGGACGTGTCACGGAGCCGGATCACCCAGTTCAGCCAGGAGACGGCCGGGTCGGGAGAGCCCGCGGTCACCCGCCGATAGCGCGAGCGCAGGGCCTGCGGGGTGTCGGGAGTTCCGCCGATGAAGGTGTGCAGGGCCGGGTCGGACAGCACGTCGGCCATCTCCTCGGCGTGCTCGACGTGCAGCGGCAGCAGGTCCAGCCGCCCGGTGCCGATGAGCCGGGCTTCGATGGTGCTCATGCCGCGACCGCCTCGGGACGTTCGACGGGCCGGCCGTGTCCGCGACGTGCTGCGGCGGGGGCGGTGGGGTGGGGTGCGCTCACGGCCTTCCGGGAGCCCGGGGCTCCGTCGCCGACCGCGAGGACGGGTGCGCGCGTGCCCCGGCGGGCGCCCTCGCGCACGGTCCCGTCGATCGGGGAACCGGTCCCGGTGGTGCCGTTGCCGGTGGCTGTGTCGAGCACGGATGAGCCTTTCCGACCCGTGCTGCGCACACGGGCCCACTCCGGTGACCGTCGGGGGATCACCGGAAAGGTACGCCATTCGCGCCCCTCCTCCAAAGGAGGATGCGCAGGTCCCGGGTACCGCTCGCGCATCCGGCACCACGCACCGAACCACTGATTCCGGGACAGGGCATCAGGAGACGGCGACATTTAATTGAACCCTTGAATATCTGTGGGGCAGGGGGGAGGCTTGGGCCCGATCCACCGCAGATCACTCGGAGTTGTGAGGAGAAGACATGCACATTTCCGGTCTCAAGCGGGCCGTGGCCGGTGTCGCGACCATGTCCGCGGCACTGCTGATCGGAGTCATGCCGGGTACGGCATCGGCGGCGTCCGGCCCGGTGCCGGGCGCCGACCCGTCGCAGTGCGGTGTCGCGGGCAACATCTGCGTCTGGGAAGGCGCCTTCACGGACCGGTGGGCCCTGTACGAGGACATCGGCACCGAGTGCGTGACCGCCCCGTTCGGCATGCTCGCCACTCTCAACATGACGGACCGGCGGGTGGACTTCTACCGGAACGGCGACTGCACGGGCACTCCCGCCCACAGCGAGCCCCCCTCGGGCCTGCACTCCTGGAAGAGCGTCGGATCTCTGTACAGCTTCCGGGTGTCCTGACAGCCGGGCTCGCCGGTCCTGCCCTCCGCCCCTCGGCGCGGGGCGGGACCGGCCTCCTGCGTCGTGACGGACCGGCGCGGTATCAGCACCGCTCCGCGCCGTGGTGCCGGGCGGTGCCCGGCTGCCCGGTCCGGTCGACGGGTTCGGGGTCGTGCGAGTTGACCAGGCGCACCGACCCCTCGCCCGCGAGCTCCGCCAGCAGTCGTCGGGTGCGGAGCCCGGCGGTCGCGTCGTGCTGCACGGAGGCGGCGAACGCCTCGACCGCGGGCGGCGCGGTGCGGGTGAGCTGCGTGTGGTGGTGGATCGCGTCGCCGATGTGCAGGAGCTCCTGGCCCCGGAGTGCGTCGTCGACGAGTACGCCGACGTGCCCCGGTGAATGACCGGGCAGCGCGATCAGGCGGATGGACTCCGGGAGGCCGTCGAGCGTCCAGGACTCCTGCCCCCGCCAAGGGGTCGCCGGGACGGGTGCGGGAGCCCACACCACGCCGTGCGCCCACTGTGCGGGCATGACGCGTCCGTCGCCCTCCTCGACGGCGGACCGGCACTCGTCCGTGGCGTGGACCCGGGCCGACGGGAAGTCCGCGAGGCCGCCGACGTGGTCACGGTGGTGGTGGGTCACGATCACGTCCGAGACGTCCCGCGGGTCCAGTCCCAGCGAGACGACACGGGCCATCAGCGTCTCGTCGGGGTCGAGAGCCGGACGGACCTGTTCGATCCAGTCCTCCCCCAGGCGGAGCCCGGGGGACTCGATGTCCCTGTGCCCGATCCCGGTGTCGACGGCGACGAGCCGGTCCTCCAGCTCGATCAGGAGGCATCTGCAGATGAAGTGGGGCGCCCCGAAGACGGCTTCGCCGCCGGGGACGTCGAGGGTTCCGCAATTGAGTTCGTGGATTCGCATGCGGCAGACGGTAGAAGTTCGTGTCGGCACGAAGTCAACGATCATGGGCACATGAGCACCCTGCTACTGCGAATCGGCGAGGCGGCCGAACGCCTCGGAGTCTCCACGCACCTCCTCAGACACTGGGAGGCCACCGGCGTGATCACCCCTCGTCGCACCGCGAGCGGCGCCCGGCGCTACGACCCGGAGCTGATGGACGCGCTGTCGATCGCGGTCAAGTGCCAGCGGGCCGGCATGTCGCTCGGCGCGATCGCCCGGCTCCTGAACGGCCGGCGGCAGGAACGCGGACGCCTCATCGCCGAGCAGCGCGACGCGATCGACCGGCAACGCGCGCGGCTCGAACGGGCCTCGGCCTTCCTCGACCACGTCCTGGAGTGTTCCCACCCCGTGGTGCGCGAGTGTCCGGCCTGTTGGGACTTCGCGTCGACGACGTCATGACCCGCTGCGGCCGGCGCGCCGCCCGAAGCGGCCTCGTCCGGCCACGGGATCCGGCACGGCATCGTCCGGACGCGTCCTCCCGACCGGGTCCCGGACGGGTTCGTTCGGGATGCCCGCCACGGCCCCGGCCGACGGTGCGGGTCCGGGGTCGGGAACCGGTCAAATACCAAGCGCAGCAGGTGAGTCGTGCTTTTCTCCCCCGTCCTGCCCTGACGTATCGTCCTTCGCATGAACCTTCTGAGCCCGGACGATCCGCGCGCTTTGGGCCCCTATCGGCTTCTCGGGGTGCTCGGGGAAGGGGGCATGGGCCGGGTGTACCTCGCACGGTCCGAAGGAGGACGGACCGTCGCCGTGAAGGTCGTGCGGCCCGAGTTCGCCGGGCAGGACGACTTCCGGCAGCGGTTCGCGCGGGAGGTCGACGCCGCGCGGCGGGTGGGCGGTGACTGGACCGCGCCGGTCCTGGACTTCGACACGAGTGCCGCGACCCCCTGGGTCGCCACCGGCTACGTGCCGGGCCCCGACCTGCGGGCCGTCGTCATCGACGACTACGGCCCGCTGCCCGAGCACTCGCTGCTCGTCCTCGCGAACCGGCTCGCGCTCGCCCTGGGGGCCGTCCACGACGCCGGTCTCGTGCACCGGGACCTGAAGCCGTCCAACGTCCTCGTCGCCGTCGACGGCCCCCGTGTCATCGACTTCGGCATCGCCCGCGCCCTGCACGCCGCTTCCGGCAACGGCTTTCGCACCAGTACCGGCGCCGTCATCGGCTCGCCCGGCTTCATGTCGCCCGAGCAGGTGCGCGGGCTCGGAGTCGGCCCGCAGAGCGATGTGTTCAGCCTCGGCACCGTCCTCGCGTACGCGGCGACCGGGCGGCCCCCGTTCGGCAGCCACTCCATCGGGCTGCACGCGCAGTTGTTCCGGGTGGCCGAGGAGGAGCCGGACCTGGAGGGCGTGCCGGAGGGTGTGCTCGGGCTCGTACGCCAGTGCCTGGAGAAAGACCCCGGGAAACGGCCCACGCCCATGGAGCTCGTGGCCCGCACCACCGCCGCCGGACAGGCCCGGCCGTGGCTGCCGGGCGAGCTGCTCGACCAACTGGGGCGGCGTGCGGCGCGGTTGCTGGATCTGGATCCGCAGGGGCATGCGTCGGGCGGGTCCGCGGACGAGCAGCCGGAGGAGCCCGCGGAGGTCCCGCCGGAGGCACGGGCGGACACCCGGCGGCAGGACACTCCGGTGGATGCGCACGAGGAGGTGCGGTCCGGGGTGCCCGGGGACGCCCCGGCGGGCACCCCTGCTCCCGGCGGCCTCCCGACACGGCCGAGTCCCCCGCCCGAGCGTTCGCGATTCGGGCGGGCCCGGTTCGTCGGCGCCGTCGTCGGGGTGCTGGTCCTCGCCGTCGGTGTGCCGATCGCGGTGAGTTCCCGGGGCGACGACACGGCCTCCGGTGGGAGCGGTGGTGCGGGCGGCGGTTCGGAGGCCGCCCCGGCCGGGGTGAGCGTGCCGAAGGACTTCCTCGGGGCGTGGGAGGGCGTGCCGCTGAGCGACACGCGTGTACGTGTCGAGTTCAAGAAGGACGAGCAGCAGCGGACGGTCGCCAGGTCCTTCTTCCTGACCGGCACGTCTCTCTGCGTGGTGAACAAGGAGCCGAAGAAGGCGTCCGAGGGAGCGGTCTCCCTGGGTGAGGCCCACAACGAGAACGCCTTCGGCGGCGGCAAGTGCGCGTTCCTGCCGTCGTACACCCTGAAGGCCCGCAAGGACGGCAATCTCAACTTCGCCACCGACGACGGCCGGTACAAGGCCGTCCTCTTCAAGGCCAGGGCGGGCAAGGAACCCGTGCCCGAGAAGTACGTGGGGCAGTGGGTGCCCAAGGGCGAGAGGGAAGACCCGACGGCCCAGGTCACCATCGAACAGGCGAGGACCGGGGAATTCTTCGTCCGGGGCTGGGACGAGTCCTCGGGCAAGCACTGCGCCTGGAAGGAGGTCCTGGTGTTCGTGAACGACACCGGTCTCGTCTCCAGGCCGGTCTACCGGCGTGGTTCGGCGAGTCCCTGCGGCATCGCCCCCACCGGCGCCCGCGGGTACTCCCTCTCCGACTCCGGCGTCCTGTCCATGGGGCACGCGGCGCGGAAGCTGGAGTTCGTCCGCAGGCCCGGCACGTGACGCGTGCGTACGACCGTGTCCCGGGCAACCACGGACGCGGTCGTACGCTCTTCATTCCCGTCCCCGGTGTTCGGTCGCCGGGGCCCTGACGACCTGCCCGTTCTTTCCGCACGACCCCGGAGACACCGCCATGCCACGCGTCCTCCTCGTCGAAGACGACCCCTCCGTGCGCGAGGGCATCGAGCTCGGACTGCGCCGACGGGGGCACGAGGTCCTCGCCGTCGCGACCGGCGAGGCCGGTCTGGAGGCGATGGGTTCCTTCCGCCCCGACCTCCTGCTGCTCGATCTGATGCTTCCCGCCATGAGCGGCGTCCAGTTGTGCTGCCGGGTGCGCGAGACCAGCCAGTTGCCGATCGTCATGCTGACCGCGCGCGGCGACGACGTCGACATCGTCGTCGGTCTGGACGCGGGGGCGGACGACTACATCGTCAAGCCCGCCCGTGCCGAGGTCATCGAGGCCCGGATACGTGCCGTGCTGCGCCGCGTCGAGGGCCCGGCCGGCGCGGGGCCCGCCGTCGAGCGCCACGGTGAACTCGACATCGACCGCGCCGGTCACACCGTCCTCAAGTCGGGCGCTCCGGTCGCCCTCGCGCCCTCCGAGCTGAAGCTGTTGCTGCACCTGTCCGCGGCGCCCGAGCAGGTCTTCAGCCGGCAGCGGCTCCTGGAGGAGATCTGGGAGCACAGCTACCACAGCGACGTCCGTCTGGTGGATGCCTGTGTGCGCCGGCTGCGCGCCAAGATCGAGGATCCGTCCCGCGATCCCCGGTACGTCCAGACCCTGCGGGGCTTCGGCTACCGCTTCGGTCCGCTGTGAAGATACCCGGAGCGACCGCCGCGTTCGGGCTGCGCGCCCGGCTGGTGATCGCGTTCCTGCTGGTGGCGGCCGTCAGCGCCGTCACGACCGCCGCGCTGACCTACCGGGAGGCGCGCAGCGCGGTCCTCGTGCGGGCGCAGGACACGGCCGTCACCTCCTTCCGCGAGGAGGTCGAGCAGTTCGTCCCCCGGCTGCCCCTGGACCCCGATTCGCTGCGGTGGGACCTCTACGACATCGCGGCGCGCGCCAAACCGCATCCGTGGATCGTCTTCGCCGAGTACGGCTCGGTGCGTGCCTCCTCGGGTGACCGGCCCGTCTCCGGTGTGCTGACCGCGGGGCTGCGCCGTGCCGCGCTCACTTCGCCGCGCGGTGTCTTCGAGCGGGTCGTCGAGGACGGGAAGGCGTATCTGACGATCGGGATGCCGGTGATGACCCGGATCGTCGCCGGCGGCGACGCGGTGCCGAGCGGCCTGGTGCTCTTCGCCGTGATGCCCATGACGAACGAGGAGGTGGACATCGACGCCCTGGTGACCGCGGCCCGTGACGGCGCGCTGCCGGGGCTGGCCGTGGCCCTGGTGCCCGCGCTGCTCGCGGCGCGCAGTGTGCTGCGGCCCGTCCGTGAGCTGCGGCGTGCCGCGCACTCCATGGGCGGTGGGCGGCTCGACACGCGCATCCCGGTGCACGGCCGGGACGAGATGGCCGACCTGGCCAGGACGTTCAACGAGTCGGCAGCCCGTCTGGAGCGCTCCGTGCAGGAGTTGCGGGATGCCGGGGCGCGGGCCCGGCGCTTCGCCTCGGACGTCTCGCACGAGTTGCGCACCCCGCTCGCCGGCATGCTCGCCGTCACGGACGTGGTGGACGAGGACGCCGCGGAGCTCTCCCCGGACACCGCCCGGGCGGTGCGTCTGATCAGTGCCGAGACCGGCAAGCTGGCCGTGCTGGTGGAGGATCTGATGGAGATCTCCCGCTTCGACGCCCGGGCGGCGGAGCTCAACACCGACGAGGTGGACGCGGCGGAGGCCGTGCGCCGCACCCTGGCCGACCGGAAGTGGCTCGACCGGGTCGACGCGGAACTGCCCGGGGGCTTCCGCATCCGTCTCGACCCGCGCCGCTTCGACGTCATCGTGGCCAACCTGGTCGGCAACGCCCTGCACCACGGTGCCGAGCCGGTCACCGTGCGGCTGTCGGCGCGCGGTGGCGTGCTGGTCACCGAGGTGCGCGACAGCGGCCCCGGGATCGACCCGGACGCGCTGCCGCACGTCTTCGACCGTTTCTACAAGGCGGACGCCGCGCGTTCCCGCTCGTCGGGCAGCGGCCTCGGGCTCGCGATCACCGAGGAGAACGTACAACTGCACGGCGGCACGATCCGTGCGGGGAACGCGCCCGGCGGTGGCGCGCTGTTCACCGTGGAGCTGCCCTTCGACGGGCCCGCGTCCAGGGACGGTGCGCCGGACGGCCCGTCGTCCGCGCAGGATGGCACGGGGCCCGTGGACGGCCACGGCCGGACGGGGGCCGCCACGTGAAGGGGCCGGTGTCGAGGGGGCGTCGGGCGGTGCGGCTCGTCACGCTGCTGGTCCTCGTCGGGGGTCCGCTCGTGGGCTGTGGCATCCAGGAGACGTCCGTGGTCGAGGCCGGCGGGCCGGCCGTCGCCGATCTGCTTCCCCCGCGCGAGGAGCGCGTGCTGCTGTTCTTCCGCTCCCCCGACGGCGAGTTGCTGCCCGTGCCGCGGATCGTCGCATCGCCGTGGGAGGACGGCACGGCGGGTTCCGTCGTACCGGATGGCTCGTCGGCCGCCCCGGACGCGTCGCGCGGACGGGTGGGTCTCGACGGTTCGTCCCCGGCGGCCGATGCGACGAGCGGGGCCTCCTCGCCGCTCGCGGCCGTCACCGCCCTGCTCGCCGGGCCGGACAAGGCGGAGCGGCGTGCCGGGCTCCGCAACGCGCCCTCGCTGCCCCGTGCGGCATCCGCCGTGGGCCGGGTCGTGACAGGTGGGGCCGCCGTCGAGGTCGAGCTGCGTCTGCGGGTGACCCGGCTGACCGCTTCCGCCCGTGAGCAGATCGTCTGCACGGCCGCGTACGCGGCGCATGCTCGGGGGGCCGTGCCGGTGACGCTGGTCGGGCGGGGGGACCGTCTCGCCCCGGCCGACTGCCCCGTGCGGCCGGTCCCGGTGCCGGCACGTTGAGCCGTGGCGGGACCGGGGCTTCCCGGCGCGCCCGTACGGGAAGGAGCGGTTTGCCGGAACAGACGTTCCGGCAAACCGCTCCTTCGGGTTCACCCGGGACCGTGCCCCGCCCGCCGGGGTCTCATCCGGTGGTGCGCCGCTCGTGGGCTCCGGTCCCGGGTGGTCTCACTTGCCGAAGAAGGCGTTGTGGATCGCGACCGTCGACAGGTTGCCGTCCTTGTCGGTGACGACGGCCTTCAGCGAGATCGCCCTGTCCTTCTTCGGGGCGTTCACCGTGACCTTGCCCGCCGTGACCGGGACGGGCAGCCACGTCGTGCCGTCGTACGACGCCAGGACCCGCAGGGACTTCAGGCCGGTGCCGGCCGCGGCGCCCTGCACCTGGACGGGGAAGGTCTGCCTGCTGCCTGCCGGGACGGTGGAGTCCGGTGCGAGCCGCGGCAGGAAACGAGCCGTGGAGACCGGGAGTTGCGTGGAGCTCTCGGTGCGGGCCGAGTCGAAGGTCCACGAGGCGTCGATCCGGGTTCCGGTGCGGTTGATCGCCGGGTTGCGGTGGATCGTGGTCGACACCTTGTACGCGGCGGGTTCCGACGGCAGTGTGAAGGCCCCCTGGTCGATGGCGGCGTCCTCCTGCGCGTACAGCTCGCCGTTGCGGTGGACGGTGGTTTCGGCGTTCGAGTACTGGGCGGACCCGAAGTGGCCCGCCCCGTCGCTCACCAGCGGGAACGATCCGTAGATGTCGTCACCGTCGCGTACGAGTCCCTCGTTCGCGTTCATCCGCGGGCCCGGCACACCGATGTTGTACTCCTCGGTGTACGTCTTCCCCGCCTCGAACCGTCGCGGCTCGTCGAAGCCGTACAGCGAGTCGAAGCTCCGGTAGCCCGTGGAGTCCGCCTCGCCCAGCACGCCCGCGACGACGTTCCAGAGTGCGCCGTGGTCCGTGGACAGGTACACGTCGCGCGTTCCCGGTGCCGACTGCACGGAGTAGGGGGCGTCGACGCCGCCGCCGTAGTCCAATATGCCGTGTGCCGCGAGGGCGCCTTCGCGACCGGGTACGGACGACCCGATCTTCGCCTTGACCAGGGCCAGGTCCTCGGGCCGGTAGGTCTTGCTGTATCCGGTGGCCAGCTTCTGGACCGGGCCGCCGGTGATGATGTTGTATTCGGTGTTGCCCCGCTGCCAGTTCGCGGACCACTGCTGGACGAGGGAGCCGTCGTCCATCTCGGGGCCCTGGTACGCGGTGCGCAGGTTGTCGAAGCTGCCGAACTCGCCCCCCTCGATGATGAAGGTCTCGGGCGTGTTCAGGGTGTACATCATTCCGGCGCGCGTGAAGCGGGCGGCCGCGTCCGGCACCTCGACGTTCACGGGCCGGGTGGTCCGGGCGTCGAGAGTGACGGTGGTGGGGCCGGTCACCGAGAGCCGCGGGTTGTTGATCAGGTCGATGCCCTTGTCCGGGGCGGCGGGGTCGACCAGCATGTCGGCCGCGAGGCTGTAGGTGCCGCGCGGCAGCCTGACCGTGGCGGAGCCCGACGACAGGTCGGGGAGGAACCGCAGGCCCGCGGCGGACTCGCGGTAGCCCTTCAGGTCGGCCTGCCAGGTGGTACTGGCCGCGCCGTCCCGTCCGATGGTCCTGAAGGTGACGTCGTACGACTCGCTCTCGCGGTCCACCGCTGCCGCGGTGCGCACGGTCCGGCCGTCCGCGGAGGCGACGACCGTGGTCGAGTACGAGCCGTCGACCGTACCGCCCAGCCGGGTGTCGGCCGTCAGGTCCACGGTGGCGGTACCGCCCGCCGGGACCGTGATCCGCTGTGCCCCGAGGGTGAAGAACCCGGCCGGGGCGGGCTTTCCGTCCCCGCCGGTGGGCGTCTCCAGCGACAGGTCCAGCGTCACGTCCGCGGTGCCGCCGTTCCGGTACTTCACCTGCTTGGTGACGGGGGTGTCGTCGGTGTGGGGCCACTGCTGGACGCCCAGGTCGACCGAGCCCGGTTCGGAGACGAGTGTCTGGTCGATCGCCCTGTCGACGGCGAGCCGGCCCGCGCCCTGCTGGAAGACCGAGTGGGAGCCGCCCTTGGCCGAGCCCGTCAGGGCGGCCTTGATCTGTGCGCCCGTCCAGGTGGGGTTCTTCTGCTTGAGGATCGCCGCGGCGCCCGCGACGTGCGGGGTCGCCATCGACGTGCCGCTCATGCTGGTGTACCCGGCGGGGTTCTGGTCCGGGGTGCCGGTCGCCGCGGCCGCCGTGATGTCCACGCCCGGCGCGGTGATGTCGGGCTTGACGGCGCCGTCCCCGATGCGGGGTCCGACGCTGGAGAACTCGGCGATCAGGTCGTTGTCGTCGACGGCGCCGACGGTCAGGGCCGCGTCGGCGCTGCCCGGCGAAGCGACCGTGCCCCGTCCCGGTCCGCTGTTGCCCGCGGCCACCGCGAACAGGACGCCCTTCTCCGCGGAGAGCTTGTCGACCTGGGCTTCCAACGGATCGATCCCGGAGGTGTCGGGGCTGCCCAGGCTCATGTTGATGATGTCGGCGCCCTGGGCGACGGCCCAGTCGACCCCGGCGAGGATGCCGGAGTCCTCCCCGGAGCCCCGGTCGTCCAGCACCTTGGCGTTGATCAGCCGGGCCCCGGGGGCCACGCCCTTGAACCGGGCGTCCTTCGCCCCCGTACCGGCCGCGGTGGAGGCCACATGTGTGCCGTGCCCGACCCGGTCCTTGGCATCCGGGGAGCCGCTGAAGTTCCGCTCCGCCACCACCTTGCCCGCCAGGTCCGGGTGGGTGGCGTCGATCCCGGTGTCCACGACGGCGATCTTCACACCGGTGCCGTCGTAGGAGCGGGCCCAGGCCGCCGGGGCACCGATCTGTCCGGTGCTGCGGTCGAGCGAGGCCTTCCGGACGCCGTCCAGCCAGATCCGTGCGATGCCGGAGGTCATGGCCGCCGAACCGTCGCTCCGCCGGCGGGTCAGGGCGTCCCACAGCGAGTCCGCGCCGTCGGTGGCGCCGGTGACGGCATCGGCGCCGAGGGTCGACAGGGTCCGGCGGACGGTGGTGCCGTCGGAGGACCGCACCCCGGCACGGGCGGACCCGGCCGCCGATCCGCGGTAGCCGACGATCACCTTGAGCCCGTCCCGGTTGGCCCTGCGGCTCTCCGGTCGGGCGAGTGCGGTGACGTCGAACAGCCGCTGGTCCAGCGTGCCGTCGGCGATCAGCCGCCGGGCGTCGCGCGGCACCACGTAGGTGTGGCCGTCGTGGGTACGGGTGAAGAAGGGCATGTCCTCCCGGCCCTTCGCCCGCTGGATACCGCCGACCCGGCCGCGGGAGTCCACGAGGACCCGGTCGCCGGTGATCAGTGCGACGGTGTGCACGGTCCGGCCGGAAGTCTTCAAGTCCTTTGCTGTTACCGGGAGTTCTCTGTCCGGGCCACTGTTCTTCGCCACTGCCGGGCCGGTCGTGCCCGCGGTCAGGACGACGGCGGCCGCAGCGACGACGGCGTACGCCTGTTTCGATCGTTTACGCAAGATTGCCCCTGCTCAGGAGTGGATCGGGCGGGCGGGGGCCCGGCCCGTGCGGGGCTCGGATCGAATGCGCTCACGGCCCCGGGCTCCGAACTATTCCAGGGGCGTTCGAAGGCACTCAATGATCGTTGTGTAACAGCCGTCCGGCACGGTCGGGCCGGTCGGCCGGGCAGGACGGGGAAGGTGTCGGTGGGTGTCCCGCCGCAGGTCCGGGGGCATGCGGACCGGTGGTACCGGCCCGCCCTGCCCCCGGCATCACACCGAACGGCGGTCAGGACGAAGCGGGATCGCGATCGGTCGCCACGTGCTGACGCCGGTAGTGCCGCGCCGCCCGTGCCCGGTTTCCGCACGACGGCTTGCACCACTCCTGCCGTCCGTGGCTCTTGACGAAGTAGCGCACGCAGCGGGGAGCGGTGCAGGCGCGCAACTGCTCGCGCTGCGGGCCGCTCAGGAAGTCGATGGCCGCGCGTGCCAGGGCCGCCAGGAGGCGCACCTCCGGGTCGTCCTGCGCCGACAGCAGACGGGTTCCGGGGGCGCCCCCCTGCGGCCAGTCCAGCTGCGGGACGACCGGTTCGCGGGCGGCGACCGAGTTGAGGTGGGCCAGCGCCTGATCGGCCGGCATCAGCCGCCGGGCGTCCGCCGGGCTGGGAGGAGCGGGACTGACCACCCGGGCGAACAACGCCCGGACCGCCCGCCGCAGTTCGGTGATCTCGGCCCTGAGACCCTCGTCCGCCGTGATCCCCCCGGCCGGGAGGCAGTCGCCCAGCAGGTCGGCCTGCGCCCGGATCCAACGGGTCGTCCCGTGCGCCGTGGCGAGGTCGTCGGCGACGCCGCCCTCTCCGTCGTGGCGGATCGTGCTCGCCAGTTCCAGCGCCGGCCAGCGTTCCATCGATGTCTCCCTCCCTGCCCCTGTCGGGTCGTCGACCACTTGATCACATTCCCGTCCGCACCCTAGAGTCTCTAACGGCAAAAAAATAATTTCCGTTAGACAGTGGGGTGGGGCGATGCGCCGCACCTCGCGGTGAACCGGTGGCCGCGGCCGCCACGGGAGGGGACAGACGATGACGGTGCTGCTTGCCCAGATCAGCGACCTGCACCTGGACGGCAGTGAGCGGGCCACCGAACGCGCGGTCCGCGTCATGGACCACCTGCGCACCCTGCCCCGCCCGGTCGACGCGGTCCTGGTCACGGGGGACATCGCCGATCACGGCGAGGAAGCCGAGTACGAGGAAGCGGCCCGCATCCTGACGGCCCCTTTCCCGGTGCTCACCTGTCCCGGCAACCACGACGTACGTCCTGTCTACCGCGAGGCCCTACTCGGCGAGGCGCCCGGCCACGGGCCCGTCAACCGGATCCACCACATCGCCGGGACCGCCGTCCTGATGTGCGACTCCACCGTTCCCGGCCGCGACGAGGGGCGCCTCGACGCCGAAACGCTCGACTGGATCGACACCCGGCTCGCCGCACTCCCGCCGGGCACCCCGGCGCTGATCGCCTTCCACCAGCCGCCGGTCGAACTCCACCACCCGCTGCCCGACTCCAGCCTGCTCGAACAGCCCGGAAATCTGGCCGAGTTGCTGGACGCGCACCCGCAGGTCGTCGCCGTCCTGACCGGACACGCCCACACCGCGGCCGCCTCGACCTTCGCCGGCCGTCCCCTGATCGTCGGCCCGGCCGTCACCTGGACCCTGCGCATGCCCTGGGAGGGCGACCGCCCCGCGGACCGCGACCAGCCGCCCGGTCTCGCCTTCCACGTCCTGGACGACGACCGGCGCCTGACCACCCATTACCGCGTCGTGCTCTGACCCCGTCCGTCCGCCACGGAGGCATCATGGTCCACCCCTGTGCCGTCCTCGGGTTCCTGGCGGCGGTCCTCCCCCTGGTCGCCACCCCCGGAGCCAGCCTGGCCCTTCTGGTCCAGCACGTCACCGACAACGGCCGCCGCCAGGCCCTTCCCGTCATCCTCGGCACGACCACCGGCCTGTACGTCCACGCCGCCCTCGCCGTGGCCGGACTGTCGGCCCTGGTCATGCACTCCGGCCGGGCCTTCACAACCGTCAAGGTCGTCGGCGCGGTCTATCTCATCGGCCTGGGCCTGTGGACCTGGCGGTCCGCCTCGGCCCCGGCGCGCACTCCCGCCCGCCGGCAGCTGCCGGCGCGGCCGGACTCCGTCTACGTCCAGGCCCTGCTCGCCAACGTCCTCAACCCGAAGGCGGCCTCCGTCTACCTGACCCTCGCTCCCCAGTTCATCGACGCCGACGCCTCCTTCGGCAGCCAGGTACTCGCCCTGGCCACCGCCCACGCGCTGCTGATGACGCTCTGGCTCCTCGCCTGGACCGGCCTCGTCCGGCGTGCCTCGCGCCTCCTGCGGAAACCCCGCTTCAAGCGCCTGGCCGCCAGGGTCACGGCCGTGATGTTCCTCGCCCTCGGGATCCGGACCGCCGCGACGTAGCCCGACGACCGACGGTCGGCTCCCGGACGCCCGAGGACCCGGCCGGTCCGGGAGGGAACCCCGGTCCCGGCCTGGCCGGGGGAGGCTCAGTCGCCCGTCGCCCCGTCGGTCCGCTCCCGGAGGAGGTCGGCATGGCCGTTGTGGCGGGCGTACTCCTGGATCATCAGCATGTAGACCCAGCGCAGGCTGAGGGCGACCCCGTAGGAGGACACGAAGGCCTCGTCGAGGTCGCGCCCGGCCACTGCCGCGTCACAGGCCTCGATCTCGTTCCGGAACAGCGCGAAGTCCCTCTCCGCGTCGGCCGCACGCACCCCGTCGAACCCCTCGTCGCCGTCCGGCGGGCCGGTGAAGACGTCGCCGATGTCCTCGCCCGCGAAGGAGCGCCGGAACCACCACCGCTCCACCTCCGCCATGTGCCGGACCAGGCCCAGGAGGGTGAGGTTCGACGGCTCCGCGGTCGTCCGCACCAACTGGTCCGGTTCCAGCCCGGCGCATTTGACCAGCAGCGTCTCCCGGTGCCGACGCAGCCAGCCCTCCAGCATCCGACGCTCGGTCACCGTGCCCAGGTCGCCCAGCTGTTCGGTGCGCTCGACCGGTGGCGCTGTCCATGTCATGGGCCCACCCTGCCCTGCCGTCCGGGAGGGATCAAGCGGGCGCCTCGACGGCCTCGCACGGGTCACGGGGCCGACCGCTCCGATGCGGCAGGGCGGGTTCGGGGAGGCCGGCCCGCAGGAGCGGTCGCCAGTGGCACACGGGCTCGTCAACGGGCCCGTACGGTCACGATCGCCGGGCTCTCGCGGTCACCGCGTCCGCGAAGCGGTGCGCGACGGTGCGCCAGGTCTCGGTGGCTTCCGGCTCGTCCCGCAGCGCCAGGGCGTGCAGGGTCTCCGGGGGCGGCGCGCCGTTCCGGTCCAACCGGTCGCGGTTCCAGCCGCGGATCCGCTCGGCCGTGGTCTCCGGATGGAACTGCACGCCCCACGCCGCGGAACCGATGCGGAACGCCTGGTAGGGGCAGCGCTCGCTGCGGAGCAGCCAGTGGGCGCCGGCGGGGAGCGCGGTGACGGCGTCGATGTGGTTCTCGATGGCCGGAGGATGTGCGGGCAGCCCGTGGAACAGCGGGTCCTCGGCCGCCTCGGGGCGCAGGCTGAGCCGGGTGCTGCCGAACTCGGGCGGTCCGTGCCGCCCGCGCACTTCGCCGCCGGCGACATGGGCGAGCAGCTGGCCCCCGAGGCAGATGCCGAACATCGGTGTCCCCTCGTCGATCGCCTGACGCACCAGGGCCCGGGTCGCGGGCAGCCAGGGCGCGGAGGCGTCGTCGTCGGGAAGGCGGGCGCCGCCGAGGACGACGAGCCCGGGGTGCTCCGACCGGTCCGGAAGCGGGGTGCCTTCGTACGCCCGGACCACGTGCGTCGTCACACCCCGCTCCTCCAGCCAGGCCGCCCAACGGCCCGGTCCCCCTCCGGGCTCGTTCTGGACCACCAGTGCCGTGGCCGTCACGCCGTCGGTGCTCATCCCTCTGCCCCTTGTCGTCGTCCGTGCTTCCTGCCTGCCGGTGCCGGGCGGTTCCCGCCCGGCCTCCGCGGGACCACACTGCCCCGGGGCGGCACCGACGACACCGACGGGGAACGCCCGCCGGGCCGGCTCAGCCGTGCGCGGGCTCCGCGGGCTCCGCGGCCGCGGCGGTCCGGGCGGCGGCGCGGGCGGACCCGGGGACCTGCTTCCGGCCACCGGGAGGGAGGAGCCGTCGTACGCCGTTCGTCGATCCGGTCAGGCGCTCGCGTCGAGGACGGCGCGGAAGCGCGCCTTTCCGGAGAGCATGTGCTCGTACGCCCTCGGGGCCTCGGACAGCGGGAACACCTCGATGCGGGGCTTGATCCCGTGGGCGACGCTGAAGGCCAGGTTGTCCTCGTTGTCCATCGGGGAGCCGGTGAGATGGCCCTGGACGGTGCGTGTGCCGAAGAGCAGGTCGGCGGTGTTCACCTGGATGGGGTCGGGCGCGGCGCCGAGAACGACGAGCCTGCCGCGCGGGGCGAGCCCCGCCACCAGGGGACTCATGGAGGCTCCGCTGGCGGCGGTCGCGAGGATGGCGGACGCGCCGCCGAGCGCCTGGAGGGCGTCGGCGACGTCCTCCTCGTTGCTGTCGATGTAGTGGTGGGCCCCGAGCAGGCGGGCCTGCGACTCCTTCTCCCGGCCCCGGGCGACGGCCACGACCTGGTACCCGAGGCTGCGCGCGTACTGGAGGGCGAGGTGCCCGAGTCCGCCGATGCCCTGCACCGCGACCAGCCCGCCCGGACGGGCGCCGGCCTGCCGGAGCCCGGTGAACGTGGTCAGACCGGCGCACAGCAGCGGGGCCGCCTCGGCCGGGGGCATGCCCTCGGGGATGCGCACGAGACCACTGGTCCGCGCATGGACGCCCTCGGCGTAGCCGCCGTCGGTCGTCGTCCCGGTCTGTGCCTGGTCGCGGCAGTTGACGAAGTCGCCGCGTCGGCAGGGGTCGCATTCCCAGCAGTGTCCGGCCAGGAAGCCGACACCGACGCGCTCGCCGACCCGCCAGGCGTTGACACCCCGGCCGACGGCGTCGATCACGCCCACCACCCCGTGTCCGGGCACGATCGGCCGCTCGGGGTCGGCGCGCAGTCCCTCGGCGGCCAGTACGCCGTCTCCCGCAGGCTGGAGATGCTGCGGGACGAGACCCTCGCCCCCGTTCCGCGCCTTCGTGCCCATTTCCAGTACCTGGCCGCGGACCTGGAGCGCGCGTCCTTCGAGCGCGGCTGCATCTTCGGGAACTTCGGGGCTGAGATCTCGAACCAGAGCGACATGATGCGCGGCAAGGTCGAATCCGCCCTGGATCTCTGGACCGCCGCCGTCGCGCAGGTCCTGGACGAGGCCCGTGAAGCGGGCGCGCTCACGACCGGCCTCGCCTCCGAGCAGCTGGGCCCGTTCCTCGTGAACGCCTGGGAGGGCGCGGCGCTGCGGGCGAAAGTGGCCCGGGACCGGGCCCCGCTGGACGCCTTCTTCGACGTCTTCGACTCCCTCGTCGCCTGACGCCCGGGCGACTCCACCGGCGGTCGGGTCCGGGCACCCCTCGGGCCGGGGTGTACGGGCCCGCGCACCCCGGCCCGTACGCCCGCCCGCGCGGCCTCTAGCATCGTGTGACGTTCTGCCGTCGGACACCGATGCCCCGCCGGGCCGTGTCCGCCGCCCAACGTCCACGACATCCGCCGCACAGCGCTGGAGTCGGGTAACGAGCAGTCGAGGAGAGGAACGTTCATGCGTGCTCGGAACATCGGCGCGGCCGCCGCGACAGCACTGGCGCTGGTGGCTGCCCGCGACCTCGTCCAGAAGAAGCACGCGCTGCTCAGAAACTTCCCCGTGATCGGGCACGCCCGGTACCTGCTGGAGACGATCGGGCCGGAGCTGCGGCAGTACGTCGTGACGTCCAACGAGGAGGAGCGCCCGTTCAGCCGTGACCAGCGCACCTGGATCTACGCGTCGGCGAAGGAGGAGAACAACTACTTCGGCTTCGGGACCGACGTGGACGTCGAGCACGTGCAGGGGCACGCGTACATAAAGCAGCGCACGTTCGCCGGCGCGCTGCCCGATCTGCACGACCCGCAGTCCCCGCTGCCCTCGGCGAAGGTGCTGGGCGGCCCGCGCGGGCGCGCCAAGGCGTTCCGGCCGGCGAGCGTCGTGAACATCTCGGCGATGAGCTTCGGGTCGCTGTCCGGCGCGGCCGTCACGGCGCTCAACAAGGGCGCGGCGATGGCGGGCGCGATGCAGAACACGGGCGAGGGCGGTCTCTCGCCGTACCACCGCAACGGTGGTGACCTCGTCCTCCAGATCGGGACGTCGTACTTCGGCTGCCGCAACGAGGACGGCACCTTCAACCTCGACAAGCTCAAGGACGTGGTCGCCGGCGCCCCGGTCAGGGCGATCGAGATCAAGCTCTCCCAGGGGGCCAAGCCGGGGCTCGGCGGGATGCTGCCGGGTGCGAAGGTGACCCCCGAGATCGCCGAGATCCGCGGCATCCCGGTCGGCGAGGACTGCGCCTCGCCCTCGCGGCACACCGCCTTCCACGACGTCGACTCGATGCTCGACTTCGTGGAGCTGCTCGCCACCGAGACCGGTCTGCCGGTCGGGATCAAGAGCGCCGTGGGGGAGATGGAGTTCTGGCAGGAGCTGGCCGCGCTGATGGCGCGTGGCGACCGCGGGGTCGACTTCGTGACCGTCGACGGCGGCGAGGGCGGCACCGGGGCGGCTCCCCTGATCTTCAGCGACTCGGTGTCGCTGCCGTTCCGGATGAGCTTCTCCCGCGTCTACGGCACGTTCGCCGAGCGGGGCCTGACCGACGACCTCACCTTCATCGGCTCCGGCAAGCTCGGCCTGCCCGAGAACGCCGCCGTGGCCTTCGCCCTGGGCGTCGACATGATCAACGTCGCCCGCGAGGCGATGCTGTCCATCGGCTGCATCCAGGCGCAGAAGTGCCACACCGACAAGTGCCCCACCGGCATCGCCACCCAGAACCCGTGGCTGGTGCGGGGCGTCGACGCGCCCTCGAAGGCCACCCGGGCCGCCGTCTACCTGCGCACCCTGTGCAAGGAGCTGCTGAAGGTCTCGGGAGCGGTCGGCGTCGCCCACCCGGCGCTCATCACCACCACGGACATCGAGATCATGAACGGCGACTACGACGCCCGCACCCTGGCGAGCGTATACGGCTACAAGGACGGCTGGGGCGAACTCGGCCCGGAGCTCGCCCGGGAGATCACCGCACTGCTCACCACCGGTTCGGCCCCGTTCCAAGAGCCGACCGACTGACGCGCGACGAGTTGCCGAGGGCGGCCGGACGGCCGGGGTCCCGTACCGCTGCCGGGGCGGACCCCCGACGGAATCGGGGCGGCAATCGTCGAAGGGAGCCACCACGCCTTCATGAACGGCGTGCACACCGCGGCGCCGGTCTCCGGCGTGCCGGCCGTCATCGGCGCGCTGGTCCCGGCCGTCTGCGCACGGCGCGGTCCCGAAGCGGCCCGTCGCTGAAGGGACGACGGCCGTCGCGGGGCGGGCCGTGCGGGGCCCTTCGTCCCGGCCACCTCGCGGTGGCCGGGACGTGGTGTCAGCCCGCCATCGGCAGGCTCCTGCGCGACGGCACCGCGTTGAGTTCGTCCACGGCCACCGCCTCGCCGCTCTCCGCGTCGACGTAGCCGACACGGACGATCGGGTCCTTCCCGGTGTCGCGCACGGCCGTGGCGTCGAGTGCGAACAGCACCGCCACCGGGCGGGCGTCCGCCCGGTGGCCGTACACCCCCGAGTACTGGAGGATGCGCCAGCCGCCCTCCTCCCAGTGGTCCAGCAGGGCGGACCTGACCACGGGAGCGGCGGCCTGCCAGGCCAGGGAGTTCTCCAGGAGTTCGACGCTCGCCGCGACCGGTACCCGGTCCCTCCCCGCGGTGCCGAGGAGCGGGTGGCCGAGGACACGCAGTCTCGTCCGGCGCAGCGGCAGCAGCCACCACCGGTCGAGGTCGGCCGAGAGGGCGACCAGCACCGCCGCCGCCCCGGCCAGGAGGGCGAGTGCGGCGGCGGGCCGGTCCCGTAGCGTCGGCCACCAGGTGTCCTGCGCCACCGCGACGGTCGTGCCGCCGACCAGTACCACGGCCGCCCGTGCGAACGCCCGCAGGCCGATGGGGGTGTCGTCACTGGCCGAGCAGCCGCAGGAGGACTCCGGTGCCACGGCCCGGCCATAGCCGAGGTATCCGAGGAAGCCCGCCCCCAGGACCGCGGTCGCGGCCCCCGGAACCGGGTTCGCGGGAACCGCCAACAGGCCCGCGGCGATCAGGAGTTCGGCCGCTCCGGTCAGGCGCAGCACCGTCGTGGCCCGTTCGCTGCTGCGCAGCATGCGGGCCAGCGCCGTCTTCGGCGCCTGCCGTGCGGTGTCCCGGCCGAACGCCTTGACCGCCCCGGTCCACCCGAGCAGGCCCGCGAGGACCAGTGGGGCGAGGCTCGTTGTCAGTGACAGCATCTTTTCCTCTCTCCGTTCCCTCGGGGCCGCGTCAGTGACCGACGGAGATGCGGACGACGTCCACGGAGTCGTCGGACGGCCGCCAGGCGCCGAGCACCTGGGCGCTCTGTCCGATGCGCAGCCGGGACAGGTCGGACGTCAGGGCGCGGCCGGCGTAGGAGGCGCTGGTGTCCGGGGCGACGTGGCCGACCAGTTCGTGCTGTCCGTGGGCGAGGTGCAGCCGGTTCTTCGCGATGCCCCTGATCTGCGTGTCCAGGTTCACGATGTTCACCCAGACCGCGTCGGCGGCCACGGTGCCGTCGGGCATCTCGACGCCGCGCGCGTAGAGCCCGTCGCCGATGTCGATCGCCTCGGCCGTGGTGGCGCGCACCTTCCACACGCTGGTCACATTGGTCATCTGCACCCGGGAGTGGCCGCCGTTGGATCCGGCCACCTCCAGGACGCTGCCGGTGATGCCCGTGATGCGGCCCTCCACGAAGGCGGAATCGGCTATCGCGGGGTCGAGCGAGGGTTCCGCGGCGAACGCGGCGTCCGCGTCGAAGCCGCCGAGCGCGGACGCGCCGATGATGGTCGCACCGCCGAGGGCGGCGTTGGTGAGGAAGCGGCGACGGCGCATCCCGTCGGCCCGGTCGTTCCGTGCGTTCATGCCGATGCTCCTCACTCGTAGATGTAGACCGGCAGCTTGCCCGAGCTCAGGTTGCCGATCGCCGAGAAGGCGGCCGGGGTCAGGTCGAGGACTCGGTTGGTGCGGCAGGTGCCGTTGCAGCACGTCGCCTCGCCGCACCACTCCTTGGTGCGCGGGCCGCAGTCGGTGATCGTGATGCACACCGTCGCGCCCGAGCACTGGTGCCTGACGTTCATCACCGCGCCGCAGCCGCGTCTGGGGATGTTCTCGCCGCAGAGGTCCGGCCGGGTGATGTCCCAGCAGGCCTGTGAGGCGTTGGGCCACGCGCCGTGGCGCGCGCCGGACTGGCAGTTGCCGCAGGCGCCGCCGCCGGCACTGGAGCACGGTCCCCAGGAGTTGCCGCAGCAGAACCAGCTGGTCTCGCCGGCCCACAGGCTGGTCGATCCGCAAGCCATCGTGTTCCCTTTCTCGGAGATTGACACGTACATGACAATTCCGGAACCGGGTGTCGCCCCTGAGCCAGGAGTGAGGGGACGCCCGCGTTCCGGCCGAGGTTGGTCCGTTCGTGCGAAGCACCTCAATGATGCGCGTAGACAAGCCAGTTGTATAGACGGCCGCATTCCGCCCGGCACGATCCGAACGAGCGGCCCTATCCTCTGCCGCGCCCCTGCCCACGGCCCAGCCACGGGCCGAACTCGCTCTCCATGACCAGTCGGCCGAGCTTGCGGTACTCCTGGAGCACGGCCGAGACGACCTGCTCCATGCCGAGCGGTCCCCCCGCTTCCGCCGCCCGATAGGCGGCGGTCACCGCACAGGAGCGGATCGACCCTCCCGCCAGTTCGAAGCGCTGCGCGCAGAACTCCAGGTCGAGGTCCGCGGCGCGCGGGATCTCCGCCCCCAGGCAGCGGTCCCACAGCGCCAGTCGCTGCCGGACGTCCGGCATGGGGAACTCCGCGATCACGTCGATGCGACGGGTGAACGCCTCGTCGAGGTTGGCCCGCAGGTTGGTGGTGAGCACCGCGATCCCGTCGAAGGACTCGATGCGTTGCAGCAGATAGGCCGACTCCACGTTGGCGTGGCGGTCGTGCGCGTCCTTGACCTGCGAACGCTTCCCGAAGATGGCGTCCGCCTCGTCGAACAGCAGGATGCCGTTGACGTCGGACGCCTCGACGAAGATCCTTTCGAGGTTCTTCTCGGTCTCGCCGATGTACTTGTCCACCACGATGGACAGGTCCACGACGTAGAGCTCCATGCCGAGCTCCGACGCCACCACCTCGGCCGACATGGTCTTCCCGGTGCCGGACTCACCGGCGAACAGCGCGACGACCCCTCTCCCCCGGCCGCCTCCCGGCCGCATCCGCCACTCGCCGAGCACCTGCCCCCGGTGGCGGGCGCGCAGGGCGAGTTCGGACAGTTGGCGGTGGGTCTCGGGAGGCAGTACGAGGTCGTCCCAGCCGACCGCGGGCTCGATGCGACGGGCGAGCCGTTCGAGCCCCGCGCCGTTCTGCGCCCGGACCGCCGTGCGCAGGTCCCGCACGCCCACCGGACGCTCCTCCAGGGCGGCCAGCCGGGAGGCGACGGCTGCGGCCTTGCGCACCTGCTCGGCGTCGAGCCGGTAGGCGACGGTGGCCTCCACGACCCCCGGCTCGACCCCCGCCTCCCCGGCGGGCAGGCCGACGGACGTACCGGCCAGGCCGAGCGCCCGGCGCCACTGCCGTGCCACACCCGCGGGGCCGGGGGGCGGGACGTGGACCGGGACCGGGCTGTCCCCGGCCCACAGGGGGTCCCAGTTCTTCGTCCCGTACACGACCAGAGGGGCGCCGCGGACCGCCGCGCACAGGTCACCGAGCAGCCGGGCTCCCTCGGGCCGTTCGGGGGCCAGCGCTTCGAGCGGCCCGAGGACGACGCCGCCGCGGCTCAGCCGGACCTCGGCCGCCAGGGTCCGTACGAGGTCCGCCGGGCCGGGGGCGGCGGCGAACGCCGCGATGTCGACCACCAGCGGACGGCGCCCCGCGGCGAGGAGCGCCTGGACGGCCAGTCCGCCCGGGTCTCCGCCCCGGTCGAGCAGGTGCACCAGGCCACTGCCCGTGCCCAGGGCCGCCGCGACCCTCGGCGTCCCGGGCGCCGGGTCGGGCTGCTCGTCCCCGGGCCCGGCCACCCGGACCAGTCCGCGCAATCTCCCGTCGGGTTCGTCGTCGCCGAGCAGATGGGCGGTGACCCGGTCCGGTGCCCGCAGCACCCGCGAGAGCAGCGGGCGGTCGGCCTCCAGGACGGTCAGCAGTCCGCCCGCGACCAGGGGCGCGGACGGCGAGAACCGGAAGCGGCCGGAGCTCGCGGCGGGCAGCCCGCAGAGTTCGAGGGCCAGACCGATGGTCGGCCTGCGCCGGTTGAGGTCGTCGTTGAGGTAGCCGTAGAGCCGCTCGAACCGGGCGTCGATGTCCGGCGCCATCGCGACCATCAGCAGGTCGACGTCGAGCGGGGTCAGGCCGAAGTCCTCGACGAGCCGGCCGAGCCGGCCCCCGGGGCCCGGCGGCACCGGGGGCTCGGACGCGTACTGCGGTACGGGCCCGAACGCGTCGCGGGCCGCCAGGATCCGCTCGGCCCCCTCGGGGGTGAGGTACTGCCCCCGGTAGGGGTCGTCGGGGTGCGGGTCGACGGCCCGCCGGGCCGCGACGGCGTTCCTGACCCGTTGTTCGACATGCCCCAGCCGTTCCCAGAGCTCCTCGACGGCCGTCGGGACGCCGGGCCGTTCCGCGGTGGTCCGGGGGGTGTCCTGCGTGGTGGTCATCGGGCGGCGCCCCCGCGTCTGCGCCGGCCGGGCGGCAGTTGCCGTTCACGTCCCGCGGCGAAGCCCTGCCCGCCGGGGTCGGACGCCCCGTCGTAACGCAGCCGGCGCCCGGGGCCCGCCCCGTCGCCGTCGCGGGCGGGCGCGGCCCGCACCACCAGTCCTTCGGTGACCGGCGGACCGGCGGGCTCCTGCTCGCCGGCCAGCGGTGCCCACACCCGCAGGTCGATCGCGGCCTTGAGCTCGCCGCCGAGCGCGGACCACACGTCGGCGGTGGACTGCCGGTCGGTGCTCGGGCCCGCCGCCTCGATGTCCACGGTCAGCCCCAGTTCGGCGAGGCTGCCGGTGAGCATCCGGGCGGGCAGCACGTCGGCCCGTACGAGGCAGCGCAACACCTCGGAGAGCAGCCGGTGTTCGTCCTGCGGGCGGTTGGTCCAGGCGGTCACCAGATAGGTCAGCTCGAACCAGCGCGGCGGGGTCCGCCGCCCGACCACCAGGCCCTGGTCGTCGTGCTCCTCGGCGGTGCCGGTGCGGCGCCGGGTCGCGTCCTCGCGGATGCCGTGCAGGAAGACGCTGACCGTGGGTGCGTTGCGCCGGGCGGACCACTCCTTGGTCGGCGCGTCGAAGACCAGGTCGACGCCGCTCTCCTGGAGGCCCGCCTCGACCAGCAGCAGCCGCAGCCCCTCGTCGACTTCGTGGATCACCGGCGCCCCACCTCGTCCGGCGGGACCATGGTGCCGTCGACCACCAGGAAGCGGGTGGTGACCGGGCTGAACCCGGGGCCCGTGGCGGTGATGGTGCGCGGCCCCGTCCGGTCCTTCACCAGGATCAGCAGCTGCGCGATGAACGTGCGGTCCGCGCCCGGGACGGCGGGCGGCGCGGACGCCGTGATCCCCGGTTTCCAGGTGAGCCGCACCGGGGCCCCCGGCGGGAAGTCCTTGCCCCGTACGGAGGTGACGAACCCGGGCTTGCCGACGGCGGGCACCGCGACGATGCGGGGCTGGAGGATGCGCAGCGCGGTCCTGGCGACGTTGTCGCGGGGGTCGGCGTCGGTACCGGTCGTGGTCAGTCTGCCGGTGATGGTCGTTCTCAGTGCCCGGTCGGGTTCGAGGACGACCCGGATCACCGTGGAGGCCCGGGGAGCCAGGTCGGGCAGGGTGCACACCCCGGCCGCGCAGCCCGCCGGAAGCGGACCCGTCGGAACGCGCGCGGGCAGACCGAGCCTCAGCCGCAGCCCGGTGGCGAGGGCGTTGCGTCCGTTGCGCACGGTGTACGTCACCACGACCCGGCCGCCGACGAACCCGGGGCTGGGCTGGGCCCGTACGACGACGCCGGGGCCCGCCTCGGGCTCGGGCGGCGTGGGCGTCGGGGTGGGTGTCGGAGTCGGTGTCGGGGTGGGCGCCGGTGCGTCCCGGACCGGGACGACGGTTCCGGTGGCGTTGTCCGTGGGGTTCGGGTCCACCACGGCCCCGGCGACCGACCAGCCGATCCGCTGGTCCCCCGTCGTCACCCCGGTGAGCCGGGCGGTGACCGTCACGCTCCGGCCCGGCCGGAGCACCCCCAGGTCGCACTGGGGCGAGGCGGCGGCGCAGGACCCGGCCGGGGTGGTGAGTTCCTCCAGGCGCACCCCGGGCGGGGCGTCGATGGTGAACACGGTGCCGGGCGAGGGGGCGGGCCCCCGGTTGGTGACCGTGACCTCCACCTCCCCTGTGTCGCCGACCTCGATCGAGGGGGCGGTGGGCGGCGCGGTCAGGGACAGGTCCACGGACTGCTGGAAGGCGGGCTCCTTCTGCCGCCCGGTGAGCCGCCCGCCGAACGGCGTCAGGGTGCCGGAGGAGAGGTCCAGCACGGCCAGCTGCTCCGGGGAGTTCGACTCGGCCTCCCGGCGCGAACTCATCACGAGCCGTCCGCCGTCCGGCGACCAGGCCACGTCACGGGGCTGGAAGGGGCCGTTCGGCGGGGTGTCCGGAAGGTCCTGACGGCAGGCCCCGGGGTCGTCCCGCCGGGTGTCGGGGAGCACCACCCGGCACTCGTCACCGTTCGGCGAGGTGATCAGGATGCCGCCGCGCCCGCTGTTCTGGTCGTTGCCGCCGTCCTTGCGGTTGAAGGCGATGCGGGTGCCGTCCGGGGAGAACGCGGGGCTGTCGTCGATCTTCTTGCACTCGCCGGGGCAGATCGTGGCGCTGAGGTCGTACTGCTGGTCGAGCGCCTTCACCGGCGCGGTCCAGATGTGCTTGATGCCGCCGAGACCCCGGATCACGTGGTTGCGGGTGAAGGCGAGGGTGGTGCCGTCGGGCGACCAGGCGGGCTGTGCGTCCTGTCCCGCCAACTGCCCGGCGGGCGGCACGACCTTGTCGATGATCTCGCCCGTCGCGACGTCCGCGACGAGGATGCGGCTCGGTCCCGCCTTGTCGCCGATGCCGCCGGGCGAGGTCCTGGTGAACGCCAGTTTGGTGCCGTCCGGGGAGAACGCGGGGTCGGTGTCCCAGTCACCGGGGCTGCGCCCGGCGAGCGGCATCACGGCGGCGTTGCCGCCGTCGGCGTCGGCCAGCCAGATCCGCTCGAAGCGCGCGTTCTCCGGGCCCTCGAAGCGGGTCACGACGATGCGCCGGCCGTCCGGGGTGTAGCTCTGCCGCTCGGTCCACGGGTCGTACGTGTCCCTCGGGTTGAACAGCAGGTCCCTGTCGCCGGTGCTCCCGGCGTTGGGGTCCTCGCGCAGGACGAGGATTCCGAGGTCCCGCGGGTCGGAGCCGTCCTGCCGGACGTCCTGGAGCGTCACGGCGACCGGATCGGCGCGCTCCGCATCGTCGTTCTCCTTCTTCGGCCTGCGCGGCGTGTGCCGGGAGACGATGACGGTGCCGGTGTCCAGTGGGCCGGTCCAGGTGGGCGATTCGAGCGCGCGGTCCTCGTCGAGTTCGATCGACGGCTCGGCCGGGTCGAAGGCGACTGTCCGGTAGACACGGTCGTACTCGCATCCGCAGGGGGCGCCGGGGCCGAGGAAGAGCAGGCCCTTGCCGTCCGCCAGCCAGGCGGCCGAGCGGGCGCGCCAGTTGATGTGGTCGCCGGCGAGCAGCGGGCGGTCGGTGCCGGGGCGGCCCTCGGTCACCCGCAGCTGCGGCTCCGCCCCCTTCTTGGTGAGGGTGTACGCGACCTGGCTGCGGTGGGCGTCGTCGTCCACCGGGTTCCACGCCGGTTCGGTCGCGCTGCCGTCCTCTTTCCCCGTGTTCTCGCTGATGACCCTCGACGAACCACCGTCCACGGCCCGTTCGTAGATGAGCCCGGCGCCCCCGTCGCCGGAGTCGCAGGAGAACGCGATGCGGGTGCCGTCCGGGGAGAAGGTCGGGGAGGTCTCGTTGTTGGGGGTGTCCATCAGCCGCCGCAGACCGGTGCCGTCGACGCCGACGATCCACAGGTCGCGCTGGACCGTGCCGTCCGCGCCCCGCTCCTCGGAGTCGAACACCACGGTCCGCCCGTCCGGGGAGAGCTCGGGACGGGCGGCGTCCCGGTCGCTGGTGAGCCTGCGCACCGCCCCGTTCGCCTCGCGCACGTACACCTGCGGGCGGACGCTGTCGCGCAGGCTGGTGAAGACCGTCACGTCGCCGCGGACGAACGGGTCCTGGTCGTAGTGGGCCGGTCCGGGCCCGAACAGCGGGTCGGAGTTCTTCGTGTCGACGACCCGGCCGATGCTTCGGTGCTCGGTCCCGGCGTAGGTGATGCGCCCGGCGTCGACCGGGGTCTCGTCCGCCGCCGCGGCCAGCCGTGGCGCTCCCTGCGGCCCGGCCGCGGAGCCCGCCACCAGGAGCGGTGCCAACAGCACCACCACGCCTGCCAGTCGGTGCAGCCGGTTTCGCCTCGCCGGGCCAGCAGTGCCGGTCACGGCCCACCTCACAGTCTGGTTGATGACGCTCCCCTCGCCAGCATCCCGCTCGCCCCGGGCCGGGAACAGGCCCCGAGTACCCGTACCGGGGGAAGGAACCGCTGCCCTTTGCGTCCGCCCCGCGGCTCCCCCGTCCCCGGGAACCCCGGCGCGCTCCCGTGCGGCGGTGTCGGCGCACCGTCCGCACGGGAGCCCGGGGCGGGACTCAGATGAGCCCGTGCCGCATGGCGTAGCCGACGGCGTGTGCCCGGTTGCGCAGTTCGAGCCGCGTCGCCATCTCGTGCAGCACGTTCTTGACGGTGCGTTCGGAGTACGAGGTCTTCTGCGCGATCTCCGCCGTGCCGAAGCCCTCCGACACCAGCCGGATCATCTCCGCCTCCCGTGCCGTGAGGGTGGAGAGCGAGAGCCCCCGGGGGTCGAGGACCGTGCGCTGGAGGCTGCTGACGTGGTCGAGGAGCTTTCCGAGCAGGTCGCCCGGGAGCACGCCCTCGCCGTTGGCTATCGCCGTCACCAGATGGACCAGGCGGTCCTGGTCGGCCTCCCCGCGTCTGAGCACGGCTGCCACGCCGCACTCGATCAAGGTCTGGAGCGCGCCCGATTCGAAGAAACCGACGACGAGTCCGGTGCGGGTCGCGGTGTTGCGCTGGAGTCTGGAGAGGAGCCGGACGGTGGGTTCGTCCACCATGTCCACCACCACTAAGGAGACCTGGGCCCGGTCGGCCTCGGCCTCCGTCGTCAGTTCTATCTCGGGGCGCGGGCGCAACTGGTGTATCACGCCGGTCTGGAGTATCAGGTCCTCCGCGTACACCGCCACGGAGACCCTGCCCGAGGGGGTCTTCCGCGCGCCGCGCTGGGCGGAGCGTTCCGAAGCGGTGGGCCTGCGGAACTGTCCGCGCACCGCCGCCTCGCTCTTCACGTCTGTCGTCGTCATCGTTCCGTGCTCGTCTTCCTCAGGTGCTCTTGTCTCGATGTGCCGGTCGCCATGCCCGTCCGTGCCGGGCCCCGTCAGGGGGACCTGGCGCGGGAGAGGGGCTCGGGGAGACCGTGCCGCGGGGCTCCGGGGGCACAAGCCCTGCCCGTACGTTGCCCTCCCGTCTCTGCTGCGCCACCGCGTCCTCGGCTTAACGTCGCATCGTGACCACATCTGCCGAATTCGAAATGTCCACGGTGACGGTGTCGCCCGGCGCCGAGGCGACGACGACCCTGACCGTGCGCAACGACGGCGACATCGTCGAGGCCTACACGCTCGAAGTGGTCGGCGACTGCGCCGCGTGGAGCACCGTGGAGCCGGCGCGCGTCTCGCTCTACCCGGGCACCTCCGAGGTGGTGACCGTACGGCTCGCGCCGCCCCGTTCCCACGAGGTCCGGGCCGGGGAGACGCCCCTGGGGGTACGCGTCCTGCCCGCGGAGCGCCCCGAGTCGGTGGCGGTCCCCGAGACCACGGTGGTCGTCGAGCCCTTCCACGAGCTCCGGGAGCAGCTCGACCCCCGTCGACGGCGCGGGTGGCGGGGAGCCCGGTTCCAGACCTCGGTGCAGAACCGGGGGAACACCCCGGTCGGCGTCGTGTTCACCGGAACCCAGGACGGGGAGGAGCTCCGGCTGGCCTTCTCCCCCGACCAACGGCGCCTGGAACCGGGCGAGTCCGCCGAGGTGGGTCTGCGGGTGCGGGCCCAGAAGCTGATCTGGTTCGGCACGCCGGCCACCTGGCCGTTCGAGGTGGAGGTCGCCGAGAAGACCGAGGGGGAGGCCGAGGACGGGCAGCCCCACCGGCCGGAGACCCTGTCCGGCGAGTTCGCCCAGATACCGATACTGCCCCGGTGGCTGCTGATCGTGCTGGCCGCGCTGCTCGCCCTGCTGCTCGCGTGGTTCGCGCTGGTCAGGCCTGCGGTGAAGAGCACCGCGGACCAGGCGGTGGCCGATGCCGCGGAGAAGGAGCGGCGGGACGGCGGTCAGCAGGGCGGGGCCTCGTCCGGCGGCTCGGGCGACGCCTCCGGCGGTCAGGGGCAGGACGGGAACCAGAAGCCCCGGCCCGGCCAGTCCTCCGGTGGTTCGGGCGGTTCCGGCTCGACGTCGGGCGGGGGCAACGACCAGCAGATGTCGGAGACGATCGACGTACAGGTCGGCGCCGGGGGCACGAAGAAGAAGCCGTACCAGGTGCCCGAGGGGAAGGTGTTCGGCGTCACGGACCTCGTGGTGGCGAACTTCCAGGGCGACGAAGGGGTACTGACCATCACGTTCGGGAACCGGAAGATCACCACCATCGCCCTGGAAACCTTCCGCAACCAGGACTACCACTGGGTCACCCCCATCGAGGTTCCGGAGAACGAGACAGTCACCGCTTCCGTGACGTGCAACAAACCGGGTACTCCGGCCACCGGAACCCAGGCAGCCGGATGCCACCAAGTGGTAAACGTCAGCGGCATCCTGCGCGACCTCGCACCGTAGAACAAAGCACTGAGCCCCTCTTCCCCCGGGCGGGAAGAGAACAGCAGAAATTCCGCCCCGGGGAAACCCGGCTTGCCGCGCGTTGGCGAAACTCTTTCCCTCTACACCCTGGTGAAACGGACCCGTGACGGTCCGCGGAGCGACGGAGGGGCGAAGAGCGTCCGGTACGCGTTCGCCCTCCGCCCCTCCGTCGCCGTCCGGGCGGAGGGGGATCGCACGGGCGCCCGCACGGCCCGCCGGGTTCCTCCGGCCGTGCGGGGTCGGCCGGTCGACCGGTTCCATGACTCATTCTGGCCGATAGTGGCCGTCCCTCGATCGGGCTTTGACCACGGGTTGTCCCATCGCGACAGCGGTTGGTGGACCTCGTCGGAAGGCACGCGGTACGGCGACGGGGCGGCCGCAGCGGGAGCGTACGGGTGCTGTCGGCGGACGCCGCGGCACGGCGACGGTCCACGGCCCCGTGCGCCCGTCGGGAACGGCCGGACGGGCATCGGCACGAAATGTGTTCGCGAGTGGTTCCGCGGGCCCGTCGGCCCCGGTTCCCATGCCTTCATTCACCGTCATTCTCCGGGGCCGGGCATCCGTATTCCGGGCACTCGGGCAGCCGACGGACCGTCACGCGCGTTCCGCGACACCGGAGTTCATCCCGCGTTCATCGAATGGGGCAAAAGAATTGCTACGGGCCGGGCCCGGGAAGCCCGTCGCGAATGCCCTCACGGGGAAGAATTCCCTGCCCCCGGGGGCGCCCTGAAAGGCAGTGATCCTGCCCCGTGCCCAGGACTCCGGGGCCTACTGTCCGCCGGGGCGGCCCGGCAAGACTGGACGGCGACCGGACGACCACCCGAAGGAGCGAGTATGCCGTCGTACCTCACCCCCGGCGTATACGTGGAGGAGGTGCAGTCCGGAGCACGGCCCATCGAGGGAGTCGGCACGGCGATCGCAGCCTTCGTCGGTTTCTCGGAGACCGGCCCCTTCCACCAGCCGACCCTGGTGACCAACTGGGACCAGTACGTCCAGACCTTCGGCACCCACGCACCCGGCACGTATCTGACGCGCGCGGTCCACGGCTACTTCGCCAACGGCGGCGGCGCGGCCTACGTCGTACGGGTGGGCGGCGCCGCGCAGGGCGCGGCCGCCGGCGGGGCGGCCCCGTCCGTCGCGCTCGGGGGCTTCCAGGTGTCCGCACGGCCCGGCGCGGGCGGTGACCTCTCGGTGGAGGTCGCCGACGCCGAGGGGGAGAACCCCCCGGAGGACCGGTTCCGGCTGCTGGTGCGGCAGGCCGGCAAGGTGGTGGAGACCTTCGACGTCTCCATCCGCAAGAGCGTCAAGGGCTACCTGGTCACCCAGGCCCGCCAGTCCAAGCTGATCGACGTCGTCGAGCAGCCCGGCGCGGCCCAGAGCCGTCCCGCGAACCAGGTCCTCCCGCTCTCGCCCGCCGCCGCGGGCCCGGGGGCCGGTGCCGCGACCGTGGACCTGGCCGAGTTCGTCGGGGACTCGTCGCAGCGCACCGGCATCGCGGGGCTCGAGGCGATCGACGAGATCACCATGGTCGCCGTTCCGGACCTGATGAGCGCCCACCAGCGCGGGGCCGTCGACGCCGAGGGCGTCAAGACCGTCCAGCTCTCGCTGATCTCGCACTGCGAGCAGATGGGCGACCGGGTCGCCGTACTGGACACCCCGCCGGGCATGAACGCGCAGCGGGTCCGCGCCTGGCGCAACGACGACGCCGGATTCGACTCGCGCTACGCGACCGTGTACTACCCGTGGATCAGCGCCTTCGACCCGGAGGCCGGCCGCAACTCCCTGATGCCGCCGAGCGGTCACGTCTCCGGCGTGTGGGCACGCAGCGACGGCGAGCGCGGTGTGCACAAGGCCCCCGCCAACGAGGTCATCCGCGGTGCCCTGGACCTGGAGATCCGGCTCAGCAAGGGCGAGCAGGACCTGCTGAACCCGATCGGCGTCAACTGCGTGCGTGCCTTCCCCGGCCGCGGCATCCGGATCTGGGGCGCCCGCACGCTCTCGTCCGACCCCGCCTGGCGCTACCTCAACGTGCGCCGTCTCTTCAACTACCTGGAGGAGTCGATCCTCCTGGGCACCCAGTGGGTGGTGTTCGAGCCGAACGACGACCGTCTGTGGTCGAGCATCCGGCGCAACGTGACCGCCTTCCTCACCGAGGAATGGCGCCGGGGCGCCCTCTTCGGCCGCACGGCCGAGGAGGCGTTCTACGTCAAGTGCGACCGCGACAACAACCCGCAGGAGTCGATCGACCTCGGCCAGGTCGTGTGCGAGATCGGCGTGGCACCGGTGAAGCCCGCGGAGTTCGTGGTCTTCCGCCTCTCGCAGTTCTCCGACAGCACCAGCCTCGTCAACGAGTGACCCGGCAGGGTCCGCAAAACGGAACAGGTGACACAGAGTCATGGCAGAGGGCGACGCTCTTTCCACCCACGTCTTCGGCGTGCAGCTCGGCGGCTATCTCGTGGAGTCGATCCAGGAGGTCAGCGGTCTGACCGTCGAGGAAGAAGTCGTCGAGGTCCGTCAGGTGACCGCCGAGGGCAAGCAGATCATCCGCAAGCAGCCCGGCGCCCGCCAGGCGGGCGAGGTGACGATCACCCGCGGGCTCGACAAGAGCAGCGAATTCACCAAGTGGATCAAGGAGACGCTCAACAACGGGGCCGTCGACACCGCGCGTCAGAACCTGACCATCGAGATCAAGGACTCGAAGGGTGACACGGTCCGGCGCATCCAGTTGATGCAGGGCTGGGCCAGCAAGTGGGAGGGCCCGTCCCTGAAGGCCGGCGAGTCCAGCCCGGCCACCGAGACGGTCACCATCACCTTCGAGGAGATCGTGGTCGAATGAGGCGCAGGACCGTTACGTCGGGCGGACTCGACGAAGTCCTCGACACCCTGGCGTCCGCCCGGTCCGCCGCCCGCGAGGAGGCTCCCGCCCCGCCCGCGGCGCGGGAGCGGGAACGCCAGGACCTGCAGACGGAGTTCGAGTTCGAGCTGCCGCGCGGTTACGTCGACGACGAGGGCCAGGTGCACCGGCAGGGCTCGATGCGCCTCGCGACCGCGCGGGACGAACTGCGCCCGCAGATCGACCTGCGGGTGAAGGAGAACCCGGCGTACCTGAGCGTGGTGCTGCTGAGCCAGGTGATCACCCGGCTCGGCACCATCACCGATGTGCACGCCGGGGTGGTGGAGCGGATGTACGCCACCGACGTGGCGTTCCTCCAGGACTTCTACCGGCGGATCAACAGCGAGGGCCATACGCACGCCGCGGTGACGTGTCCGTTGTGCCACGGCTCGTTCGAGGTGGACCTCTCGGGTGGGCGCCTGGGGGAATCGTGACGTACGCGCTTCCCCGTCTGCGGGAGGAGATCGCGTACGTCGCCTACCACTTCCACTGGCAGCGTGAGGACATTCTCGACCTCACCCACGGCGAGCGTCAGCAGTGGGTCCGGGAGATAGCGCGGATCAACACCCGCGTCAACGAAGGCGGGTGATCGTATGGGGTTCGGCGACTGGTTCCGCCGGGCGGACCGGACGCCGTCCGACGTCCCCTCCGGGGGCGGGGACGGGGCCGGGGCCGCCCCGGACACCGACCGGACCGACCTGCAGGGCGGTGACTGGGACGGCGGCTGGCGACAGGTCGCGCCGCCCGCGGTGACCGTCGCCCGGTCCTCGATCGGGGTGAGCGACGGGCTGCGGTTCAGGTCCGGCCTCGCCTCGTGGCAGAACGTCGCGTTCGGCGGCGAACTCGGCCATGCCGTGATGCCGTCCGCGCCGGTGGGCCTCATCCGCGGGGTCACCCGCCCCGCGGGCGCGCATGAGGTGTCCGCCGGTGGGCCGCTGCTGCTGCGTGCCGCCCGGCCCGACCCGGACGGGGGCACCGAGCCCGTCACCGGCCCGCCGTCCGCGGCGGGGGGCACGGGGCGGGGACCGGCGGTCGTCCAGCGGTCGGGCGCTCCGGCGCCGTCCGGGTCCTCCGGAACTTCCGGGTCTTCCGGCCGGGAGACACCTCGGCAGGCCGCTCGCGGCAGCGGTACGACCGCGCCGGCCCCAGCAAGGACGTCTCCGGCCAGGAGCGCAGCGGCGGCGCCGTCCGGCGGGGGCGACATGCCGGTACCGGCCGGGCCCCCGCCCACCCGTCCCGCCCCGGTACGCCCCCGACGGACCGCGCCGCCGCTGATCGTCGCCCGGCGCCCGGCGATGCCGCTGCGGCACATCACCGGGGTCGTACCAACCTCGGCGGCCGCGCCGGCCGTCTCCGCGCCCGTCACCGACGGCGGCACGCGGCGGATCACGTCCGGGCTGCCGGACACCCCCGCGCCCGTATCCGCCCCGACGCCCGAACCCGCGACCGGGCCGGCCGGCCCCGCCGGGCCTCCCGAGGTCACGGCGGTACGGCCCGCCCTGGGCAAGCCGCTGCGGGAACTGCCCTCCGGGGCCGTGCCGGCCGATCCGGCGGGACGGCGCGGGGCGGTCGTGCCGTCCGGCCCTGCCGGGCAGCCCGGACCCGGCATGCCCGTGCTCCAGCGGCAGGAGGCGGAGACACCGGCCCCGGCGACCGCGCGCCCGCCGGAGGCGACGGCACCACCCGCGCGCCCGCAGTCGTCCGCGCGTACCGATGCCGCTGAGCCGTCCCGACCGTCTCCGTCCTCGTCCCCATCGGCTCCGGGACGGGCTCAGGAGCCCGCCGGGCACGGGCCGTCGAAGCCCTCGGGCCCCGATGGGGCCTCGCCCGACCGGGCCGACCGGGCGAGGCCCACCCGTGGCGGGATCGGCGCCCCGCTGCCCTCGCTCCCCCCGACCGCCAGGCGTCAGGACGGCGCCCCCCTGCTCGGTGACCGCCGCCGGCCGCGTCCGGGAGCCATGGGTTCCGGGCAGGGCTCGACGCCGGGACGTGGGCCCTCGTCCTCCCCGTCGGCCGCGCCGTCCGGGCCCGTGGGGACACCGGCGCGCCCGAACGGGCCCTCCGCGATGCCGGTGCTCTCGTCCCCCGCGTCCGGCTCTCCCACCCCGACCACCCCGACCGCCCCGACCGGGCCCACCGGTCCCACCGGGCCGAAATCCGCGACCGTCCAGCGCGCGGCGGACACCCGTCCGACCGCGAACACGCCCGCCACCGGCCCCTCTTCCCCCGCCACGTCCCCGGTGCCCGCCGCTCCGGTACGCGTCCGGCGGATCGCCCCGGAGCGGTCCTCGGCGGTCCCGGACGAACGCGCCGGAGGACGGGCTCCCGTCGTCCAGCGGTCGCGTGCCCTGCTCCCGAACAGGGCGCTGGAGATCAGCACCGGCGCGGCCGAGGGATTCTCGGCCCCGGTCGCGGCGACGGGCGGCGGTCCGGCCCGGCCGGTCGTGGCGGCCACCTGGCGTCGTGACGTACCGCAGCCGGAGGCCGCCGTACCGGCGCCGGGGCACGGGAACGCGTCACCCGGACCGCACCGGCCGGCCGGTGGTCCGTCCCCCCGGCCGGTGTCCGCTCCCCCGCCGCCCGCCGGGCCCGCCTCGCCCGAGCGGCCGGTGCGCACGGGACGGGCCCCCGAGGGGCCCGGCCCCGGGGGGACCGTTCAGCGCTCGGTGTCCGGGGGTGCTCCGGGCGGAGCGCCGTCGGGCCGGACGCCGTCCGGTGGTCCCGCCCGTTCCACCCGTCCCGCGTCGGACGGCGGCGGAGCGCGGGCCACGACCGGTACCGGCCGGGCGGGGCGCGGGGCGTCGATCGGCGGCTCCCTCCTGCGGCTCGTGCAGCGTTCGGCGCGTGGTGGGCCGGTCGTGCCGTCCGGGCCCGACGTCCACCCGCCGGCGCGGGAGCACGGGGAGTCCCGTCCGGCCCGTGTCTCCGCTCCGCCGTCCTCGACGCCGCGCCCCGCACCGGCACTCCCGTACGCGTCGGCGTCCCCCTCCGGGGGGTCCGCGCCGTCCGCCGCCCGGCCGGTTCCGGTGGTGCGCCCGCATCCGCCCGGGGCGACCGGGCCGGTACCGGCCACCCCGGCCGTGCAGCGGATGGCGATGCCTGTGGTGCCCGAGTCCGCCGGGCCCCTGTTCACCGGCACGGCGTCAGGGGACGGCGTCGTGCCGGGCGGAGCACCGCCCCTCTCGGTGCGGGTGCCGCAGCGTCCCTCCCCGGGTCCTGGAGCCGGCCCCTCCCCCGGTCCGGCGGCCGGGGCGAGCGGTCCGGGAGCCGTGTCCCCGGCCGTGCAGCGCGCGGCGGCCGCGGCCGGGATCACCGGCGTCCCGGTCAGGGCGGCCCCGGTGAAGCCGGCCGGTCCACCGACGAGGAACGGACCGGCCGCCCCGCCCGACGCGGCTGCCCCGGCCGCGCACCGGGTGACCGGGGCGGAGATCGAGGAACTGGCACGCCGGCTGATCGATCCGGTGAGCCGGCTGATCCGCGCGGACCTGCGCCGGGGCCGGGAACGCACCGGCCGGTTGTACGACAACCGCCGCTGACGACGGCTCCGCCCGACGGAGCACTGGGAAACGGCAGAGAAGAAGAGCAATGACGGACAACATCTTCGCGACGAGCGTGTTCTTCAAGCTGGTGATCGGGGGCAACGACCTGGGTGCCTTCCACACCTGCTCGGGCCTGGGCGCCGAGGTGGAGCTGGAGCAGTACGCCGAGGGCGGGAACAACGGCTTCACCTGGCAGTTGCCGGGGCGGATCACCTGGTCCAACATCACGCTGACCCGCCCGGTGACCGCCGACACGCTCAAGATCACGCGGTGGCTGAACGACACGATCCAGCGGGTCGAGCGCAAGGACGGCGAGATCGTCGCGCTCCGTCCCGACCTCAGCCGCATCATCAGCTGGCAGGTGCAGGGCATCGTGCCGGTGCGCTGGCAGGGCCCCTCCTTCGATCCCGCCAGCTCCCAGCCGGCGATCGAGACGCTGGAGATCGCGCACGAGGGCCTGGAGCCCTCCTGAGCGTTCGTCGAACCGCTCCGGAAGTCCGGCGCCCCTGCGGCCCGGCAGCCCGTCACCAGTGAAGTCCCGGTCCCGGAAGGAGGAACGCGATGTCACCCGTTGCCCGCACGAGCCGTGCTCGCGCCCAGCTGACCATCATGGAGCCGCCCGCGGAGGTCGGCGCCAAGCCGGGCGGGAGGATCGCCCAGATCACGCTGCAGTTCAACCCGTCGCAGCTGTCGTTGAACAAGAGCACCGAGTGGCGGCGCACCCCGTCCCGGATGGCCGAGCAGTCCGCGCTGCCCGAGTTCGTGGGCAGCGGTCCCCGGACCCTGTCCATGGAGGTCTTCCTCGACGCCACGGCCACCCATGACAACTCGGTGGAGAAGGCGGTGGAGCAGCTGATGCTGGCGTGTGCGCCCACCCCGAAGAGCCTGGCCCGCAAGACCCCGGCCAGTCCCTGGGTGCGCTTCGACTGGGGCACGGCCCGGACGACCTCGTTCGACGGTGTGATGTCCAGCCTGTCCATCTCGTACACCCTCTTCGACGTCGACGGAAAACCGCTGCGCGCCACCTGTTCCCTCTCCATCGAGGAGGCGAGCGGCGAGCGGCTGGGACAGAACCCGACGTCGGGTTCGCGGGAGGCGCGGCGCACCCATCGGGTCGTCGTCGGCGACAGCCTGCCGCTGCTCGCGTGGCGGGAGTACGGCGACGCCACCGCGTGGCGCACCATCGCCCACGCCAACGACATCGACGACCCGATGCAGTTGGTCCCCGGCAGGGAGCTGGTCGTGCCCGGCCTGGAGGCCCCCGCGGCGGAGGGCGGCCGATGACCGCCCCGGGCCGTTCCTTCGCCGCCGATCCGATCGTCGAGGCCCCCGGCGAGCTGCCCCCCGTCTGGGCGACCCAGCTGGTGAGCTGTGTGGTCGACGAGAACGTCGGCCTGCCGGACACCGCCGTGCTGACGTACCGGGACCCCGACCACAAGCTGCTCACCGCCACCGGGCTCACCATCGGCACCCCGCTGAAGATATCCGTGGTCACCGTGCAGGAACGGGCGCGCGAGCGGCTGTTCACCGGTGAGGTCACGGCGCTGGAACTGGACAGCGACACCACCGGTTCGTTCACCGTCGTGCGGGCCTTCTCCAGGGCCCACCGGCTGCAGCGCGGCCGGAAGGTGGTGGCCTACCGCAACATGCGGGCCGCGGACATCGTCCGCAAGGTCGCCGCGGGCGCCGGGATCGCCTGCGGGAAGATCGAGGCCGCGCCCGTCACGTACAAGCAGCTGACCCAGCCCAACGTCTCCGACTGGGAGTTCCTCCAGTACCTCGCGGGCGAGAGCGGCGCGCACGTGCGGGTGGACGACAAGGGCCTGTTGCAGTTCGTGAAGCCGAAGCCCGCCTCGTCGGCGCCCTCCCCCGACACCTCCGCCGCCCGGAACCCGATGGTGCTCGAGTACGGGCGCAATCTGCTGGCCCTGCGGGCCGTGCTGACCGGTGCGGACGGGGCGAACGACGTGGAGGTGCGCGGCTGGGACGTCGAGACCAAGCGGCGGCTGGTGGCCCGTGAGCAGTCCGTGCGCAGCGACACGGTGTCCCCGGGGATGAGTCCGTCGAAGGCGGCCGGGGCGTTCGGTTCGCGCGCCCGGCTGACGGTCGCCGACACCCCGTACCGGACCCAGGCCGAGGCCACGGCCGTCGCCGGTTCCCTGGCCGCCTCGGTGAGTTCCGGTTTCGGGGAGATCGAGGCGGTCGCCGAGGGCAATCCCCAGCTGCGGGCCGGTGAGCCGGTGGCGCTCGGCAACGTCGGGCCCGCGTTCTCCGGCCGCTACACGGCGACCGCGGCGCACCACGTCCTGGAGCCGGACGGCGGCTACCGCACGACGGTGCTGGTGAGCGCCGCGCCCGACCGTTCCCTGGCGGGGCTGGCCGGTGGCGCGAACGCGCCCGCGCGCGGTCCCCGTGTGCCGGGCCTCGCGATCGGTGTGGTCACCGACATCCGTGAGGGCAAGGACGAACGGGGCTGGGTGCGGCTGAAGTTCCCCTGGCTCGACGACACCTACGTGTCCGACTGGGTCCGTACGGTGCAGTGGGGCGGCCGGGGCGGCGGCGGTGTGTTCAGTCCCGAGGTCAACGACGAGGTGCTGGTCGGGTTCGAGCAGGGCCTGCTGGACAGCCCCTATGTGCTGGGCGGTCTCTACAACGGGGTCGACAAGCCGTCGCCCCACGACGTACCGCTGGTCGACCCGACCAGCGGCAAGGTCAACCGCCGTTCGCTGGTGTCCCGTTCGGGGAACCGGCTGGAACTGCTGGACAGTCCGCGCGGGCTGTCCGGTGTCCGGCTGGCCAGTGGTGACAAGCAGCTCGACGTCACGCTGGACGAGCGGCGGAACGAGATCGCGCTGAAGGTGCTCGCGCCCGGCGGCAGCCGGGTGCTGAGCTCCGTGGTCCTCTCCAAGTCCGGCATCACGCTCGACGCCGGTACGGGCGAGGTCAACGTGAAGGGGCGTTCGGTGACCATCAACGGCAGAACGGGGGTCACCGTCGACGGCGGACTGCTCGCCGTCCTCAAGGCCAAGCTCATCCGGATCAACTGACGCCCCGACACGGCCCGTACGGCGGCCGAAATCCTTTTCGCAGCAAGGAGAACAGCGACCATGCCCCCTGCAGCCCGGACGGGCGACTCCACCGTTCACGGCGGCCTCATCGGAACCCCGCCACCGGGTGCCGTGGCCGTGGCCACCGTGCTGATCGGCGGCAGGCCGGCGGCCGTCGCCGGCAGCCTGCACGTGTGCGTGGTCCCCCCGCACGCCGCGCTCGGGCCCGGGAACGTCGTCCTGCCCAACCCCGCCGCCGCGATCGGCGGCCAGGTGCTGATCGGCGGGCTGCCCGCCGCCCGGATGCGGGACAGCACCAGCTGCGGCGCGCAGATCATCACCGGTGCGATGAACGTCCTGATCGGGGGTCCGGTGTGAGCGGCTTCATCGGGCGCGGCTGGGGCTTCCCGTTGCGGGTCGGTCCCACGGGCGGCATCGGCATGGTCGAGCGGGACCAGGAGATCGAGGAGGCGATCGGGCTGATCCTCGGCACGGCGCCGGGAGAGCGGCCGATGCGGCCGGAGTTCGGCTGCGGCATCCACGACCACGTCTTCGCCCCCGGCGACGGCGCGACCGCGGGGCGCATCGCGCACGAGGTCCGCACGTCGCTGGAGCGCTGGGAGCCGCGCATCGAGGTCACCGACGTGGTGATCGCGTTCGACGCCGTCGAGGAGGGCACCTTGTACATCGACGTGCACTACACCGTGCGCGCCACGAACGACCTGCGCAACCTCGTCTTCCCCTTCTACACCATCCCCTCCTCCGAGGGCTCCGCGGAAGCGGGGGTGCGCTGATGGCCCTGCCCTCCCCCAACCTGGACGACCGGCGCTTCCAGCAACTCGTCGACGAGGCCAAGCGGTACGTCCAGCAGCGCACCCCGGAGTGGACCGACCACAACGTGTCGGACCCCGGCGTCACGCTCATCGAGACGTTCGCGTACATGGTCGACCAGTTGCTGTACCGGCTGAACCGGGTGCCGGACAAGAACTACTCGGCCTTCCTCGACCTGCTGGGCGTCACGTTGTTCCCGCCGACGGCGGCGCGGGCGGAGGTCGACTTCTGGCTGTCGGCCCCGCAGCCGGAGGCCGTGCTGCTCCCGGCGGGGACGGAGGTCGCCACCTCGCGCGGCGAGGCCGAGGAGGAGGTGGTGTTCTCCACCTCCGACGACCTCTCGGTCGTGCCGAGTTCGCTGGTCCGGCTGGTCACCGCGCCGGTGTCGGGCGAGCAGACCGACCGGACCGCGCCGCTCGGCGCGGGCCAGGACGTCCCGTGCTTCCAGGCCCGGCCGGAGCCGGGCGACGCGGTGCTGTTCGGGCTGCCGACCGCCGTTCCCCGGTGCATCGTCGCCGTGCGCCTGGACAGCCGGGTGGAGGGCGTGGGCGTCGACCCGCGGCAGCCGCCGCTGGTGTGGGAGGCGTGGGACGGTGCCCGCTGGGTGACGTGCCGGACCGGCACCGACAGCACCGGCGGACTGAACCGGCCGGGCGAGATCACCGTGTTCGTCCCCGCCGGGCACACCACGTCGGTGGCGGCGGGGACCCGGGCGGGGTGGCTGCGCTGCCGGGTCACCGCTCCGGAGCCGGGCCAGCCGTTCTACTCCGAGTCGCCGACGATCCGGGAGGCCGAGGTGTTCACCGTCGGCGGCACCGCGGACGTGGAGCACGCGGAGACCGTCCTGGACGTTCCGCTCGGCGTCTCGGAGGGGGTCGCCGGGCAGCGGTTCCTCGTGGACAGGGCTCCGCTGCTGCTGGACGGGGAGCCGCCGGTGGTGCAGGTGTCGTCCGCGGAGGGCTGGCAGGTGTGGACCGCCGTGGAGCACTTCGGCGCCTCCCTGCCGGACGACCGCCATGTGCGGATCGACGCCGTCACCGGCGAGTTCGCGTTCCCGCCCGAGGTGCGCGAGCCCGACGGGACGATGCGTTCCTGCGGCGCCGTGCCCGAGAAGGGCGCGCAGCTGCGGATCCCCCGCTGCCGGACGGGCGGCGGTGCGGCCGGGAACGTCGCCCGGGGCGCCATCAACGTGCTGCGCAGCTCGGTGCCGTACGTGGCGAGCGTGAACAACCGCGAGGCGGCCCGGGGCGGGGTCGACGGCGAGACGGTGGAGAACGCGAAGGTCCGGGCGCCCAACATCCTGCGGGTCCAGGAGCGGGCCGTCACGGCCGCGGACCACGAGGTCATCGCCCGTGAGGCGGCACCCTCCCTGCGCAGGGTCCGGTGCCTGCCCGCCGTCGCGGGCGAGGGCGGTGCGGTGCGGGTCCTGGTGGTTCCCGACGCGGTCCCGGACGAGGGCGGGAACCTGCGGTTCGAGCAGCTGATCCCGTCGGAGTCGGTGCTCTCGGCGGTCGCTGCGCGGCTCGACGAGCGGCGGCTGGTCGGGACCCGGCTGGTGGTGGAGCCGCCCGCGTACCAGGGTGTCACCGTGGTCGCCAGGCTGGTGGCGTCCGGTGGGGACGTGGACCGGGTCCGTACGGAGGCGCTCGCGGCGCTGTTCCGTCACATCGACCCCCTGCGGGGCGGGGCGGAGGGGACGGGCTGGCCGTTCGGCAGGCCGGTGCAGTACGGCGAGGTCTTCTCGGTGCTCCAGAACGTGCCGGGGGTGGGCCTGGTGGAGGAGGTCCGGTTGTTCCCCGCGGACCCGATCACCGGCCGGCGCGGGGCGGCGCAGGAGCGGATCGACGTCGCCGCGGGTGCCCTGGTCTTCTCGCACCAGCACCAGGTCGTGGTCACCGCGGGCGGGCGGGGGGACGGCTCATGACCAGGGCCGCTGTGCCGGGGCTCCCCAGCCGCTACCCGATCGGCGGGCTGCTGCCCGCGCTGTACGCCGACGACGACCTGGCCCAGCGGTTCACCGCGGGCCTGGACACCGTGCTGGCCCCCGTCCTGTCCACCCTGGACAACCTTCCGGCCTACTTCGATCCGGCGCTCGCCCCGGCCGACTTCCTGCCCTGGCTGGCGTCCTGGGTGGGTGCCGATCTCGATCCGGGGCTGCCGCCGGAGCTGCGCCGGGCCGTCGTGGCACGAGCCGTCGAGCTGCACCGGTGGCGGGGCACCCGCCGGGGCCTGGTCGAGCGGCTGTGGCTCTGCTTCGGTGTCCACGCCGACATCCGTGACGGCGGGGGCGTCGTCTGGTCGCCGGAACCGGGAACCGCGCTGCCCCCGGCTCCGACCGGCGAACTGCTGGTGCGGGTCTGGACGCCGCACGGGGGGCCGGTGGACGCGGACCGCGTCCAGGAGGTCGTCGCGGCGTCGTGCCCCGCGCACCTCACGTGCCGGGTGGAGATCCTGCCGGGTCCACCGGCGGAGACAGGAGGCTGACACGATGCGCCCATGTCCGGCGTGCGGTGCGGGCAACCGCGAGGACGACGAATTCTGCGGCAACTGCGGTTCCTACCTGGGCTGGTCCTCCCGGCCGCCGCAGACCCCTCCCGCCGCCACGGAGCCCACCGGTCCGGAGGAGCCCGCCGCCCCGGCGGAACCGGCCGCCGGGCCGACGGGCCGTGCTCCGGACGCTCCCGCGGCCGGTGCCGCCCCGCAGGCTCCGGGGCCCTCGGCCGGGCCCCCGCCCGCCCCGCGTTCCGAGCCGCCGGTGGCGCCCGCGCGGTCGCGCACGCCGGAACCCGCCG
>NZ_JBEXPY010000049.1:0-56937 GCF_040612315.1 Streptomyces sp. NPDC006435
CGGGGGGGGGGGGCGCCCCGCGGGGGGCGCCGCCCCCCGCCCCCGCTCGGGGGTGGGGGGGGGGGGCGGGGCCCCCCGCCCCCCGCGCCCCCCCCCCCCCCCCCCCCGGCCGCTTTCGCGTGCCCTCCCCTTTCCGCGCGCCCTTCCCTTTCCCCGCACCGGCCCTTTCCCGCGTGTCCTCCCCTTCCCACGCGTCCTCCCCTTTCCCGTGCGGCGACCCGTTACCGAGCCGCGTACGGACCGGGGCCGCGCACGACGGCCCGGGGCCCGGCCCGCACGGTGCCGTGGCCGTCCCGGCGCGGAGCCCTCGCCCCCCCATGGAACGGATACGCCGCGGCCCCCGCCCCGGGATTCGGGGCGGGGGCCGCGGCCGGCCGGAGGGCGCTCAGGACACCGCGAGCGGGCGGATCGCGGTCGGCGCGTGGGACGGCTCCGTGGCGAGATCCTCGAACTCGTTGACGGACGCGATGTCCGTACCGCTCATCGCGATGTTCGTCACGCGCTCCAGGATCGCCTCGACCACCACCGGGACCCGGAACTCGGCGGCCAGCTTCTTCGCCTCCTCGAAGGCGGGCAGCAGCCGGTCCGGCTCGGTGACCCGGATCGCCTTGCAGCCCAGCCCCTCGACGACCTTGACGTGGTCGACGCCGTAGACGCCCAACTCCGGGGAGTTGAGGTTCTCGAACTCCAGGTTGACCTGGAAGTCGATGTCGAAGTTGCGCTGCGCCTGGCGGATCAGCCCCAGGTAGGAGTTGTTCACCAGGACGTGGACGTACGGGATGCGGTGCTGCGCGCCGACGGCCAGCTCCTCCAGCATGAACTGGAAGTCGTAGTCGCCCGAGAGCGCGACGACCGAGCCCTCCGGGTCGGCCGTGGCGACGCCGAGCGCGGCCGGGATGGTCCAGCCGAGCGGCCCGGCCTGGCCGCAGTTGATCCAGTGGCGCGGCCGGTGGACGTGCAGCATCTGGGCGCCGGCGATCTGGGAGAGGCCGATCGTGGTGACGTACCGGGTCTCGGGTCCGAACGCCCGGTTCATCTCCTCGTACACCCGTTGCGGCTTCAGCGGCACGTCGTCGAAGTGCGTGCGGCGCTGCAGCGTGGCCCGGCGCTCCTGGGTGGAGGCGGCCCAGGCCGAGCGGTCCGGGAGCTCGCCGGCCGCCTTCAGCTCGCGGGCGACCTCCACGAACAGTTCCAGCGCCGCCTTCGCGTCGGAGACGATGCCGAGGTCCGGGGCGAAGATCTTGCCGATCTGGGTGGGCGCGATGTCCACGTGCACGAACGTACGGCCCGCCGTGTAGACGTCGAGCCTGCCCGTGTGCCGGTTGGCCCAGCGGTTGCCGATGCCGAGGACGAAATCGGACTCCAGGAAGTTCGCGTTGCCGTAGCGGTGCGAGGTCTGCAGGCCGACCATGCCCGCGTTCAGGTCGTGGTCGTCGGGGATGATGCCCCAGCCCATCAGCGTCGGGACGACCGGAATGCCCGTCAACTCGGCGAATTCCACCAGGAGTTCGGATGCATCGGCGTTGATGACGCCGCCGCCCGCGACGAGCAGCGGGCGCTCGGAGGCGTTCAGCATCCCGATCGCGCGCTCGATCTGCTTGCGGGTCGCGGCGGGCTTGTGCACCGGCAGCGGCTCGTACAGGTCGGGGTCGAACTCGATCTCGGTGAGCTGCACGTCGATCGGCAGGTCGATGAGGACCGGGCCGGGGCGGCCCGTACGCATCAGGTGGAACGCCTGCTGGAAGACGCCGGGGACCTGGGCGGCCTCCAGGACGGTGGTCGCGGCCTTGGTGACGGGCGCCGCGATCGAGGCGATGTCGACCGCCTGGAAGTCCTCCTTGTGGAGCACGGCGGTGGGGGCCTGGCCGGTGATGCAGAGGATCGGGATCGAGTCGGCGATGGCCGAGTAGAGGCCGGTGATCATGTCGGTGCCGGCCGGCCCCGACGTGCCGATGCAGACGCCGATGTTGCCCGGGCGTGCCCGGGTGTACCCCTCCGCCATGTGGGAGGCGCCCTCGACGTGCCGGGCGAGCGTGTGGTGAACCCCGCCGGAGGCCTTGAGGGCCGCGTAGAAGGGGTTGATCGCCGCGCCCGGCACGCCGAACGCGTTGCTGACGCCTTCACGCTTGAGGATCTCAACTGCCGCTCGGGCGGCGGTCATTCGAGGCATTGAGTGCTCCTGCCGGGATCTGGCGGATTCGGGCCCTGTCGCGCCACCTGAGAGCACCAATTCCGTATTGCGGAAAATTGATTCTGTTATACGGAAGTAAATTTAAAGTGTGGTCCGACGGCCGTCAAGGGACGGCGCACACCGCGGCCCGTGCGCCGGGACCGGCCCGCGAAATGCGCCAAGTACCTCCCCGGCGCCCCGCTCCTGGTGAACCATGGGTGGGAACGGAGTGGGCCCGCCGGCCGGCACCGGTGTGTTCCGGTGCGCCGACCCGGCGCCCGTCGCGGGGCGGGCCCCGGGCCCGGAGGGAGACCATCGTGGAGTCGGTGCCGGTACGCTGCCCGGCCTGCGGCCGCGACCACGCGTACAGCGCCCCGGCCTACCCCTGCCCGTGCGGCACCCCGACCGCCCCGTCCCTGCTGCCCGGCGCCCCGGCCGTACCGATCACCCACCGCACCTGGAACGACGACTGGGTGACGGTGCGCTGCCCCGGCTGCGGACGCCACGACCAGTGGCCGCGGCCGGAGCTGTACTGCCTCTGCGGGGCGGTGCTGCGCATACCGGTCCGGCCGGCGGAACCTCCCTGCGACGCGGCCCCGCCGTCCCACATCCCGCTGCCGCGCACCGCGCCGACGCCCCGGCCGGCGTTCCGGGCCGCGGCCGTCCACGGCGCGGACGACGCGGTCGCCACCGCGGCCCGGTACCTGCGGTGGCTGGGCTGCTGGGACGTCGTGCGGCCGTCACGGCCCTCCCCCGCGTGGATCGACCTGCGGGCCCCCGGGCTGCTGGCCCGGGTCGACGCGTCGGCCCGCACGACCGCCCTGCGCGACGTCGAGTGCCTCTGGCTGCACGCCCTCGGCGCGTCGGCCACCGGTGTGTTCTTCTCGGTCGCGGGCTACGCGCCGGACGCGGAGGCGCGCGCGGACGGGCTGGGCGTGCCGCTGTTCACGATGGACGCGGGTACGCCCCGGCCGGTCAACGGCCCGGCCGACGAGCTGCTCGGCACCGGGGTCCGGGCATTCCCGTCCGGGCCGGACGACCCGGGGCGACATACTGTGCGCATGCGCATCCGTACCGCCCGCCGCTCCGATCTCCCGCTGCTCCAGGACATCGAGCGCGCCGCCGGCGAGCCGTTCCGCACGCTCGGCATGACCTCCGTCGCGGACGACGACCCGCCGCCCCTCGACCTGCTGGACGAATACCGCCGGGCCGGCCGGGCCTGGGTCGCGGCGGACCCCGACGACCACCCGGTCGGCTACCTGATCGCCGATCCGGTCGACGGGGCGGCCCACATCGAGCAGGTCTCCGTGCATCCGTCCGTCGCGCGGCGCGGCCTGGGCGCCGCGCTCATCGCCCACCTCGACGGGTGGGCGGCCGGCCGGGGGCTGGACGCGCTCACCCTGACGACCTTCTCGCACGTCCCGTGGAACGCGCCGTACTACGCCCGGCTCGGCTTCCGCACGCTCGGCGAAGCGGAACTCACCGACGGGCTGCGGAAGATCAGGGCGGAGGAGGCCGAACACGGCCTGGACCGCTGGCCACGGGTCTGCATGCGGCGCGAAATCCCGCGCACCGCACGGCCGTAGCACCCCACCGGAATCAAACGACGACAGAGAGTGCGATCGGTCACGTTCGGGCCAGGGCGCCACAAATGTTCGGCCTGTGTCAGTGGCGGGCCCTAAAGTGGTGCCCATGGTTTTAACTGCACGGCACACCCCATCCACCGACAGACCGCGCGCGACCCGTTCCAGGCCCCGCTCCGCCGCCCAGGCGAACGAGGCGATACGGGCCTTCGTGGACGCCCGGGCGGGCCAGGACTGGTCCTCCGTGGAGTCCGCCGCCTACGAGGTACTGCTGATCGAATGGGCGGCCGCGACCCGGGGCGGTACCGGCGACATCATCGAGGCCGCCTGACCGCACCCGGGCCGGGTCGGCCCTACCGGCCGTAGCCCTCCCGCAGTTCGATCTTCCGGACCTTCCCGCTGACCGTCATCGGGAAGGTCTCCAGGATCTGCAGCCGCCGCGGGATCTTGTAGTGGGCCAGCTGCTCGCGGCAGTACTCCGTCACCTCGTCCGGCGTCGGCGGGTCCGCCGGGTCCTTCGGGATGACGCAGGCCAGGACCTCCTCGCCGTAGGTGTCGTCGGGAATGCCCACCACCTGCACGTCCGCGATCTTCGGGTGGCGGTGCAGGAACTCCTCGATCTCCCGCGGATAGATGTTCTCGCCGCCCCGGATGATCATGTCCTTGATCCGGCCGACGATCTGTACGTAGCCGTCCTCCCGCATCACCGCGAGGTCGCCGGTGTGCATCCAGCGGCCCGCGTCGATCGCCTCCGCGGTGCGTTCGGGCTGTTCCCAGTAACCGAGCATCACGCTGTAGCCGCGGGTGCAGAGTTCGCCCGCCTCACCGCGCTCCAGCGTCACCCCGGTCACCGGGTCGACGACCTTGACCTCGATGTGCGGCATGACGCGGCCGGTGGTCCCGGTGCGGCGTTCCAGGTCGTCGTCGCGGCGGGTCTGGGTGGAGACCGGCGAGGTCTCCGTCATGCCGTAGCAGATGGACACCTCCGCCATGTGCATCTCGGCGACGACCCGCCTCATCACCTCGACCGGGCAGGTCGATCCGGCCATGATGCCGGTGCGCAGCGAGGAGAGGTCGTACGAGCCGAAGTCGGGGAGGTTCAGCTCCGCGATGAACATGGTGGGGACGCCGTAGAGCGAGGTGCAGCGTTCCTGCTGCACGGCGGCGAGGACGGCGGCGGCCTCGAAGGCGGGGGCCGGGATCACGATGCAGGCGCCGTGCGAGGTGGCGCCGAGGTTGCCCATGACCATGCCGAAGCAGTGGTAGAAGGGCACCGGCAGACAGACCCGGTCCTGCTCGGTGTAGGCGATCAGCTCCCCGACGAAGTAACCGTTGTTGAGGATGTTGTGGTGGGAGAGCGTGGCCCCCTTGGGGAAGCCGGTCGTGCCCGAGGTGTACTGGATGTTGATCGGGTCGTCGCAGGACAGCTCGGCCTCGCGCGCGGCGAGCTGCTCCGGCGTCACGGACCCGGCGCCGGCCAGCAGTTCGTCCCAGCTCGGGTCGCCGATGTAGTGCACGGCGCGCAGCGCGGGGCAGCCGGCACGGACCTGGTCGACCAGGGCGCGGTAGTCGCTGGTGCGGTGCGAGAGCGAGGCGACCAGGAGCGAGATCCCGGCCTGGTTCAGTACGTACTCCAGCTCGTGCGCCCGGTACGCGGGGTTGATGTTGACCATGACGGCGCCGATGCGGGCGGTGGCGTACTGCACGAGCACCCACTCCGGGCAGTTGATCGCCCAGATCCCGACCCGGTCCCCCTTGGCCACGCCCGACGCCATGAGCGCGCGGGCCAGTTCGTCGACCGCGGCACCGAACTCGGCGTACGTCCAGCGCCGTCCCGACGGGACGTCCACCAGCGCCTCGCGCTCGCCGAACGCCTCGACCGCCCGGTCGAGGTTGCGTCCTATGGTGTCGCCGAGCAGTGGTGTGGTGGCGGCGCCGTGCGCGTAGGAGAGCTCACTCATCGCAGGTCCCCCTCGTCGTACTCGGTGCCGGTGCCCTGAGCCGTGCGCTCGCGCAGTTCGATGCGGCGGATCTTGCCGGAGACGGTCTTGGGCAGCTCGGCGAACTCCAGCCTGCGGATCCGCTTGTACGGGGCGAGGACCGACCGGGAGTGCTCGAACAGCAGCTTCGCGGTGTCGGGGCCGGGCTCCCAGCCCTCCGCCAGGACGACGTACGCCTTCGGGACGGCGAGCCGGACCGGGTCGGGGGCGGGGACGACCGCGGCCTCGGCGACCGCCTCGTGCTCCAGCAGCGCGCTCTCCAGCTCGAACGGCGAGATCTTGTAGTCGGACGCCTTGAAGACGTCGTCGGCGCGGCCGACGTAGGTGATGTAGCCGTCCTCGTCGCGGGAGCCGATGTCGCCGGTGCGGTAGTAGCCGCCGGCCATGGCCTCGGCGGTCCGGTCCGGGTCGCCGTGGTAGCCGGTCATCAGGCCCACCGGGCGGTCCGACAGGTCGAGGGAGATCTCGCCCTCCAGCGCGCCGGGCTCACCGGTGACCGGGTCCAGGAGCTCGACCCGGAAGCCGGGGCTGGGCCGTCCCATCGAACCGGCCTTGAGGAGCTGACCGGGGCTGTTGGCGACCTGCACGGCGGTCTCGGTCTGGCCGAAGCCGTCCCGGATGGTGACGCCCCAGATCCGCCGCACCGTCTCGATGACCTCCGGGTTCAGCGGTTCACCGGCCGCGACGACCTCCCGCGGCGGAGTCTTCAGCTGGGAGAGGTCGGCCTGGATCAGCATCCGCCAGACGGTGGGCGGGGCGCAGAAGCTGGTGACGCCCGAGCGGTCCATCTCGGCCATCAGCCGGCCGGCGTCGAAGCGGGTGTAGTTGAAGATGAAGACGGTCGCCTCGGCGCTCCAGGGCGCGAAGAGGTTGGACCAGGCGTGCTTGGCCCAGCCGGGCGAGGAGATGTTGAGGTGGACGTCCCCGGGCTTGAGGCCGATCCAGTACATCGTCGCCAGGTGGCCCACGGGGTAGGAGACGTGGGTGTGCTCGACGAGCTTGGGGCTGGCGGTCGTGCCGGAGGTGAAGTAGAGCATCAGCGGCTCGTCGGCGTCGGTCTCCCGGTCCGCCTCGAAGGTCTCCGGCTGCTCGTCGGCGCCGGTGTACGACAGCCAGCCGGGCACCTCCGCGCCGACGGAGATCCGGGTGTAGTCGCCGGGCACCTCGTCGAACTTGGCGGTGTCGGTGTCCCGCACCAGGACGTGCCGGACCCGGCCGCGCTCCACCCGGTCGCGCAGGTCGACCGGGCCCAGCAGCGGGGTGGCGGGGATGACGACGGCGCGCAGCTTCATCGCGGCGAGGGCGGTCTCCCACAGCTCGACCTGGTTGCCGAGCATGACGAGGATGCGGTCCCCGGCCCGTACGCCCCGGGCGCGCAGCCAGTTCGCGGCCCGGTTGGAGCGGGCCGACATCTGTGCGAAGGACACCTCGGTGCGGCCGCCGTCCTCCTCCACGATGTGCAGGGCGGTGCGGTCGTTGTTCTCGGCGATGACGTCGAACCAGTCGAGCGCCCAGTTGAAGTGATCGCTGCGGGGCCAGCGGAAGCCCTCGTAGGCCGCGAGGTAGTCCTCGCGATGCCGCAGCAGAAAGTCCCGGGCGGCCCGGAACGTCTCCGTCGCACTGGTTGCCGACATGTGCCCTCCTCATTGCGGACCGGACCGGTCACTTAACATCATGTAAACAGTGACCCAGGTCTCACCACCCCCGAACGGGGGTGCAGTGAGGGGTGGCCGATCCCCCGGACCGGGCAGGGAGGCGTCAGCGTGCCGGAATCCGTCGATGCGGTCGAGATGCAAGCCGCGCTGCTGCGGCTGCGCCGGACCAGCGGACTGCCCGTGGCCTTCGGCGGACTGCTCGCCGATGCCCGTCATGCCCGCATCGCCGAGCTGAACGGGGCGCAGACCGCCGCCCTGCGCGGTCTCGTCATCTCGGCGGGCAGCGGGCTCGGCGGCAAGGCGATCGCCCTGTCCCGCCCGTGCGCGGTGACCGACTACCACTCCTCGCGCCATATCAGCCACGAGTACGACCTGGCCGTCGCGGCGGAGGGCCTGCGCTCGGTGGTCGCGGTGCCCGTCGTCGTACGGCGCAGGGTGCGCGGGGTGCTGTACGGGGCGCTGCGCGAGCCGATCACGCTCGGGGACCGCACGTTCGACGCGGCGGTGTCCGCCGCCCGGGACGTGGAGCAGGCCCTGGTCGTGCGGGACGAGGTGCAGCAGCTGCTGGCCACGACCCGGGAGCAGGTGACGGACCCGAGGGCGGCCCCGGAGGCGTGGGAGGACGTCCGCGAGGCGCACCGCGAGCTGCGTTCCCTGGTCCCGAAGGTGGTCGACCCGGCCCTGCGCGAGGAGCTGCTGTCGGTGTGCGGGCGGCTCGCGTCGGCGGCGGGTGCCCGCACGCCGGAGCCCTGCGGGGTGCGGCTGGCGCCGCGCGAGGTGGACGTGCTGGCCTGTGTGGCGTCGGGGGCGACGAACGCGACGGCGGCGGAGCGGCTCGGGCTGCGGCCGGAGACGGTCAAGGGGTATCTGCGTTCGGCGATGCGCAAGCTGGGGGCGCACACCCGGCTGGAGGCCGTGGTGGCGGCCCGGCGCGCGGGGCTGCTGCCGTAGACCCGCCGCAGCCCGGCCGCCGCGGGCCCTTTTCCCGGTGGTGGCCCCGCCGCCCGCCGTCCTCAGTTCTCAGTTCTCAGTTCTCAGTCCTCAGTCGAAGTCGACGAACGTCGCGAACCTGATGTCGTACGCGGCGGCGTCCGGCGCCGTCATGGTGGTGAGCATCCGCATGGCCTCCACGGTGACGGCGTCGCGGTCGGTACGGCCGAGGTCGCCGAGCGGCTGCACGGTGAGGGTCACGGCCCCGGAGCCCGGTCCCGAACCGGTCTCCGGACCGGTGTCGGCGCCCAGTCGCCAGATCGCCGCGAGGAAGCCGTCGACCAGCACCGCGCCGTACGCCTGGTTGCCGTTCCCGTTGCGTCCCCGGTACCGCGGCGGGATCACGCGCGTGCGGTCCGCGTGGCCGAGCAGCACGTTGTCGAACTCGGGCAGGAAGCGGGGCGGGGCGGGGGTGTCCTCGTCCGGGCGCGGGGCGTCCGGCAGGTCGAAGAGTTCGGTCCCGTTCGCGTCCCGGAAGGTGATCAGCCGCGGGCGCAGCCGTTCGAAGACCTCGCGCAGCCGGGTCAGCCCTGCCCAGCTCTGCATGTCCCGGACGGAGGCGGGCCCGAAGGCCCCCAGGTAGCGCAGGACCAGGTCGTCCGGGGAGGGGACCCGTTCCCGGGCGCCGTCGAGCCAGTGCCCGACGGTGGTCAGCGCGACCTGGCCGCTCCTGCCCCACACCCCGCGCGGGGTGACCTGGACCAGCGGCAGCAGACAGCGGGCGGCCGTCCCCAGGGACTGCGGGTCGGCGTCGGGCCACCGCGCCGCCAGCGCCTCGCGGATCTCCTTGGGCGTACGGGGCCGCTCCTCGACGAGTTCCCGGGCGGCCTCCTTGAGCCGGTCCGGGTCCACCCCGACGAGCCCCTTGCGGAACAGCTTGACCTCCCGGTCGCGCGCCGGCTGGACGAACGGGCGCAGGGTGAGCGCGTCGGCGGCGGTGTGCAGATGGATGGTGGACCGCAGGGTGACCATGCGGACCGCTTCGCGGGACTCCAGCAGCGCGGCGAGCTCGGCCGGATCGAAGCCGTCGAGGCGGGCGAGGAGCTGGTAGTAGGGCGGCTTGACGTTCTGCGCCTGGAGGCCGACCAGATGCTCCACGGCGTCCTTCGCCGGCATCGCGGTGCGGCGCAGCAGCAGCTGGCGCTCCAGCGTGGCGCGGTTCAGCGCACGGGTGGACAGCACCGCGGGCGCGGCGGGCCCCTTCGCGGCGACCGCCCTCGTGGCGGCGGAGCTCTCTTTGGCGGCGGGGCTCTTCGTGGCGGTGGACTTCTTCGTGGCGGCCATGAACGGCACGGTACGCACCCTTGCGGACAGCTTCGGTCCTCATCGGGGAACGCGTGGCGATTCGCCCGCCCCGTCGCCCGCCCGGGCGGGCCGGAGCCGATTGTTGCGATCGGGTCGCGCGACCCGATCGACCAGGGCTATTCTCCGGTCGAGCCATGTGTGGCGAACGGGCAAGGGGCCCGGTTCTTTCTTGGGGGTTGGTGTGGTTTCTGGTCGCGTCGTGCGGTTCGACGGAGCTCGGGGATACGGGTTCATCGCACCCGATCACGGTGGTGAGGATGTCTTTCTCCATGTGAACGACATGTTGATCCCCGAGTCCTATGTGCATACGGGCACGGCTGTCGAGTTCGAGATCGAGGACGGCGACCGCGGGCTGAAGGCCTCGTCGGTCCGGCTCGCCGAGGGGGCCGACGGGAAGCCCGTGACCCCGCCGAGGCCCGCAGTGGTCTCCGGCGCCGCGGACGACGACGCACTGTGCGACGTGCTCAGCCCGTCCGAGTTCACGCGGGACGTCACCGACGTCCTGCTGGAGTCGGCACCGACGCTGACGGGGTCCCAGATCCTGCAGATCCGGCGCGGGTTGCTGCAGTTCGCGAAGAACCGCGGGTGGACCGAGGGCTGATCCCGGACGGCACGCACACAGCAGGGCCGACGCCCCGCGACCGGACCCCTCGGGTCGTACCGGTCCGCGGGGCGTCGCGCCGTCCGGGCCGGTTCCCTCCGCGCCGGCCCGCCCGCGGGACAACCCTTACACCCGTCCGCCACCGCGGGGCGCGCCCAGTTGTCCGCCCTCCGCCTCCCGCACCACGAGCGGGGTGCCGAGCACCTGGTGTCCGCCACTGGCCAGCATGCGGACCTCGCCCCGGTCGCTGATCTCCGCACGCACGATGCCGGTCTCGTCCTCGTAGACCGGGTACCCGCCCGCCCCCGACTGCGCGGTGCGCCAGACGGTCACCGTGTCGTCCTCCACCGCGGACGCCTGAAACACCAGCTGATAGCTCTCCGGGTAATCCATGGGGGTCTCCCGTGACGGATGGGGCAGGGCATCTTCCGCCTTGTACCTCCCATGGTCCCTCCGTCCGGCCCGTCACGCCCGAGCAGCGGCCTCGCGCCCCGGCCACTTATCCTGAACCCGTACGGGCGGTTCGACGACATTCGGGCACACACCGCACGAAGGCCCCCTTTGTCCCGAGTCGTATGCGTCGCGTGCACGGCATGCACGGCATGTGCGACCGGGATCCCCGAGGATCGGGAAGGGACACACCATGAATGATGCCGACAGGGGAGATGACGTCTACCAGCCCCAGCAGCCGGAGGCCTCGGACCCCATGGAACAGCTCGACGTCGAGGACACCCTGGACGACCGGGGGCTGGCCGACGCGCTCGACGAGGGCTACTCCCCGCCCGAGCGCCCATGGGCGGTGGAGGACCTGGGCACCACCGCCGCCGAGCAGCACACCGGTGAGTCGCTGGAGAGCCGGCTGGCCAGGGAACTGCCCGACACCGCCGGGGCCGACGGCGACGGGGACGGCATGGGGGACCTCTCCGACGGCGACGGCGAGCCGTGGGACGGCGAGGTCGGCACGGTGCGCGCCGGCCGGCTCACCCGGCAGCTGGACATCGACGAGCCGGACACCCTGGCGGCCGAGGACGTCGGCATCGACGGGGCCGGGGCCTCCGCCGAGGAAGCGGCCATGCACGTGGTGTCGGACGGGTAGGACCGCCCCCGCACCGCCCCGCCCTTCCCCTCCCGGCCCCGGCCATGACCCCGGAAGTAATCGACGCCCCGCGCGCGCCGGGCCATCGTGGTCCTCACCAGCACACGGAAGCCGGCCCCGGGCCGGACCGCGAGGAGAGGACACACCCGATGACCGTGCACGAGGACGCCGTCCGGCGCTACTTCACCGCCTGGAACGCCACCACGCCCGAGGACCTGGAGAAGGCTGTCGCGGCCGCTTTCACCGAGGAGGCCACCTACACCGACCCGTTGGCCGACGTGCGCGGCCACGACGGGCTCGCGGCCACGATCAGCGGTGCCCACCAGCAGTTCCCCGGCTTCGAGTTCCGGCCGGCCGGCGCCCACGACGGGCACCACGACATCGTGCGCTTCGGCTGGGAACTGGTCTCCACCACCGACGGCTCGGCGCCCGTCGCCGGGTCGGACGTGATCACCCTCGCCGACGACGGACGCATCGCCTCGGTCAGCGGCTTCCTCGACCGCGTCCCCGGGGCCTGAAGAACCGGCGGGCCGCCGCGCCTCCCCGCAGCCCGGTCACCGCTTGGTCGCGGGCGACCCGGCCACCCGCGGCGACGCCGCGCGGGCCTGGGCGGGGAGCGCGGCGAGGCCGGGGGCCTGCTCCAGCGGGCGGTCGGTGAAGAAGCGGGCCGCGAGGTCCGCGACGTCGTCCGGCCGCTCCAGGACGACCCAGTGGTCGGACTCCCCGATCGTGACGAACCGGCTGCCCTCGATCGTGGCCGCGAAGGCGCGCTGCCGTTCGGGCGAGGTCACCGTGTCGTGCTCACCGGCGAAGACGAGGGCTGGTACGCCCGTCAGTCCGCCGGAGAAGTCCGGCCGGTGCTCCAGCGCCCGGTGCAGGGACCGCGCGGCGTGCGGGGAATGGTTCAGGGCGTGCAGGAACGAGCGCCGCACGTAGCGCTGCGCCAGTTCGCCCCGGTGGACCCGGCGCTCCGGGTCCTGGCACATCAGCACCCCGGCGGCCAGGGCGGCGAGCCCCTCCAGGTCGCCCGTCTCCAGTCGGCCGACGGCGCGGCTCCACCGGTCGCGCTGGTCGTCAGTGATGTGGGACGGCACCCCGCCGAGGACCAGCCGGGCGACGCGGCCGGGGTCGCGCCGGGCGCAGCCGAAGGCGATCGCCGTGCCGTAGGAGAACCCGAAGAGGTTGACCTTCGGCACGCCGAGGTCGTCGATGATCCCGGCGACGGCGGCGCACAGGACCTCGTTGCCGGTGCCGGCCGGCATGGGGTCGGCGTCCCCCATGCCGGGCAGGTCGGCGGTGACGACGGAGGCGAGCGGCCCCAGGTGGTCGTCCATCTGCGGCCAGCCGTGCATCCCCTGGAGCGCGCCGCCGAGCACGATGACCGGCTCGGTGCGCGGGGCGGGCTGTCGCAGGACCCGGTAGCCGTAGCGCAGTCCGTCCACCGACAGGGTCCGGATGATCTCGTCGGCCATGATGGCTCCGTGTCTCTGGGGTTTCCGGTCAGGGCCTGGTGAGGACGAGTGCGGCATTGTGTCCGCCGAAGCCGAGCGAGGTCTTGACGGCCGCGTCGAACGTTCCCCGCCGGGCCTCCTTGCTCACCACGTCGACGGGGATGCCGGGGTCGGGGGCGTCGAGGTTCACGGTGGGCGGGACGAGTTGGTGCTGGAGCGCCAGCACGGTCAGCGCGGTCTCGATGCCGCCGGCCGCCCCGAGCGTGTGCCCGGTCATCGCCTTCGTCGAGGTGACCAGGGGGTGTTCGCCGACGACCCGGCGCAGCATCGTCGCCTCGATGAGGTCGTTGGAGACGGTCGAGGTGCCGTGGGCGTTGACGTGTCCGACGTCCCGGGCGTCGATCCCGGCGTCCGCGAGCGCGGTGCGCAGCGCCCGTTCGATGCCCCGGCCCCCGGGGTCGGGGGCGACGGCGGAGTAGGCGTCGCAGGCGGCCCCGTAACCGGCGACGTGGGCGCGGACGGTGGCGCCGCGGGCCCGGGCGTGCTCCGGCCGCTCCATCACGAGGAGTCCGGCGCCCTCGCCGACGACGAAGCCGTCGCGGTGGACGTCGAAGGGGCGGCAGGCGGCCCCGGGGTCCTCGCGCCGGGTGGAGACGGCCTTCAGCTGGCAGGCGCTGGCGATCAGCAGCCGGGAGCAGACCGATTCGGCGCCGCCCGCGACGACGACGTCGCAGGCGCCGGTGCGGAGCATCTGGTGGGCGGTGCCGACGGCGACGGTGCCGGAGGAGCACGCGGTGGAGACGGCCTGGCTCGGGCCGAGGGCGCCCAGGTCGGTGGCGACGCTGCTGGCCGCGCCGTTGACGACGGTGAGCGGGGCGAGTTTCGGGGAGACCCGGCGGGCGCCGCGTTCGGCGAGGATCGTGTGCTGCTCGTCGTAGAAGGGCAGTCCGCCGTGGGCGGAGCCGATGACGACGGCGACCCGTCCGCCGTCCCAGAGCAGGGGGTCGAGTCCGGCGTCGGCGACGGCCTCGCGGGCCGCGATGACGGCCAGTTGCGAGAAGCGGTCCATCAGCCGCGCGGTGGCCACCCCGAGCACGGTCCGGGGGTCGAGGCCGGTGATGGTGTACATGAAGTCGCAGGGCAGGCCGTGGAGTTCGGGCCGGTGCAGGACCGAGGGCGGGTCCGACGCCCCGGTGACGGCGCTCCAGGTGGCCCCGGCGCCGGTGCCCGCCGCGGTGACCAGGCCGATCCCGGTGACGGCGGCGGCGAACGGCTCGGGGCTGTACGGGCGGCCCGTCACGCGGCAATCCTGCGGTGCACCGCGTCGACGAGCCGTCCGACGGTGTCCCGGGAGGTCAGGTGCACATCGTCCAGGTCGACGTCCAGCCGGTCCTCGATGAGCAGCCGGAGCTCCTCCAGCGCGAGGGAGTCGAGCTTGAGGTGACGCAGCGACACCTCGGGGTGGATGGCGAGGGGGTCGGTCCCGAAGTTCGCCACCAGCAAGTCGTTGATCTCTTCTGCCGTGCTCATGCGGCGCTCCTGCGCTCTCGTACGCGGTGACGCCCTGCCGCGTGAGGGGTGAGTGCCATCGAGGGACGCCGGCCGGTCCGGAGGAACCCTTTATACGCCTTCGCGAAGAAGAAACCGGTCCGCGTTCCCCCGTACGACGTTGGGGCGTCCGGGTGTACGAATCCGGCGGCCCGCGCCGACCGGCGTGTCGGCGCCCGGGCCACCCCGCGTCCCGGCGTCCGCGGCCCCGGACCCGAGTGGCCGGCACCCCGGGGAGGCGCGGGTCCACGCCGCCGGTCCGGTTGCCGGGCAGGTCATCGGGCATCCATGAACACTGCTCAACTCCGTTGGAGTGAAAGGGAGTTCGACACACCGTCAGAAGATTGTCATGCCCTTAACAGATGGATAGTCTGAGCGGGCTTCGCGGCCCCTCGGCCCACCCCACTCGGGCCCGGGGGCCATTCTTCTCCCCCCACCCACCGAGCAGGAGCAGGTATGCCCAGACGTCCCGCCGCCCTCACCCCGGGCCGCGCCTCCGTCCTCGCGGCCCTCACCGCCACCGTCCTGACCGCGACCGGTACCCCGGCCCTCGCCGCCCCGGGCGACGACCATCCGATGGACCGGGCGTTCGCACGGGCCGCCGCGGAGTTCGACGTGCCCCGTGATCTGCTCGCGGCCGTCGGCTACGGCGAGACCCGCCTCGACGGCCACTCGGGACGTCCCAGCCAGGCCAACGGCTACGGCGTGATGCACCTGGTGAGCAACCCCACCAACCGGTCCCTGGAACGGGCCGCCGACCTCACCGGCGAACCCCTCTCCGAGCTGCGCACCGACACCGGGGCCAACATCATGGGCGGCGCGGCGGTGCTGCGCGCCCACGCGGACAAGCTCGGTCTCGACGCCCGGGACCGCGACGACATCGACGCCTGGTACCCGGTCGTCGCCCGGTACAGCGGCTCGCAGGGGGCCCTCGCCGCCCTGTACGCCGACACCGTCTACACCTTCCTGGCCGACGGGCTCGACGCCGTCGTGCCCGGGGGCGAGCGGATCTCGGTGACGGGCCGTCCGGTCGCCCCGCAGAAGGGCTCGGTCTCCGCGGCCGACGTGAGCACCCGGAGCACCGACTACCCGTCGGCGCTGTGGGCCGCGGCCCACACGAACAACTACACCAAGGGCCGCACGGCGAAGATCGACAAGGTCGTCGTCCACGTCACGCAGGGCTCGTACGCGGGCTCGATCAGCTGGTTCCAGAACCCGACGGCGGAGGTGAGCGCCCACTACGTGGTGCGGTCCTCCGACGGCCAGATCACCCAGACCGTGCGCGACAGCGACACCGCGTACCACGCCCGGAGCGCCAACGCCTCGTCGCTCGGCATCGAGCACGAGGGCTTCGTCGACGACCCGTCCTGGTTCACGGACACGATGTACCGCTCGTCGGCGGCCCTGACCAAGTACCTGTGCGACCGGTACGGCATCCCGAAGGACCGGGCGCACATCCTCGGCCACAAGGACGTGCCGGGCAACGACCACACCGACCCGGGCCCGTACTGGGACTGGAACCGCTACATGCAGCTGGTCGGCGGGGACAACGGCGGCGGCGAAACCAGCGACGGGCTGAGCTTCACCTCGTACGCGACCCAGCAGAGCGGCTCGACGGGCGCCCAGGTCAAGGCCGTCCAGCAGCTGCTGAACGAGCAGGGGCAGAACGCGGGCGCGGTGGACGGCAGCTTCGGGCCGACCACCAAGAGTGCGGCGATCGCCTACCAGAAGGCGCGCGGCCTGGTGGCCGACGGCATCGTGGGGGCCAAGACCTGGACCGCGCTGCTGTCGGCGGGTCCGGCGACGTCCCTCCAGGAGGGCTCGTCGGGCGACGCGGTCAAGCGGCTCCAGCGTTCGCTGACCGCGGCGCTCGGCTCGACGGTCGCCGTCGACGGCAGCTTCGGGCCGGCGACGACGACCGCGGTGCGCAGCTACCAGACGAGCCGGGGCCTGGTGGCCGACGGTCTCGTGGGGGCCAAGACCTGGGCGGCGCTGCAGGCCGGGCGCTGACGGACGCCTCCGGGCATCCCACGGGCGGGGCGACGCGGCACGGACCCGCGGCGCCCCGCCCGTCCCCTTCCGCCCGTCGGCCCGTCACTCGGACGGCGGGCCGGCGGGACACCGCCCGCGGGGCGTCAAACGCGCGCAATGTCCGGGCAACCTTCCGGAAACCCTTGACGTTTCTCCCGACTCGTTCCTAACCTCACTGCGTAGTTCGTACTTCTTGCAGTTCACGTGCTGCGGCGCTTTCCGCAGTGTTTTGACAGGCACAGACATAGACCACCTGTCGGTGGTTTCGTCATGCCTGTTTTTTCGTGCTCCCCGTGCCGCCGATGGGTCTTCCTCGAAGGCGGATTCATGGCACAACGTCCGAGCGTCAAGGGCGTCGGCGACGTCGTTGCGCTCATCGATGGGCTGGGAAAGATCACCGGCCGGGCGCAGGTCATCTGGTTCCTCGTGTTCGGCGGGCTGTTCCTCGACGCCTATTCGAACGCCGCGCTGAGCGCCGGTCTGGGGCCGATGACGACCCAGATGGAGCTGACCAGCACCCAGGTGTCGATCCTCACGGCCACCGCTCCGGCCCTGGCGATCATCTTCAACCCGGTGGGCGGCTGGCTCGCCACCCGGATCGGCCGCGTCCCCCCGCTGCTCATCGCCAAGGTGTTCGCCATCGCGGGGGCCCTGCTGGCCGCCTTCGCCGGTGACTTCACCGTCGTCTGGCTCGGCCGGGTCCTGGTGGGTGTCGCGTACGGCATCGACTTCGCCGTCGCCATGGCGCTGCTCGCCGAGTACACCCCCGCGAAGCTGGGCGGTCGGCTGAACCTGTGGCAGGCCGTCTGGTACGTCGCCACCACCAGCAACCTCGCGCTCGCCCTGGTCTTCTTCAACCTGGACGTCGGTGCGGACATCTGGCGCTGGTCGGTCGGCTCGGCCGCGGTCGTCGCCGGGGTCCTGCTGGTGGGCCAGTGGCTGATGCTCAAGGAGAGCCCCACCTGGCTGGCGAGCAAGGGCCGGCTGGACGAGGCCGTCGCCAACCTGGACCGGATCTACGGCATCGAGGCCGTCGCCGGCCGGCCGGACGAGGTCACCCGGGCCGCGACCGAGGCGCCCGCCATCGGCTTCCGCCAGGCCGGGCTGCTCTTCAAGGGCGACTACCTGCCCCGGACGGTCCTCTCCTCGGTCATCTCGCTCGGCCAGTCGATGCAGTACTTCGCGGTCGGCTGGTACCTCCCGCTGATCAGCCTGACGATCTTCGGCGAGAGCTTCGAGAAGGCCACGATCGGCTCGATGGTCTTCAACGCCTTCGGCATCGCGGGCGGCCTCCTCTCCGCGTACTTCGGCCGCCGGCTCGGGCTGCGGCTCAGCTCCGCCGCCGGGTTCGCCGGGGTCTTCGTGGCACTGCTCGCGATGGGGCTGACCTTCGAGAAGGTGCCCACGGCCGTGGCGTTCCTGCTGCCGGTGCTGTTCATCCTCTGCCACTCCGCGGGCCCCGGCGCCAACGGCAAGTCCATCGCCGCGCTCTCGTACAGCAGTGACGTCCGCGCGCTCGGCACCGGGGTCACCGGGATGGTCGGCAGTTTCGGCAGCGTCGTCGGGCTGTACGTCTTCCCGCAGATCAAGGACTCCCTCGGGCTGGCCGACACCTTCCTGGTGCTCTCCGTCGTGCCGCTGCTCGGTCTGATCACCTGCCTGGCGATCAAGTGGGACCCCACGAAGGCCGCCTCCCCCGACGAGGTCGCCGCACGGGCCGGATCGCCGGAATCCGCGGCGCCCGCCACCGCGCGCTGACCGGCCGCCGGACCCGTCGCACCCCACGATGGTCCCCTCCCCTCCGTATCCCTCCGCACGGCTCGCTCGCGATGCCCGCAACGAAAGGGCTGCCATGACGCAGACGTTCCCCGCCGCCCCACGGCGCGGTGTGCTGTCCATCGACGAGGGCACCACGGGCACCAGGGCCGGAGTCGTCCTCGACTCCGGGGCCGCCCACGAGGTGTTCTACCGGTCGATCAAGGTCGGTCATCCCGACGACCTCTCCGTCGAGCAGGACCCGATGGAGATCTGGACCGCCACCGTCGAGGTGGCGCGCCGGGCCGTCGGCCGGGCCCGTGCGGAGGGCATCGGGATCACCTCGGTGGCCCTCTCCACCCAGCGGGCCACCGCGATGCTGTGGGACCGGGTCACCGGCCGGCCGCTGCTGCCCGCGGTGGTGTGGCAGGACCGGCGCCACGCGGCCGAGCTGACCGCGTACGAATCCGAGTGGGACGCCGCCCTGCTGGCCCGCCAGGGCCGGCCGGTCGGCGCCCGTTCCCCCTTCCTGTGGGCCGCCCGGCAGATCGCCTCGCACCCGGAGACGGCCGCCGCGCACCGCGAGGGCCGCCTGCTCTTCGGCACCGTCGACACCTGGCTGATCTGGCGCCTCACCGGCGGCGCCGTGCACGCCACCACGCCGACGAACGCCGCCTCCACCGGTGGTTACCTGCTGGAGCGGCACGCCTGGGACGAGGAGTGGATCGGCCACCTCGGCTTCCCCCTCGACCTGCTGCCGGAGCTCCGCTCCGACGACGCCGGATTCGGCACCACCGACCCGGCCGCCCTCGGCATCGCCGTCCCGCTGGCCGCCTCCATGGGCGACCAGCACGCCGCACTCGTCGCGCTCGGCGGTCTCGCCGCCGGGCAGGGCATGTGCGTGTACGGGACCGGCGCCTTCGTCGACGCGGCGACCGGCACCACGCCCGCCCTGCCCCGGCCGGACATCTCCGGGGTGCTCGCCCAGCCCGGTCGGCGGCAGGGCGGCACCAGCCACTACAGCCTGGAGGCCTACACCTCCACGGCGGGTTCGGCGCTGCGCTGGCTCTGCGACGACCTGGGGCTGTTCGCCTCGCCGAAGGAGCTCGGTGAGGAAGCCGGCCGGGTCCCCACCCGGCCGGGCCGCACCCCGCGCTTCGTCCCGGCGCTCGCCGGGGTCCGTACGCCGGTCTGGCACCCGGAGGCCACCGCCTCCCTCACCGGGCTCACCCTCGCCACCACCCGCGCCGACCTCGCGCGCGCCGTCCTCGACGGGATCGCGCACTCGGTGTGCGACCTGATCGACGGCGTCGCCGACACCATGGGCACCCCGTTCACCCGGCTCCGGGTCGGCGGCGGCGTCTCCGGCAGCGACCCGCTCATGCGGATCCAGGCCGACCTGACCGGCCTGCCGCTGGAGCGGGTCTCCGACTCCGCGACCGCGAGCCTGCGCGGCACCGCCTATCTGGCCGGGGTCGCCCAGGGCCTGTGGTCCTCGCTCGAAGAGGTCGTCGAGGCGCAGCCGCAGGGCCGGATCTTCGAACCCTCGATCACCGCGGCCGAACGCGCCGCACAGCGGAGCGCCTGGCGCGACGTGCTGATCGCCCACCTGGACGATCCCGCGCTGCTCCCGCTGAAGGCCCCCGAACCCCACACCCCTCGCTGACGGCCCCGGCCGTCGCCCCGGCGTCCGCACCCGACCACGCGGCCGCCGCACCGAAACACCAGGAGTTGATGTTGTGATCACCATGCCCGCCCGGAAACCGCGGCGCTCCGCCGCGGCGACCCGCCGTACGCCCCTGCTGCTCGACCGGGCGGCCCTCAAGCGCCGGCTGGCCGACGACACGTACGACGTGCTCGTCATCGGCGGCGGCATCACCGGGGCGTACGCCGTGCTCGACGCGGTCTCGCGCGGTCTGCGCGCGGCCCTGGTCGAGAAGGACGACTTCGCCTCCGGCACCTCGTCGAAGTCCTCGAAGATGGTGCACGGCGGCCTGCGCTACATCGAGCAGGGCAACGTCAACCTGGTCCGTCACTCGCTCCTGGAGCGCCACCGCTTCCGGAAGAACGCCCCGCACCTGGTGCACCGGCTGCCGTTCCTCTTCCCGATCCTGGAGAAGGAGGGGGTGTTCGACGCCCGGCTGGCCAAGGGCTTCGAGGGTCTGCTGTGGACGTACGACCTGGTCGGGGGGTGGCGGATCGGCAAGCTCCACCAGCGGCTCAGCGTGCCCGAGGTCCTCGCGCAGGCGCCGACGCTGCGCTCGGAGAACCTCAAGGGCGGGCTGATGTACTTCGACGCCCGCACCGACGACGCCCGGCTCGTCCTCACCATCGTCCGCACCGCCGCCGCGCTCGGCGCGACGGTCCTCAACGGGGCGAGGGCCGAGGGTCTGCTGATGCAGGCGGGCAAGGTGTCCGGGGCCCGGGTCTCGGCGGACGGCGACAGCGTCGACATCCGCGCCCGCGCCGTCGTCAACGCCACCGGGGTGTGGACCGACGAGCTGGACGCGAAGGCGGACGACGGGCACCGGCCGCAGGTGCGGCCCGCCAAGGGCGTCCACATCGTGGTGCCGTGGGACAAGGTGCGGATCAACTGCACGGTCACCGTGCCGATCCCCGGCCGGGCCCGCCGCGCGACCTGCACCCGCTGGGGCAACAGCGTCGTGCTGGGCACCACCGACGAGGACTACCAGGGCTCCCCCGACGACGTGCACTGCACCCGGGAGGAGATGGACTTCCTGCTGGAGGGCGCCAACACCGCCTTCGAGGGGAAGCTCACCCCGGACGACGTGGTCGGCTCGATCGGCGGTCTGCGCCCGCTGGTCGGCGGCAAGGAGGGCGCGACCCTGGACATGCGCCGCGACCACCACATCACCATCGGCCGCACCGGCATGGTGACGGTGACCGGCGGCAAGCTCACCACCAGCCGGCACATGGGCGAACTCGTCATCGACAAGGTGATGACGGTCCTCGGCCGCAAGGGCCGCAGCCGCACCACCGACCTCCCGCTGCTCGGCGGCGCCGGTTACGACTCCGAGGCCGTCGCCGCGTCCGGCGGCATCGCCGCGCACCTGGGCGAACGCTTCGGCACCGAGGCCCGGTTCGTCGGCGACCTGATCCAGGACGACCCGGCACTGGCCGAGCCGGTCGTCGCGGGACTCCCGTACACGAAGGCGGAGGTCGTGTACGCGGCCCGCGCCGAACTGGCCCGCTCGGTCGACGACGTGCTCTCGCGCCGGCTGCGCGCCCGGCTGTTCGCCCGGGACGCGTCCGTGGACGCCGCAGGTGCCGTCGGCGCGATCCTCGGCCGGGAACTGAACCTCACGGAGGCGGAGGTCGAGCGCTCGGTCGCCGAGTACCTCGCAGCCGTCCGTCACGAAAAGTCCGTACTCCTCGAAGGGGCAGCAGCATGATCAGCCGTCAGACCATCACCCATCCGTTCAACCGGGGCGACTACACCGTCGGCGCCCCCAGCTTCGCGAAGTGGGCGCGCAACACCCCGGTCGGGGACGGCGCTGCCGCCCTCCAGGTGGACCCGGTCGAGGTTCCCGAGGCCGTGGTCGAGGCGCTGCGCGGGGCCGCGCACGCGGTGCACACCGCCCGCGAGGAGGTCGTCACCCGGACCCGTGACTGGTGGGCCGGGTCGATGATCGGCGAGACCGAGGGCCGTCCCGCGACGCCGGACGCCGTGGTCGTCGAGGCGGCCGACGCCGACCAGGTCGCGGCCGTGCTGCGGATCTGCCACGAGGCGGGCGTCCCGGTCACCCCGTCCGCGGGCCGCTCCAACGTCACGGGCGCGGCGCTGCCGGTGTTCGGCGGCGTCGTCCTGGACGTCTGCGGGCTGAACGCGATCACCGGCTTCGACGCCGAGTCGAACATCGTGGACGTCCAGGCCGGCATGTTCGGCGACCTCTTCGAGAAGCAGCTCCAGGAGGAGTACGGCGTCACCACCGGCCACTGGCCGTCCGCCTTCGCCGTCTCCACGGTCGGCGGCTGGATCGCCTGCCGCGGCGCCGGTCAGCTCTCCACCCGGTACGGCAAGATCGAGGACATGGTCGTCGGCGTGGACGTGGTGCACGCCGACGGCACCCGGGCCACGTACGGCGACTACGCCCGCGCCGCGGTCGGTCCGGACCTGCGCCAGCTGTTCGTCGGCTCCGAGGGCACCCTCGGCGTGATCGTGTCGGCCCGGCTGCGGGTCCACCCGCTGCCCGAGTACGCGAACGCCGTCGCGTACGGCTTCGAGACCTTCGCCCAGGGCCTGGACGCCTGCCGCCGGATCATGCAGCGCGGCGCCACCCCGGCCGTCCTGCGGCTGTACGACGCCCTGGAGTCGGGCACCCACTTCGGCCACCCGGAGACCAACCTCCTGCTCGTCGCGGACGAGGGCGACCCGGCGATCGTGGACGCCTCGATCCGGGTGGCGAAGGAGGTCTGCGCGGAGTACGGCCCCGAGCTGGACAGCAAGGCGGTCTTCGAGCGCTGGCTGGACGAGCGGATGCTGGTCGGCAAGTCCGCCGACGGCTTCAAGCCCGGTCCCGGCTTCGTCGCCGACACCCTGGAGATGGCCGCGTCCTGGACCGACCTCCCGGTGATCTACGACGAGGTGGTCGCCGCGATCCAGTCGGTGGACGGCACCCTGGCCGCCTCGGCCCACCAGTCCCACGCGTACACCGACGGCGCCTGCGTCTACTTCTCGCTGCGCGGCGACGTGGCTCCCGAGTCGCGCCGCGACTGGTACCGCTCGGTGTGGGACGCCGCCAACGCCGTGCTGATCAAGCACGCGGCGGCGCTCAGCCACCACCACGGCTGCGGTCTGCTGCGCGGCCCCTACCTGGAGGAATCCCTCGGGGCGGGCTTCGCGACCTTCGTCGCGGTGAAGCAGGCCCTGGACCCGGCCGGCATCCTCAACCCTGGCAAACTGGGCCTTCCCAGCCGATTCGGTACGTCCCCGCTGCACTGATCCCGGCGGCCACGAACCCTCCTCCTCCAGGCAGGCCCTCGTCATGACCCCTTCCCCCTCCCGGTCCGGTGCCGGACTCGACCCCCGGCTCGTCTCGGCGTTCGCCGAGGTGCCGGTCGTCGCGTCGGTCGTCGGCACCCAGCCGCTGCGGCAGTTCCTGACCGCACCGGCCAGGGTGTGCATCGTCGCCTCGCTCGCGGTGGGGCAGCTGCCCCAGGTCGTGCCGGCGCTGGGCCGGGCGGGGAAGACCGTGTTCGTGAACGTGGACAGCAGCCCCGGTCTGGCACAGGACCGGGGCGCGCTGGAGTTCATCAAGAACATGGGCGCGCACGGCGTGGTCAGCACCCGGCTGTCCCTCATAGAGAAGGGCCGCCCGCTCGGCCTGCTCACGATGATGAAGGTGTTCGTCACCGACCGGTCCAACCTGCGCCGTTCCACGGACGCGATCTCGCGCGGGGCGCCGGACCTGGTCGAGATCATGCCCGCCCCGATCATCGGCCGGATGAGCGCGCAGGCACAGCGCGCGATGTCCCCCTCGATCGCCGCGGGCTTCGTGGAGTCCCCCGCGGACGTCGCGCTGGCCCTGGCCCTCGGTTCGGCCGCCGCCGCCACGTCCGATCCCCGCCTCTGGCACCTGCGCCGGGACCAGCTGCCGCCGGTCCCGCCCGCCGCCCTGAAGAGGCCCGCACCACCCCAGGAGTAAGTCCCCATGTCCTACGTCGTCGTCGCCCGCTACCGCACCAAGGAGGGCGAGGAGAACACCGTCCTGCCCCTGCTCGACGCGATGGCCGCCGCCTCCCGGCAGGAGCCGGGCAACCTCGCCTACCGGGTCCACCAGGGCACCGAGGACCCGCGGGCGGTCGTGCTGTACGAGGAGTACGCCTCCGAGGCCGACTTCACCGCGCACTGCGCCACCGAGCACTTCCGGGAGATCGTGCTCGGCCGGGTCGTCCCGCTGCTGGAGAGCCGTGACGTGCTGCGTTGCGCCCCGCGTGCGGAGGTGACGGCGTGAGGACCCGCGCGGTGGTGCTGCGCGGCGTGTCGACCGACCGCCCCTACTCCGAAACCCGCCCGGTCGGGGTGGAGGAGCTGGAGCTGGGCGCCCCGCGCGAGGGCGAGGTGCTGGTCCGCGTCGCGGCCGCCTCGCTCTGCCACTCCGACCTCTCGGTGGTCAACGGCGACCGGGTCCGTCCGTTGCCGATGGCCCTGGGCCACGAGGCGGTGGGGATCGTCGAGGACACCGGGCCGGGCGTCGGCCGGGTCTCCCCCGGTGACCACGTGGCCCTGGTCTTCGTGCCGAGCTGCGGCTTCTGCGCCGACTGCGCGGCGGGCCGGCCGGCGCTGTGCGCGCGGGCCGCCGCGGCGAACGGTTCGGGCGCGCTGCTGCACGGCCCGTCGCTGCTGACCGACGCGTCCGGCGAAACGGTCCACCACCAGCTGGGCGTCTCCGCGTTCGCCGAGCACGCGGTGCTGGCCCAGGAGTCGGTGGTGCCGATCCCGAAGGACGTCCCGTTCGCCGTGGCGTCGCTGTTCGGCTGCGCGGTGCTGACCGGTGCCGGGGCCGTGATCAACACGGCGGCGCTGCGCCCGGGACAGTCGGCGGTGGTCTACGGCCTGGGCGGGGTGGGACTGTCCGCGGTGCTGGGCGCCCGCGCGGCCGGCGCGTACCCGGTCGTCGCGGTCGACCCGGTCCCGGAGAAGCGCGAACTGGCCCTCCGCCTGGGCGCGACCCACGCGTTCGCCCCCGACGACGCCGTGCGGCGGATCCGCGAACTCACCTCCGGCGGCGCCGAGGTGGCGGTCGAGGCGGTGGGCAGTCCGAAGGTGATGGCCGAGTGCCTGACGGCCGTGGCCCGGGGCGGCAAGGTCGTCTCGGTGGGTCTGCCCGCCCCCGACCGGGTGCTGGAGGTCCCGGCACTGGCGTTCGCGGGCGAGGGCAAGTCCCTGCTGGGTTCGTACATGGGCGACGCGGTGCCGCGCCGTGACATACCGAGGTTCCTGGACCTGTGGCGGGCGGGCCTGATGCCGGTGGAGCTGATGCACACGGGCACGCTGCCGCTGGCCGACATCAACACGGCGATGGAGGAGCTGGCCTCGGGCCGGGCGATCCGTCAGGTCATCGACACCTCGGGCCTGCTGGACGGCTGACGCCGAAGCCGTGACCGGCCGGCGACGCCCCCTTGCCGGTCCGAGGGGGCGCCGCCGGCCGCAAGGCACCAGTCGTCGACCGCCGCAACGGCCGTCAGCCGTCGGCCTCCGTGCCCGGCGCGCCGGAGGACGTGAGGTGCAGGAAGACCGTGCGGCGACTGATGCGCCATCCCCGAGCGCCGCGCACGATCACATCCTCGTAGGTCACGCTCGCGCACGCGCCGTCCGAACCGACGCTGATCCCCTTGGACCGCGCGTGCACCCGGTCCGTCCCGGCCTCGGTGAGGACGATGTTGGTGACATGGTGACCGGCTGCCCCGTTCCCCGCCCTCGCACGCGCCAGCGCCATGTCCCGGAAGGCGGCCAGCCCGTGCAGCTCCCCGTGCCCGAGGCTGGAGGCGTCGTAGACGACGTCGTCGGTGAACATCTCGTCCAGCCGTTCCAGTTCGTCGTTGTCGACCAAGTGCCCGTGCAGGGCGAGCAGTTCGGAGATGTCCAGACGGTCCTCGACTTTGAGTGTCATCGCTGTTCCTTTCGTGAGATCCCATGAAGGTGCGGCAGTTGTACGGGGCGAGCTCCCCGTGGGACCCGGCACGGCACCGGGCACGCACCGCCGCGCTCAGCGGAGTTCATTCCGGCGGAGCAACCGCGCGGCGATCGTAACGAAGCAGCACGACCCCGTTGCCGAATGCCCTGGTCTCGACCAGACGGAGGCCGGTCCGGGCCGCCGATTCGGGAAACAGGGGCTTGCCCCGGCCGATGAGGACCGGATGGACGTAGACGCGGTACTCGTCGACCAGGCCGAGCCGCATGAAGGCCGCGCCGAGGTCGGCACCCCCGAGGCACAGGTCCCCGCCGGGCTGCGCCTTCAGCGCCCTCATCTCCTCCGCGTCGACCTCCCGCCTGATCGTGGCGTTCCGGCCGACGTGTTCCAGGGTCCGGGAGAACACGATCTTGGGCGTCTCCCGCCAGATACCGGCGAACTCCACCGTGGTTTCGGTGGCGGAGGGGTCGGAGTCGGCGGTCGGCCAGAAGTCCTCCATGAGCTGATAGGTCACCCGGCCCTCGAGGAAGCCGCCCATGGTCGCGAGCAGCTCGTTGAAGTGACGGTGCAGTTCGTCGTCGACCACGTGCCAGTCGATCTCGCGGTCCGGCCCCTCCATGAAGCCGTCGAGGGACATCGAGGCCATCAGGACGATCTTCCTCATACCGATCCTCTTTCTCCGGAGACGTCGCGCCGTGCCGCCGCGACACAACAGTTGACGCCCCGGCGGCATGCCCTGGCAACGAGTGACACGCCTCCCGGGCCCGGAACGGCGCGGGCCCGCGTACGGTGGCTCCCCGGAGCGGTGCCGCGCCGGTCCGGTCACCGGGCGGCCCGGGGGCTTCGGCCGGTGCGTCCCCGCGGTTCGGAAAGAGGTTCGGCATGAGAGTCGGTACGGCCCGATCGGCCGCGGTCCAGTGGGTCGCCGAGCACGCCCGACCCGCCCCCGGCTTCCGGGGTGCCTGTTTCAGCGGCTCCACGGTGGGCCTGCCGGACGACGCCGAGCTGTCCCCGTTCTCGGACGTGGACGTCATGGTCGTCACCGCCGCACCGGGCCCGCCCGCCGGGCCCGGAAAGTTCCGGTTCCGGGACGCGCTGCTGGAGGTCAGCCACCTGCCGTGGGACGAACTCGCCTCGGCGGACGCGGTGCTCTCCTCGTACCACCTGGCGGGGAGCTTTCGCCGGGACACGGTCATCGACGACCCGACGGGCCGGCTGCGCGAGCTGCGGGCGGACGTGTCGCGCCGGTTCGCCGAGCCGTCGTGGGTGCGCCGCCGGTGTCTGGACGCCGAGCGCCGGATCGAGAGCCGGCTCGCCGCCTTCGACGCCTCCGCGCCGTTCCACGAACAGGTGACGTCCTGGCTGTTCCCCACCGGGGTGACCACCCACGTCCTGCTGGTCGCCGCGCTGCGCAACCCCACGGTCCGGCTGCGGTACCCGGCGGCCAGGGAGGTCCTCGACGCGTACGGGCAGGCGCACCTGTACCCGGAGCTGCTGGAACTCCTGGGATGTGCGCGGCTGTCGGCCCGCCGGACGGGTCACCATCTGGACGAGCTGGCCCGCACCTTCGACGCCGCCGCCCCGGTCGCCCGCACCCCGTTCTTCTTCAGCGGCGACATCACCGCCGGGGCGCGGCCGGTCGCCATCGACGGCAGTCGGCACCTCGTCGAGCGGGGCGACCACCGCGAAGCCGTGTTCTGGATCGTCGCGACCTTCGCGCGTTGCCACGCCGTGCTGGCCGCGGACGCCCCCGAGCTGCACCGTGCGCGTCTCCCCGCCTTCCGGGAGGCGGTCGCCGACCTCGGCATCGTCTCCACCGAGGACCTGCTCCGCCGGGGCGAGGAGGTCATCGCCTTCCTCCCCCGGCTCCGGCGGACCGCCGAGCGGATCCTGGCGGCCGGTCCCGGCGGTGTCCCCCGGCCCGGGTGAGGTCCGGCTTCCCCTCCTGCCGGGCCCGTCGCGCTGCTACCTTGTCGGCATGTTCCTCCCCCGTGCGTAGGACCCCGTGACCGTCCGCACCCCGTCTTCCCACCGGGTGCGGCACTCCGGTGTCCCCGCATGCCCGCAGCGCCGTGCGTCGCGCTGCCCTTCACGAGGAACGTCCTCATGTCTCCGTCTTCACCCGCGCCGTCGCGCGCGCCCTCGTACGCCGCCGTCCTGCGCACCCCGCACGCCGCCCGCGCCTTCGGTTCCGCCCTGCTGGGGCGGCTCTCGTACGGGATGGTCCCGCTCTCCCTGATGCTGGCGGTGAACGACGCCACCGGCTCGTACTCCGTCGCCGGCAGCGTCATGGCCCTGTTCGGGGCCACCAGTGTCTTCCTCTCCCCCGCCCGTGCCGCGCTGATCGACCGGTACGGGCCGCGCCGGGCCCTGCCGCCGATGGCCGGGAGCTACGCGGTGCTGCTCGCCGCCCTGGCGTACGTCACCTGGCGGCCGGGGGTCCCGCCGGTCCTGCTGGGGGTGCTCGCCATGACGGCGGGGGTCTGCACGCCGCCGCTGGGGCCGGTGATGCGGACCCTGTGGAGCCGCCTCGTCCCGGAACGGGAGCTGCTGCGGCGGGCGTACAGCCTGGACGGTGTCGCCGAGGAACTGCTGTTCGTCACCGGCCCGTTGCTGGTGGGTGTGGTCATCGGCCTCACCGTTCCCGCGGCGGGCGTCGCGATCGGCTCGGTGCTCGTGCTGGTGGGCACCCTGGCCCTGGTGTCCTCGCCCGCGCTGCGCGGCGGGGGCGCGGCCCCGGCGGCGAAGGAGGCCGGGGCCGGGCCGGACGCTCCTGGCCGGCAGCGGCTGCTCGGTGTCGTCGGGGTGCGGCACGCCGCGCTCGTGGCGGCGGCCGTGGGGCTGTGCCTGGGCGGTCTGGACCTGCTGGTGGTGGCCTTCGCCGAGCAGCACGGCCGGGGCTCGGCCGCGGCCTGGGTGCTGGCCGCGCTCTCGGCGGGCAGCGCGGTCGGCGGGCTGGCCCACGGCGCCGTCCCGTGGCGTGCGTCGAACCGGGCGCGGCTGCCGTGGCCGGCCGTCGGTCTGGGGGCGGCGCTGGCCGTGGCCGGGCTGTCGCCCGATGTGTACGTGCTGGCCGGGGTGGTCGCGGCCGCCGGGGTGTTCGTCGCCCCGGCGCTGACGACCGCCTATCTCGTCGCGGACGAGTCCGTGGCGGAGGGCGTCCGCACCCGGGCGGGTGCGTGGGTCAACACGGCGGTCAACGCCGGGTCCTCGGTGGGCACCGCGGCCGTGGGGCTGCTGGTGGACCGGTTGTCGCCGGTCGTCTGCTTCGCGGTCGCGGCGGTTCCCGCGCTGCTGTGCGCGGCGGTGGTGTTCCGTGCCCCGGCGGCGCGGGGTGCGGTGGACCGTGCCGGAGCGGCCCGGGACGCGGTCAGCCGTCCGTGACCGGGAGGTCCGGCGCGCACCAGTCCTCCCAGACCGCGGCGAGTTCCGCCTCGACGGCCGGGGCCACCGTGTCCAGCAGCCGCACCTGTGCTCCCGGCCCCGCCAGTACCGTGCGGTACGGGTGGGGCCGGGAGCCCGGCACCGTGCCGAGGGCGGTGACCGAGCCGATGATCCGGTGGGGGCCCAGGATTCCGGGGAGTTCGCGCAGTTCCGGGTCGGTGAGGTCCAGCTCCTCGACCAGCAGCTCGTGACCGTCGTACGTGGCCCGGGTGGTCGCCCGCACGGCGCCGCCGCGTTCGCCGGAGCGGCCCAGGACCAGGGTCTCGCGCCACAGCATCCGGGCCCCGGCCGCCAGCTCGGCCTCCATCGAGCGCTCGACCGCCGCTCCGGCCGAGATCACGAACGGCCGGGCGTCCCAGTGCAGTTCGCCGCCCTCCGCGACGTCGACGCGGGCCCGCCACCTGGACGTGCCGCCGCGGTGGTCGTACGCGACCAGGCCGGACGGTTCGACCAGTTCGAGCCGGGCGCCGGAGCCGACCGAGACGTGCAGCAGCAGGTCGTCACCGGCGAGCAGGCCCGCCCGGGTCCCGACCAGGGCGATCCGCAGCCGGTCGGGGGACGGCAGCAGGGGGCGGGGCGCGAGGAACGCCCCGGGGCGCAGTTCGCGGGCGAAATGGCGGCCCGTGCCGTCGCGTTCGACGCGGACGACGGTGGGGTCGGCGGACTCCGTGGTCATGAGTGGCCGTGGCCGCGGGTGTCCCCGTCGCCGTGGCCGTGCGGTGCCATCGGGCCCGGGTCGGTGGGGACCAGGGTGCCGTCGCGGTGGCGTGCGAGCACCGACCGTACCCAGGCGGCGAGTTCGGCGACCGAGGCCGGGTCGTGCTTGGACAGCGCGAGGACGGGCAGGCCGTCGCGCGCGTCCGACGCGTCGGCGACCATCGCGGCCACGTCGACCTCCACATGGGGTGCGAGGTCGGTCTTGTTGATGATCAGGAGGTCGGCCCCGGTGATGCCGGGGCCGCCCTTGCGGGCGACGTCGCCGCCGCCCGCGACGTCGATGCAGAAGAGCTGGGCGTCGGCGAGGGCCGGGCTGAAGGTGGCGGTGAGGTTGTCGCCGCCGCTCTCGACGAGCACCAGGTCGAGCGGCCCGTACGCCTCCTCCAGGTCCTCGACGGCGTCGAGGTTGGCGGTGATGTCGTCGCGGATCGCGGTGTGCGGGCAGGCGCCGGTCTCGACGGCGCGGATGCGTTCGGTGGGCAGGACGCCCGCCGAGCGGAGGAAGCGGGCGTCCTCGTCGGTGTAGATGTCGTTGGTGACGACGGCCATGGCGAGTTCGCCGGCCAGTTCGCGGCACAGGGTGGCGAGGATCGAGCTCTTGCCGGTGCCGACCGGGCCCGCGACACCGAGGCGCAGTGCGCGCGGCCGGGGTCCGTGCGGGTGGGCCGGGGTGTGGGTGTGCTGGTGGTGGTGCTGGTCAGGCAAGGAAGAGTCTCCGTTCTCGTCGTGCGTGTTCGAGCGCCCACTGTTCGGTGAGCGGGGGCGTACGGGCCGGCAGTCCGGCCGGGGTCCGTACCGCGAGGGCCTCGGCGACCGCGGCGGTGGTGTGCGGTTCGGCGTCGAGGATCCAGGCGACCGTGTCGAGCGGGTCGCCGGGCAGGAGCTTGAGCGCCGCGGAGGCGATGGTCTGGAGTTCGTCGTGGACGACGGCGTGCGCCAGTTCCTCCGGGGTCACCTTCATGACCGCCCCGAGGGCGCCGAGCGCGACCGGCCGCAGCGGGCGGGGCCGGAGCCCGGCCAGGGCGGTGACCGCGGGGTGGTCCGGGGCCAGCCGCCGGGCCAGCCGGTGCACCCCGCGGCCGAGCGTCGCCGACGCCTCGCGCAGGGGTGCGGCGGGGGTGCGGGCCGCGAGGGCGTGCTGGACGGGGCAGTAGTCCACCGGGTCCCGCCCCGCGGCCCGCAGGGCGAGCACGGCGGCGGCGGCCTCGGTGACGGCCGCGGTGTGCAGCCGGGCCCGCAGCAGGGCGGGGATGTCGTCGCGGGTGAGTCCGGCCGCGACGGCCGGTTCGAGTCCCGCGCTGTAGGTGTACGCGCCGACCGGGAGCCGTCCGTCGCCGAGCAGGAGGAGCGCCGGGTTCGCCATCAGAACATGGAGTACCGCTGGGCCAGCGGCAGTTCGGTGGCGGGGGCGGGCTCGACGAGCTCTCCGTCGATCCGGATGGCGAAGGTCTCCGGGTCGACGTCGATGTCCGGGAGCGCCGTGTTGTTCGGCAGGTCCGCCTTGGTGAGGTGGCGGGTGGGTTTCACGGCCACCAGTTCCCGTACGATCCCGAGCCGTTCGGCCAGTCCGTCGGCCAGGGCGGCCGGGGCGACGAAGCCGACCGAGAGGTGCGGGGCGGCGTCGGCGGCCGCGGTGGGGCGCAGCAGGACGGGCTGGGTGGTGGGGATCGCGGCGTTGGCGTCGCCGAGCGGGGCGTACACCACCATGCCGCCCTTGACGACGGCGGCGGGGCGGATGCCGAAGAAGGCGGGGTCCCACAGCACCAGGTCGGCCAGTTTGCCCGGTTCGACGGAGCCGACGACGTGGTCGATGCCGTGGGCGACGGCGGGGCAGATCGTGTATTTGGCGACGTAGCGGCGGGCACGTTCGTTGTCGGCGGGCAGTTCGCTGCCGCGGTCGCCGAAGCGCTGCTTCATGGTGTGGGCGACCTGCCAGGTGCGGCAGACGACCTCGCCGATGCGGCCCATGGCCTGGGCGTCGGAGGAGGTGATGGAGAGGGCGCCGATGTCGTGCAGGACGTCCTCGGCGGCGATGGTGGTGGCGCGGATGCGGGACTCCGCGAAGGCGAGGTCCTCGGGGACGCGCGGGTTGAGGTGGTGGCAGACCATCAGCATGTCGAGGTGTTCGGCGACGGTGTTGACGGTGTGCGGGAGCGTCGGGTTGGTGGAGGCGGGGAGGATGTGGGGGTGGGAGGCGACGGTGATGATGTCGGGCGCGTGGCCGCCGCCCGCGCCCTCGGCGTGGAAGACGTGGATGGAGCGTCCGGCGATGGCGTCGAGGGTTCCTTCGACGTAGCCGGTCTCGTTGAGGCTGTCGGCGTGCAGGGCCACCTGGAGGCCGTAGGTGTCGGCGGCCCTCAGCGCGGCGTCGATGGCGGCGGGGGTGGCGCCCCAGTCCTCGTGGACCTTGTAGCCGCCGGCCCCGGCGAGCGCCGCCTCGCGCAGGGCCTCCTCGCCGACGGTGGAGCCCTTGGCGAAGAGCATGACGTTGAGCGGGACGCGGTCCAGCGACCGGTACATCATCGCCAGGTGCCGGGCGCCGGGGGTCACGGTGGTGGCCTTGGAGCCCTCGGTGGCGCCGGTGCCGCCGCCGATGACGGTGGTGGTGCCGGTGGCGAGGGCCTCGTGCAGGGTCTCCGGCATGAGGAAGTGGACGTGGGTGTCGACGGCCCCGGCGGTGAGGATGCGGCCCTCGCCGGAGATCACGTCGGTGCCGGGGCCGATCACCAGGTCGGGGTGGACGCCGTCGCCGATGTCGGGGTTGCCGGAGCGGCCGAGGGCGACGATCCGCCCGTCCCGTACGCCGACGTCGGTCTTGACGATGCCCCAGTGGTCGAGGACGACGACGTTGGTGATGACGAGGTCGAGGGCGCCCTCGGCGCGCGAGGCGGTGGACTGGGCCATGGATTCGCGGATGGACTTGCCGCCGCCGAACACGGCCTCGTCGCCGCCGAAGCAGCGGTCCTCCTCGACCTCGATCCAGAGGTCGGTGTCGGCGAGGCGGACGCGGTCGCCGGTGGTGGGGCCGTACAGCGCCGCGTAGGCGGCGCGGGTCATGCGTGCCATGTCACCGCTCCTCCGTCCTTGCGGCCGACGGGTCGTCCGTACGTACGGTCCGCGGGTCGTCCGTCCGTGCGGCCCGGTCGCCGGGCACGAGGATGCCGGGCACCTTCCGGAGTCCGCCCAGTTCGACGAGGGAGACCTCGGCACCGACTCCGGGCTCGAAACGCAGCGAAGTCCCGGAAGGAATGTCGAGCCGGAATCCCTGGGCCAGGGAACGGTCGAAGGAAAGCGCGGGATTCGCGTCGGGAAAATGCAGATGCGAGCCGATCTGAATGGGCCGGTCGCCGTCGTTCACCACGGTCAGGGAAATCTGGGTTCGCGTGTCATTTATTTTCAGTTCACCGGGACCGGTCCGGATCTCGCCGGGGATCACGGTATCGGCGAGGTGATCGTGACGAGCTTGCGCCCGTCCGGGAAGGTCGCTTCGACCTGGACGTCATGCAGCATCTCGGGAACACCTTCGAGCACGTCAGCGCGGGTGAGAACGTTTCTTCCCGCGGTCATCAGATCGCTGACGCGGGCTCCCTCGCGGGCGCGTTCCATCGCCCAGCAGGAGAGCAGGGCGACCGCCTCGGGGTAATTGAGCCGTACGCCCCGCTCCCGTCGGTCACGGGCGACCATTCCGGCAACACTCAGCAGCAATTTCTCCGTGTCGGACGGAGTGAGAAACATGGGAAACCTCCATGGCGGCAGTCCCCGGAATTCCCGGAATCGCCTGAGCCACGCTCCTCTTATAAGCCTCCCGGCAGCGCCGTGGCAACTCGCACCGCACCGCGATAAGTCCCTTTCTATCCTTATCGACCGCCATATACGGGCAAAGTAGACAAATTTTGATCATCAAGGGAATGTAAAAAGTGCGGCCGCGCGCCCCTGGACGAGGGGTGCGCGGCCGCTTCGGGTGCGGGTCTCAGCGGGTCACTTCAGGCCGAACGCCCGGATGATCTCCTGGTCGACGGCCAGCCCGTCGGCCGCCTCGGCGTGCGCCCTCAGCGAGACGAACGCACCGGCCTCCTCCGGGGCCTTGAACCGGGCGGTCCAGGAACCGGCCGCGTCCTTGCGCAGCTGCGCCGCCTCCCAGGTCTTCCCGTCGTCGTAGCTGACCGACAGCGACGCCTTCGTCGCCTTCACCGCGCCGTCCAGCCACTCCTGCGTGCCGGAGGAGAGCCCGACCTCGGTCCACCGGCCGGCCCGCACGTCACCGGCGAGGTCGGTGTCGACGGCGTAGTCCAGCTGGAGCAGCGGGATGTCGGCCTGGTAGGGGCCGTTCTCGTCCAGGGCGCCCGAGACGAAGCTCCACTCGGTGTGCGTGCGGGTGGACGTCCGCCACGTCTCGGCGTCCCGGGCGGAGTCGAGCACGAACCGGTACGGCAGCTTCTGCGGCGAGACGTCCCAGGCGAACCCGGCCCGGCCCGCGACCTTCTTGATCAGGGTGTCGCCCTGGTAGAAGGCGGTGGAGGTGGTGTCGTACTCGTCCTCCGGCATGGCGCCCGAGTGACCGGCGCCCGAGTCCGTCCACGGCGTGAAATTGAACTGGATGTCGTTGTACACGGACCGGAACGGACCCCAGTAGCCGGTGCCCAGCCGTGGGCGGGTGACCGGGGAGAACCACCGGGCGGGGTAGGTGCGGCCCGCCGTGTAGTCCAGGTCGCCGCTGCGCATCTCCTGTGCGAAGCCCGTCTCGTCGGCGTTGAACACCGAGTGGTTCTCGTACCAGAAGGAGGCGCCGGGCAGCGGGGTAACCCACTCCTCGCGGGTGCCGGGGAACCTCTCGTACTCCTCGAAGCCGATCCCCGGGCCGTAGTCCGGGATGTCGTAGCGGTAACCGGCGCCGAGCACGCCCTTGTGGCCGTGGAAGGTGTTCTCCACCTTCGCCAGTCGGCGAGCGGGCGGGGCGAACTCCAGCGAGCGGTCCGGGACGACGCCGTCGTGCCGGTCGACCAGGTCGTACACGTAGCGGGCGAACTTCCGCTGCTCGATCGTCAGCTTCGCGCCGCGCCGGGCGGACCCGATCAGCTTCTCGCCGGCCAGCCGCCGGACCGAGGCGACCGGGATGGCGGCCTCGGTGCCGTAGGGGGTGTAGCTCTCCATCAGGACGCCGTCGCCGTCGTTGACGACGAACAGCGCACCGGCGCCCGCCTCCACGGCGGCCGCGAGCCGGTCGGCGGGGGCCACCGCGTCGCTGCGGCGGACCACGACCGCCCTGCCCCTGACGTCCAGGCCCCGGTAGTCGGCCGCTGCGCCGTCGCCGGCGAAGACCGCCCGCAGCTTCTTCACGCCGCTCTCCGCGACGGGCGAACCGCCCTGCACGGTGACCGGCACGTCACGGCCGTCGGCCGTCAGGTCGATCAGCTTCTCGCCCTGCCGCCAGCGGGTCAGGAAGGAGAAGCTGCCCTGGGTGACCTTCTTCGTGGGGCTCGCCCACAGCTGGTCGTACATCAGCGGGATCTGGTACGCGTCGCGCTGGACGGTGCCGTCCGGTGCGGTGCGCGCCATGTCGTACCGCAGCTGCCGGGTCTCGGTCTCCTTCGGCGTCCGCACGCCCACCTTGCGGGCCTTCGAGGCGTCGAGGGTGACGGTGGCCGGCCCGTCGAGGACGATCTCGGGGGCCGCGAGGAAGGCCAGCGCCTTCGAGTCGGCGCGGTCACCGGCGACGTCCGCGGCTGTCCAGGCGGTGTAGTTGCCGGGCGGCAGCCGCAGCGTGGTCTCGCCGGACACCGCGACGGGCTGGAGCTGCGGGTCGCCCAGCGCGCCCAGGACGACGGTGCCGTCCATCGGCTTTCCGGCACGGTCGCGGAGCCTGAGCGTCAGGTCGTACCGTTCCTGCTCCTTGGTCAGGGCGAAGCCGGTGTGCGCGACGACGGTGCCCGCCTCGTCCCTGGCGACGACCTGGCCGGAGAACCGCGTGTCGTTCGCGACCTTCGACGGGTCCAGCGAGAGCACCGCCTCGGCGGTGGAACCGGCCGGCACGGTCAGCTTCTTCGTGGACAGGGTGTAGGCGTCGGCGTCCGTGTCCGTCGCCAGGTCGAGCACGACGTCCTTCGCACCGGTGTTGCGGTAGGTGACGGTCCGTTCGGCGACCGGGTCGGACGGGGAGTGCGGCCAGTCGTAGGAGGCGACCGCGACGGAGCCGGTGGCCTCGATCGTGGTGTCGATCGCCGCCTTCACGTCGAGCCGTCCGGTGCCCTGCTCGTACGGGCTGTACGCGTCGAGCCGCTTCGACGAGCTCATCAGCGCGTCCTTGATCCGCCGGCCGGACCAGTCGGGGTGACGCTGCTTCAGGATGGCCGCCGCGCCCGCGACATGGGGCGTGGCCATCGACGTACCGTCCATCGACCGGTACATGCCCTCGGTGCCCGGAACCGCCTGCGAGGCCGCGGCGTTGATGCCCACGCCCGGCGCGGAGAGGTCCGGCTTCAGACCGTCGGACCCGACCAGCGGGCCCATCGAGGAGAAGTCCGCGCGGTTGTCCCGCTTGTCGACGGCGGCGACGGTGAGCGCCTTCTCCGCCGAGCCGGGCGCGCCGATCGTGCCCGCTCCGTAGGCGTTGCCCGCGGCGATCACGAACAGCGGGCCGCCGTCGGCGGAGAGTGCGTCGACGGCCTGCGCCATCGGGTCGGAGCCGTCGTCCGGGACGGGCGAGCCCAGGCTCATGGAGACCACGTCGGCGCCTTCGGCCTTCGCCCACTCCATGGCCTCGATGATGCCGGAGTCCGCGCCGGAGCCCTCGTCGCTCAGCACCTTGCCGACGAGCAGGTCGGCGCCCGGGGCGACGCCCTTGTTGGCGCCGTCGGAGGCGGCGCCGGAGCCCGCGATCGTGGAGGCGACGTGCGTGCCGTGGCCGTGCTTGTCGACGACCTCCTCGCCCGGGACGAAGCTCCTGGACTTCAGGACACGGTCCTTGACGTCCGGGTGGCCGGCGTCGATGCCGGTGTCCAGGACGGCGACCTTGGTGCCCTTGCCGTCGTAGCCGGCGGCCCAGGCCTGCGGGGCGTTCACCTGCGGGACGGAGTCCTTGAGCACGGCCTTCGCCCGGCCGTCGAGCCAGATCTTGGCGATGCCGTTGTCGAGCGAACGGGCCTTCGGCGTACGGGATATGTCGTCCCAGAAGGACCGGGCGGTGTCCTTGTCCGCCTTCAGCGCGGCGCCGTGGATGCTGGCCAGGGTGCGGGTCCGCTCGGCGCCGCGCGGGGCAGCGGGCAGCGAACGGCTCCGGCTCGCCGGGTAGGTGGCGATGAGCGGGATGCCGTCCGACCTCCGGTCGTCGTACCCCATCTCGGCGAGGACCCGGACGTTGAACAGCCGGCGGTCCAATTTGCCCGCCGCGAGCAGCGACTCGGCCTCGTCGGGCAGGACGTAGAGGTCGTCGCCCGCCTGCTGGACGTGCACGCCGCCAACCGCGCCGTCGGGGCGGTCGACGGTGACGGTGTCCTGCTTGCCGACGCCGTCCGTGTAGTGCACGACGTCGCCCGTGAGCAGGGTGATGTCGTACTCCTTGACGGGGGCGGCGGCCTGACGGCCGGTCGCCCCGGGCCGGTCCGCGGCGGAGGCGGAGCCCGTCACGGGGAGCAGCGCGCCGCTCACCAGGGCGACCGAGGTCGCCACCAGGAGGGCCCGGCGCCCCGCGCGGACGGGTCTCGCCCGGCCGGGTGCGGAGGAGGAAGTGGAAGTCATGCGCAGATCAAATAGCCAAAGACCCGGCTACTGACCGGTTCGCTCCTGGCGTGAAGCCGCCTTGGCAGAAACCCGCCCCCGGATGATCATGGTTCCGGTGCGGGTTCAGGCCACGGACGTGATCACCGCGGTCGGCGGTTCGCCCGTCTCGTGGTGGATCGGGGTGTGCGCGCCCTTGAGCGACAGACCGCTGCCGCCGCGCCGTTCGGCGACGATCTCCGCGACGATCGAGAGCGCCGTCTCCTCCGGGGTGCGGGCGCCCAGGTCGAGGCCGATCGGCGAGTGCAGCCCGGCCAGTTCCAGTTCGGTGACGCCGACCTCGCGCAGCCGCTCGTTGCGCTCCAGATGGGTGCGGCGCGACCCCATTGCCCCGACGTACCCGACCGGCAGCCGCAGGGCCAGTTCCAGCAGGGGGACGTCGAACTTGGCGTCGTGGGTGAGGACGCACAGGACGGTGCGCGCGTCGACGTCGGCCGTCGCGAGGTAGCGGTGCGGCCAGTCGACGACCACCTCGTCGGCCTCGGGGAAGCGGGCCCTCGTGGCGAACACCGGGCGGGCGTCGCACAGGGTGACGTGGTAGCCGAGGAACTTCCCGGCCCGCACCAGCGCCGAGGCGAAGTCGATGGCCCCGAAGACGATCATCCGGGGCGGCGGGACGCTCGACTCGACGAGCAGGGTGAGCGGCTGTCCGCAGCGCGAGCCGTCCGCGCCGACGGTGACGGAGCCGGTGCGGCCCGCGTCCAGCATCGCGCGGGCGTCGGCGGCGGCGGTGCGGTCCAGTTCCGGATGGCCGCCGAGCCCGCCCTCGTACGAGCCGTCGGGGCGGACCAGCAGCGGGCGGCCGAGGAGTTCCGCGGGCCCGTCGGTGATCCGGGCGACCGCCGCCGCCTCCCCCCGTGCGGCGGCGGCGAACGCGGCGGCGAACACCGGCCGGGCGGGGTCGTCCGCCCGGACCGGCACCACCAGGATGTCGATGACGCCGCCGCAGGTCAGCCCGACCGCGAAGGCGTCCTCGTCGCTGTAGCCGAACCGTTCGCGCACCGCGACGCCGTCCTCCAGCGCCTGCCCGCACAGCTCGTACACCGCGCCCTCCACGCACCCGCCGGAGACCGACCCGATCGCGGTCCCGTCGCGGTCGACGGCGAGCGCCGCCCCGGGCTGCCGGGGCGCGCTGCCGCCGACCGCCACGACGGTGGCCACGGCGAAGTCGCGTCCCTGCCCGACCCACCGGCCGAGCTCTTCGGCGATGTCCAGCATGGTGCTGCTCCTTCTACGGGTGTGCGGAGGACCTCGGGTGAGCGGAGGTCCGCGTACGGCTGTGCGGGGCCCGGGGCTACTCCGCGCCGAGCCAGCTCTCGATCGGGCCGAGTGCGAAGTACACGACGAACACCGCGGTCAGGACCCACATGAAGGCACCGACCTCACGGAACCTGCCCTGCGCCGCCCGGATCGCGGCGAAGGAGATCACCCCGGCGCCGACGCCCGCGGTGATGGAGTACGTGAACGGCATCAGGGCCACGGTCAGGAAGACCGGCACGGCCACGGAGCGGTCGCTCCAGTCGACGTGCCGGGCGTTCTGCATCATCATCGCGCCGATGACGACCAGTGCGGCGGCGGCGATCGGCCCCGGCACGATCTGGGCGAGCGGGGTGAAGAACAGTCCGGCGGCGAAGAGGAGGCCGGTGACGACGGAGGACAGGCCCGTGCGGGCGCCCTCGCCCACGCCGGTCGCCGACTCGATGAAGACGGTCTGCCCGGAGGCGCCGGAGACGCCGCCGATCGCACCGCCCGCGCCGTCGATGAACAGGGCCTTGGACAGGCCCGGCATCCGGCCCTTGCTGTCGGCGAGCCCGGCCTCCGTGCCGACGCCGATGATGGTCGCCATCGCGTCGAAGAAGCCGGCCAGCACCAGGGTGAAGACGATCATGCCGACGGTCATCGCGCCGACACCGCCCCAGCCGCCGAACTCGACGTGGCCGAAGAGTCCGAAGTCGGGCATCGAGACCGCGCCGCCCCGGAGTTCGGGCGCGCTGCCGCCCCACGCCTTCGGGTCGATGTCGCCGACCGCGTTGACGACGACGGCGAGGACCGTGCCGACGACGATGCCGATCAGGATCGCGCCGGGCACGCCTCGGGCCTGGAGCATGAAGATGAGCAGCAGGGTGACGCAGAAGAGCAGGACGGGCCAGCCGGCGAGCTGCCCGCCCACCCCCAGCACGACCGGGGCGCCCTTGCCGACGAACCCGGCGTTGACCAGGCCGATCAGCGCGATGAACATGCCGATGCCGATGGTGATGCCGTGCTTCAGCGGCAGCGGTATGGCGTTCATGATGATCTCGCGCAGCCCGGTGACGACCAGCAGCACGATCACCAGGCCGTACAGCACGCACATGCCCATGGCCTGCGGCCAGGTCATGTGGGGCGCCACCTGGGTGGCGAGGACGCCGGAGACCGAAAGGCCGGCGGCCAGGGCGAGGGGCACCTTGCCGATGAAGCCCATCAGCAGGGTGGACACGGCGGCGGCCAGGGCGGTCGCCGTGATCAGTCCGGCGTGGTCGAGCCGGTTGCCGGCCACGTCCGGGCCGGACAGCAGGAGCGGGTTGAGCAGGAGGATGTAACACATCGCCATGAAGGTGGTGATGCCGCCGCGCACTTCGCGCGCGACGGTGGAGCCACGGTCGGAGATGTGGAAGTACCGGTCGAGCCAGGATCTTCCGGCCGGAACGCGCGAGCCGGTGCCCGCGTCCTCCGCACTGGTCCTGGGCTCCACTGACTGCTGGGTCATGATGCCTGACTCCCAAGGTTCACAGGGGCACCCGCGGCAAGGAATCGGCACGCGGGGTTTGGGATGACTGCGCTGGCGGCACGACCCGGGGGACGGCCCGAGACGAACTGTTCATGCAGAGTGGAATACGACGTACGACGTGCTGCGCACGCGACGCGCGGTGTCGACCACGCGCCGGTGTCGCGGTGCTGCGGTGTTGCGGGAGGGCGGTACCGCGAACGGCGGTACCGCTGTGCTCCGGACGGTGCGTGCGGCGGAAGTGTGTGACGTTCCCGGGAGGCACGCACCGCCCGGAGGGTCCGGGAGGGGGGCCGCGGCCCTCGGCCGCCGGCCCCCGGTCAGGAGCCGGTGAGGTGCTCGGGGCGCACCGGCGTCCTGTTCAGCTCCAGCCCCGTCGCGTTCCGGATCGCCGCGAGGACGGCCGGGGTCGACGACAGGGTGGGGGCCTCGCCGATGCCGCGCAGCCCGTACGGGGCGTGGTCGTCGGCGAGTTCGAGCACGTCGACCGGGATGGTCGGGGTGTCGAGGATGGTGGGGATCAGGTAGTCCGTGAAGGAGGGGTTGCGCACCTTCGCGGTCTTCGGGTCGACGAGGATCTCCTCCATGACGGCGACGCCCAGGCCCTGGGTGGTGCCGCCCTGGATCTGGCCCTCGACGGAGAGCGGGTTGAGCGCCTTGCCGACGTCCTGGGCACAGGCCAGTTCGACGACTTTGACCAGGCCCAGTTCGGTGTCGACCTCGACGACCGCGCGGTGGGCGGCGAAGGAGTACTGGACGTGGCCGTTGCCCTGTCCGGTGCGCAGGTCGAACGCCTCGGTGGGCCGGTGGCGCCACTCCAGCTCGATGTCGACCGCCTCGCCCTCCAGCACGTCCACCAGGTCGGCCAGGACCTCGCCGCCGTCGGTGACGACCTTGCCGCCCTCCAGGAGCAGTTCGGCGGTGGCCCACGCGGGGTGGTACGTGCCGAACTTGCGGCGGCCCATCTCCAGGACCTTCTCGCGGACGGCCTCGCAGGAGTGCTTCACCGCGCCGCCGGTGACGTAGGTCTGCCGGGAGGCGGAGGTGGAGCCGGCGGAGCCGACCTTCGTGTCGGCCGGGTGGATGGTGACCTGGGCGACGCCGAGTTCGGTGCGGGCGATCTGGGCGTGCACGGTGACGCCGCCCTGCCCGACCTCGGCCATGGCGGTGTGGACGGTCGCGACGGGTTCCCCGTTGATGACCTCCATCCGCACCCGGGCGGTGGAGTAGTCGTCGAAGCCCTCGGAGAAGCCGACGTTCTTCAGGCCGACCGCGTAGCCGACGCCGCGCACGACGCCCTCGCCGTGGGTGGTGTTGGACAGCCCGCCGGGCAGGGCCCGTACGTCGGGCTGCTCGCCGGCCACCTCCCACTGGCGCTCGGGCGGCAGCGGCCTGGCCTTGACCCGGCGCAGCAGTTCGGCGACCGGGGCGGGCGAGTCGACGACCTGTCCGGTCGGCAGGACGGAGCCCTGTTCCATGGCGTTGAGCTGCCTGAACTCGACCGGGTCCATGCCCAGTTCGGCGGCCAGCTTGTCCATCTGGGCCTCGTAGGCGAAGCACGCCTGGACCGCGCCGAAGCCGCGCATGGCGCCGCACGGCGGGTTGTTGGTGTAGAGCGCGACGGCCTCGATGTCCACGTCGTCGACGACGTACGGGCCGACGCCGAGCGAGGAGGCGTTGCCGACCACGGCCGGGGACGCGGAGGCGTAGGCCCCGCCGTCCAGCACGATGCGGCACTTCATGTGGGTCAGCTTGCCGTCGCGGGTGGCGCCGTGCTCGTACCAGAGCTTCGCCGGGTGGCGGTGGACGTGCCCGAAGAAGGACTCGAAGCGGTTGTAGACCATCTTGACGGGCTTGCCGGTGCGCAGGGCGAGCAGGCAGGCGTGGATCTGCATCGACAGGTCCTCGCGTCCGCCGAAGGCGCCGCCGACGCCGGAGAGCGTCATGCGGACCTTCTCCTCGGGCAGGCCGAGGACGGGGGCGATCTGGCGCCGGTCGGAGTGCAGCCACTGGGTGGCGATGTACAGGTCGACGCCACCGTCCTCGGCGGGCACGGCCAGTCCGGACTCGGGGCCGAGGAACGCCTGGTCCTGCATGCCGAAGACGTACTCGCCGCTCACCACGACATCGGCGCGGGCCGCCGCCGCGTCCGCGTCGCCGCGGACGATGGGCTGGCGGTGGACGATGTTGGGGTGGGGCACGTGCCCGATGTGGTGGTCGGTGCGGTTCTCGTGGACGAGGGGGGCGCCGGGGGCGGTCGCCGACGCCTCGTCGGTGACGACGGGCAGCTCGCGGTAGTCGATCCTGATCTTCGCGGCGGCGCGGCGGGCCGTCTCCGGGTGGTCGGCGGCCACGAGCGCCACGGGTTCGCCGTGGTGGCGGACCTTGCCGTGGGCCAGGACGGGGGTGTCCTGGATCTCCAGGCCGTAGTTCTTCACCGACGTCGGCAGGTCGTCGTGGGTGAGGACGGCGTACACGCCGGGCGTGGCGAGCGCCTCCGCGATGTCGATGGAGACGATCTCGGCGTGCGCGAGCGTGGAGCGCAGCGTGTGGCCCCAGAGCATGTCCTCGTGCCACATGTCGGAGGAGTACGCGAACTCCCCGGTGACCTTCAGGGTGCCGTCGGGGCGGAGGGTGGACTCGCCGATGCCGCCCTTGGCGCGGGTGCCCTGGTTGATGCTGGTGGGGTTTCCGGTGAGGCCCATCGTCAGACCGTTTCTTCCGCGCGGGCGGCCGCGAGGCGGACCGCGTCGAGGATCTTCTCGTAGCCGGTGCAGCGGCAGAGGTTGCCGGAGAGGGCCTCGCGGATGTCCGCGTCGGACGGCTCCGGGTTGCGTTCGAGCAGTTCGTCGGCGGCGACCAGGAGGCCGGGGGTGCAGAAGCCGCACTGGACGGCACCGGCGTCGATGAACGCCTGCTGGATCGGGGAGAGCCCGTCCGCCGTCCGGCCCTCCTCGCCGGTCGGCCGGGCCTCCCACTGCCGGGCCCGGTCGGGGTCGGTGCCGCAGGCTCCGGAGGCGCAGCCGCTGCCCGGGTGGGACCGGGAGCGGTGGGCGGCGAAGTCGGCGAGGCCCTCCACCGTGACGACCTCCCGGCCCTCCACCTGTCCCGCGGCGACCAGGCAGGAGCAGACCGGCACCCCGTCCAGGCGGACCGTGCAGGAGCCGCACTCGCCCTGCTCGCAGGCGTTCTTCGAGCCGGGCAGGCCCAGCCGTTCGCGCAGCACGTAGAGGAGGGACTCGCCCTCCCAGACGTCGTCCGCCTCGTGCCTGCGGCCGTTGACCGTGAAATTGACGCGCATGATCAGGCGGCTCCTTCGGTGCTGCGGCCCTTGCCGCGGTACGTCTCCCAGGTCCAGCCGAGGGTGCGGCGGGCCATGATCCCGACGGCGTGCCGGCGGTAGCTCGCGGTGCCGCGCACGTCGTCGATCGGGTTGCAGGCCCCGGCGGCGAGCGCGGCGAACTGCGAGGCGATGGACGGGGTGATGATCGTGCGGCTGTCCCAGAAGCCGCCCTCCTCCAGTGCGGCGTTCAGGAATTCCTCGGCTTCCTTCGCCCGTACGGGGGTGGGGGCGGCCGAGCCGATGCCGGTGCGGACCGTGCGGGTCTCGGGGTGCAGGGCCAGGCCGAAGGCGCAGACCGCGATGACCATCGCGTTGCGGGTGCCGACCTTGGAGTACTGCTGCGGCCCGTCGGCCTTCTTGATGTGCACGGCCCGGATCAGCTCGTCCGGTTCGAGGGCGTTGCGCTTGACGCCGGTGTAGAAGGCGTCGATCGGGATCATCCGCGTGCCGCGGACGGATTCCGCCTCGACCTCGGCGCCCGCGGCGAGCAGGGCCGGGTGGGCGTCCCCGGCGGGCGAGGCCGTGCCCAGGTTGCCGCCGACGCCGCCGCGGTTGCGGATCTGCGGCGAGGCGACGGTGTGCGAGGCGAGCGCCAGTCCGGGCAGTTCGGTCCGCAGGTGCTCCATGATGCCGCTGTACGGGACGGAGGCGCCGAGCCGCACGTTCTCCTGGCCCACCTCCCATTCGGACAGCTCCCCGATGCGGTTCAGGTCCAGGAGGTACTCGGGCCGGCGGTGGTCGAAGTTGATCTCGACCATCACGTCGGTGCCCCCCGCGATGGGGACGGCCGTGGGGTGCTCGGCCTTGGCGGCGAGCGCCTCCTCCCAGCTGGCGGGGCGAAGGAAGTCCATGAGTGGCTCTCTTCTTCTCAATCGGGTCGTTCGCTGGGGCTGGGGTACGGCCGGCCCTCGACTGGTCATCCATGTTGTTGACGCAATGTGTGACCCAGTACACAAGCCGTGCTCCACCCGGTGCAGTCACCGAAACCATGAAGGAGTTGGCCGGTCGAACGCCTCGTCTTGTAGATTCGAACGAATGACGGGGGTCGGTGACCTCACCGCAATACCCAGTTTTCACCCGCACCAACGAAAGAGATCGGCGGCGACGAGATGCGGCTGCGCGCACTGCTGGAGACCGACGCGCTGGGCCTGCGGCTGCTCGGCGGCGAGGACGAGCTGGACCGGTCCGTCCGCGGCGTGATGACCACCGACCTGCGGGACCCCAGCCGCTACCTGTCGGGCGGCGAGCTGGTGCTCACGGGCCTGGCCTGGCGCCGGGACGCCTCGGACTCGGAGCCGTTCGTACGGATTCTGACAGGTGCCGGCGTCACCGGGCTCGCGGCGGGCGAGGCGGAGCTGGGCGCCATCCCCGACGACCTGGTGGAGGCGTGCGCGCGGCACCGGCTGCCGCTGTTCGCCGTCCACGAGACCGTCGCGTTCGCAACGATCACCGAGCACGTGGTGCGCCAGGTGTCCGGCGAGCGGGCGGGCGACCTGGCCGCGGTCGTGGACCGGCACCGCAGGCTGATGACCTCGGGCCCGACGGGCGGCGGTCCCGAGGTGGTCCTCGATCTGCTCGGTTCCGACCTCGACCTGCGCGCCTGGGTGCTCTCCCCCACCGGCCGGCAGGTCGCGGGCGCCGGCGGGACGCCGCTGCCCGGCCCGGTCGGCACGGCGCTCGCCGGGCACCACCTGGCCGCCGTCCGCACCGGCCGCCGCGCCCCGCACCGGGCCGTGGTCGGGTCCACCACGTATTCGCTCTTCCCGATCCGGAACACCGGCCGGGGCGCCCTGCCCGCCTCCCGGGACGTGCGCGAGTCGGTGCTCTCGGACTGGCTGCTCGCGGTGGAGGCGGACGCGGGCGACTGGCCGGCCGCCCGGCTGGACCTGCTCCAGGGCGTCACCCAGCTGATCGCCGTCGAACGGGACCGGCGCGACGCGGCCCGCACGGTGCGCCGCAGGCTCGCCCAGGAGGTCCTGGAGCTGGTGCAGACGGGTGCCCCGCCGGCCGAGATCGCCGCCCGGCTGCGGGTCGCGGCCCCTGTGCTGCTGCCGGGGCTCGGCACCGCCCCGCACTGGCAGGTCGTGGTGGCGCGGGTCGAGTGGGGCGGGGCGGACGACACGGCCCCCGGCGCCGCGGACACCGTCTCGGGCGGCCCGGTCGCCCAGGCGCTGCTGGAGGAGATCCTCGTCGATCCGGCGGTCACCGGCCCCGACTCGACGGACCGGATCGCGGTCGCCCACACGGGCGAGGAGGCCGTCGCCCTCGTACCGCTGCCCGCCGTGGCCGCGCCCGTCCGGGACGACGGTCCGGAGGCCGGGGCCCCCTCGGACGAGCTGATGGCGCTGCACGCCGACGCGCTGCTCGACACCGTCCGCGAGCCGCTCTCGGCGGGCCTCGCCGACGACGGCCGGCTGACCCTGGGGGTCAGCGCGCCGGTGCACTCCCCCGAGGGGCTGCGCGGCGCGCTGGAGGAGGCCCGGCACGCCCGCCGGGTGGCGGCGGCCCGCGAGGGCCGGGTCTGCGCGGCCGGGCACCACGAGCTGGCCTCGCACGTGCTGCTGCTGCCGTTCGTGCCCGACGACGTGCGTCGCGCGTTCACCGCACGGCTGCTCGATCCACTGCGCGACTACGACCGCCGGCACCGCGCGGAGCTGATCCCGACGCTGGAGGCGTTCTTGGACTGCGACGGTTCGTGGACCCGCTGCGCGGCCCGGCTCCACCTCCACGTCAACACGCTGCGCTACCGCGTCGGGCGAATCGAGCAGTTGACGGGACGTGACCTTTCGCGCCTGGAGGACAAGCTCGATTTCTTCCTGGCCCTGCGTATGAGCTGAATTCCCGGGCCCGCCAAGGGTCCTGGGCGGCGCAAGGGTTTGTGAAATTTTTCACCTGACATTGACCCGACCCCTTGGCCGGGCGTGCCGATCCGTGCTGAGATTCCGCCCAGACCCAACACAGCTCGATGGCGCGCTCGGGGAGGGCAATGTGGCGCATACCGCCATGTCTGGTTCCGGAACGACAGCCGATGACGATCCGCCGCTCCAGACAGCGGTATGGCGGCTGCGGTCGCGCGCCTGCTGGACGGACGCCGCAGCCCTGCTCGAGCACGACGCCGCCACCGACCCCGGCGCGGCGCTCCAGCGGACCGCCCTGCTGATCGAGCGGTGCCTGTACACCGGTCAGGGCTGGACCGACGCCGAGGACGCCCTGCGCACCGCCGAGGCCCTGGCCCACGACGACGAGGAACGCGGCGCGGCGGCCTGCGAACGCGGCCATCTGGCCTACGCGTCGACACTGCTGGGGGTACGGGACCGGGCCGACGAGGCCAGTGTCGCCCTGAGCCGCGCCGCGGCCCTGCTCGCCCCGTCCGCGCCGGGCCGCCCGGTGCTGGACTACCGCCGGGGCCTGATCGCGCAGAACATCGCCGACTCGCCGCAGGCCGCGCGCGCCGCGTACCGCAGGGCCCACGCCGGGGCCGCCGCCCGGGGCGACGCGCTGCTGCTCTCCTCGACCTGGCGTCAGCTCGCCCTGCTCGCCCTGCGCGAGGGCGAGCTGGCGGAGGCCCGGCACGGTTTCACGGAGTGCCTGCGGATAAGGGAGGAGCTGGGCTACCTGGTCGGTACGGCCCCGGCCCTCATCGCGCTGGCGGACGCGGAGCCGGAGCCGGAGGCCGCGACCCGGCTGCGCGCCGAGGCGGGCCGGCTCTTCCGGCTGCTCGGCGGCGTACCGACCTGGCTGGCCCCGTACCTGGACCCGCCCGCGCCGCGGACGGCCGAGGCGAACTGAGTCGGCGGGGCCGGGCCCGGTACCGGGGCGCTCGTGCCGGGCCCGCCCCGGTACCGGGCGCCGGAGCCGGGTCCCCGTGCCGGTCCGGGTCTCCGGGCCGGGTCCCCGGTTCAGACCTCCGCGCCGGTGAAGTGCTCGCGGACGAGCGACTGCACGACGGCCAGGTCCTGGGCGATCAGCGCGTCGAGCAGGGCGGTGTGCTCGGCGGCGTCGGCGAGCAGGTCGGCGCGGCGGGTGACGGGGTTGCTCACCAGGGGCCACTGGGAACGGCGGTGCAGGTCGTCGGCGACCATCACCAGCTGCTCGTTCCCGCACAGGCCGAGGACCGCGCCGTGGAAGGCCCGGTCGGACTCGGCGTAGCCGGCCCGGTCGCCCACGGCCGCGGCGGCCACCGTGGCGTCGGCCAGCGGGCGCAGGGCGCACCAGCTGCCGGGCGGGACGGTGCGGGCCAGCCGCAGCATCACGGGCACCTCGATCAGGGCCCGCACCTCGGCCAGCTCGGCCAGTTCGCGCGGGCCGCGCTCGGACACCCGGAAGCCGCGGTTGGGCACGACCTCGACGGCGCCCTCGATGACCAGTTGCTGCATCGCCTCGCGCACCGGGGTCGCGGAGACCCCGAAGCGGGCGCCGAGGGCCGGGGCCGAGTAGACCTGCCCGGGGGCCAGCCGGCCGTCGACCAGGGCGGTGCGCAGCGCGTCCAGGACCTGGCCGCGCACCGAGTGCCGGCGCACCGCGGCCCGCGGGGCGGGCGGTTCGCCGTGGGTGTGCTCGCCGCGGACCTGGTCGGGCACCCGCGTGACCGCCGGCGCGGGTGCGGGCACGACGGCCCCGCCCGGCGGCCTCACCCGGTCACGCGCTCCGCCCTGCTCCACTGGACCTCCTCGACCTGCCACGGGCACGAGTCGCGTGCACCATGCCCCTTGTGCACGATAGGCGCAGGACGTCGCAGTTCAAACATCGATCCGTTCGGGTAAGGTAAGGCTTACCTGCAAACGGTCGTGATTCGGTGGTCCTGCATGACACTCCCCGCCCTGCTCCCCCACGCCACCGGGTCCGCCGTGACCGGTGCGTACGCGCGTCTGGCCGAGGTCTTCCCCGGGCTGCGCGCACAGGTGCTGACGGACGACGAGACGGCGCCCGACGGCGCGGGCTGGGTCGGTGCGCAGGAGCTCGCGGCGGGGGGCCCGGCGCTCGACGCCTTCCTCGCCTGGGACCACGCGCAGGTGCTGCGGGACTACGGGCAGCAGCCCCGCCCCGACGTGGTCGCCAGCTTCGGGCTGCACCGCTACGCCTGGCCCGCCTGCCTGCTGGTGACGGTGCCTTGGTTCCTGCACCGGCGGGTGCCCCGGATTCCGGTCGAGGACGTGGCGTTCCAGCGGGCGCTGGGTCATCTGACCGTGCGGGTGCGGGAGTTCGCCTGTCTGCCGGACGATCCGGCCGCCGTGCTGCCGGGCGCCCGCGTGGTGCCCGACGAGGCCGCGCTGCGCGCCGAGGTGCTGACGGCCGTGGCCGACCACATCGGTCCGGTGCTCGACGGCTTCGGACCCCGGATGCGGCGCGGCAGGCGGGCGCTGTGGGGGATGGCGACGGATGAGATCGTCGAGGGCCTCTGGTACGTCGCCCATCTGCTCGGCGAGGAGCGCCGGGCGATGGCCGAGCTGGAGGCGCTGCTGCCGGGCACCACGAAGCCGTACGTGGGCTCGGCCGGGTTCCGCGAGCTGACCGGGCCGGACGGCGAGCCGCTGCCCACCCGCGACCGGGCGAGCTGCTGCCTCTTCTACACCCTGCGCCCCGAGGACACCTGCGTCACCTGCCCGCGCACCTGTGACACCGACCGGGTCCGCAAGCTCGCGGCCGCCCGCTGAGTGACACCGCCCGTACGGGTCGCCTGACTCGAACACAACTCAACTGCTGCATACGGGCATTCGAGCAGATCCCGGTCATCCGCGCGTCCCGCCGACCCATTGGCGTTCTCTTGTCCCGAAACCCTCCTGTGCGCGAGGGGGTTTCGGCAATCATGTCGCCCGAAATGCCCTACGCGACACGAGGGACCGCGCATGAGACTGACCGACATATCGCTGAATTGGCTGCTTCCGGGCGCCGTGCTGCTCGTGGGAGTGCTGGCGGCGGTGGCGGTGGTCGCACGCGGCAAGCGCGCCGCTGACACGTCCGCGGCCGACGACAGCTGGGAACGCAGCGAGGAGCGCCGCAGACGCAAGGAGGCCCTGTACGCCACCGCCTCGTACGTCCTGCTGTTCTGCTGTGCGGCGGTGGCCGCCGCACTCTCCTTCCACGGGCTCGTCGGCTTCGGCGAGCAGAACCTCGGCCTCTCCGGGGGCTGGGAGTACCTCGTCCCGTTCGGACTGGACGGGGCCGCCATGTTCTGTTCCGTACTCGCGGTGCGCGAGGCCAGCCACGGTGACGCGGCTCTCGGCTCGCGCCTGCTCGTGTGGACGTTCGCCGGCGCCGCCGCCTGGTTCAACTGGGTGCACGCGCCCCGCGGGATCGACCACGCGGGCGCGCCGCACTTCTTCGCCGGCATGTCGCTCTCGGCGGCCGTGCTCTTCGACCGGGCGCTGAAGCAGACCCGCCGGGCCGCGCTGCGCGAGCAGGGCCTGGTGCCCCGTCCGTTGCCGCAGATCCGGATCGTGCGGTGGCTGCGCGCGCCCCGGGAGACCTTCTGCGCCTGGTCGTTGATGCTCCTGGAAGGCGTGCGGACCCTGGACGAGGCCGTCGACGAGGTGCGCGAGGACCGGCGGGAGAAGGAGCAGAACCGTCTCCGCCGGAAGGACCAGGAGAAGCTGGACCGGGCCCACATCAAGGCGCTGAACCGGCAGAACCGGGCCTGGCACCGGGTGGGCCGGGCCGCTCCCGTGGACGTCCAGGCCATCGCCCCCGCGACGGGCACCGCACAGGCCGTCGTGGAGCCCGCCATATCCGAGCCGGGACAACTGCCCCTGCGCCCCCGGCCGTCCCTGCAAGCCGTGACGGGTCCGAGCCCCGGTACTCCGGACCGGGACCCGGTTGATCCGGCCACCGTCGACCTCACCGCCGAGGACGACACCCAGGCCCTGCCCCGGCTCGACTCGCTGGAACGAAAACTGAAGGACCTGGAGCAGCAGTTCGGCTGATGCCCCGCGGTTCTTCCGGGGTGCCGCCCGGACGGCCGGGCGGCACTCCCCCTCGATCGGCGGACCGGCCGTCACGGGCCCTGACGCATCGTCACCGACGGTGTGTCAGGGCCTTTCGCCGTCCAGTTCGAACCAGACCACCTTGCCCAGTGCCCGCGTGCTCACCCCCCAGGAGTCCGCCAGGCTCCGTACCAGGATCAGTCCCCGTCCGTGCGTGTCGTCGTCGGCGTCCGGCACGTACGACAGGGGCAGTTCGGACACGAAGTCCCGCACCTCCACCCGCAGTTTCGCGGGGGCCACGCTCGCCGTGACGACCGCCCCGTGTCCGGTGTGGATCAGTGCGTTGGTCACCAGCTCGCTCAGCAGCAGTTCCGCCACCTCGGCCGACTCGCCCGGCCACCGGTAGCGCAGGAACTCCCGTAACGCGCCGCGCACTTCGCCCACGGCCGCCAGATCGGCGCGGGCCACCCTGCGACACAGCCGGACCGGCTGCGGCCCCTGCGTCCCCGGCCCGCGCAAGGCCTCGTCCTCCATGGAATCGGTGTCTCCCTGATGTTTCATCATGTCCCCCGCCCACACAGTGGATCGCCCCCTGGTCGTCGTTCCGGTCCCTCGTCCCGTCCGTCCGCTTCCCCGTTTCCGGATGGTCGTCGAACTCCCGCGGAAGACGTTCACGGGATGCATGCCCCACCGACGGGCCGCCACTCTTGTCGATTCATCAATAAGTGAACAGCGGTGGGAAACACGCCCGAGGCCCGCAGGACATACGGAAGTCACCTGTACGCCCATCGGGTTAACTTCCAAAAAATTCACATCGGTCGGCGTTGACGGGACCGCATCTACGCGCGTCATCATGGTGGTCATGCGAATCCCCCCACGGATCACCACGCTCGGTGGCGCAGCCGCCGTCCTGTCCGCTCTCCTGATCGGCGGCCCGGTCACCGCGACCGCGTCCGCCGCCACCGACTCGGTCGGCAGCATCTGCTACTCGGATCTGCCCTCCCAGGCCCACGACACCCTCGATCTGATCGATGCGGGCGGCCCGTTCCCCTACTCCCAGGACGGCACCGTCTTCCAGAACCGTGAAGGCGTCCTGCCCAGCCACAGCACCGGCTACTACCACGAGTACACGGTCATCACCCCCGGCTCCCCGACCCGTGGTGCACGACGCATCGTCACGGGCGAACGGGCGCAGGAGGACTACTACACCAGCGACCACTACGCCACCTTCGACCTGATCGACCCGGGCTGCTGAGACCCGGCCCCTCGGACCGGTCCGCGCCGTGGTCCCCCACCTGCGGCGCGGATCGAGGACCCGGCACCGCGGCCGGCGTCCGCCGCCCGGTCCACGCTTGTACGCTCCCTCCCATGACCGTGACCTATGTGATCGACGGCTCCCGGGTCACCGGCCTGGAACGCTTCTGGGAAGTGATCGGCGAGGCCGTGAACGGCCCCGGCGGGTACTTCGGCCGCAACCTCGACGCCCTCGCGGACTGTCTGGGCGGCGGGATGGGCACTCCGGACGACGGCGACTTCGTCTTCGAGTGGCGCGACCACGCGCTCTCCGCGCGGGCCCTGGGCCACGAGGAGACGGCCCGTCAGTTGCGACGGAGCCTGGAGCGGGCGCATCCCACCAACCGGCCGGCGATGCGGGAGCGGCTCGACGAGGCCCTGGCCGGACGGGGGCCGACGCTCTTCGACCTGATCGTGGAGATCCTGGCGGACGACGCGACGCCCGGCACGCTGCGGCTGTCGTGAACCCCCGGGCCGTGTCCAGCGGACACGGCCCGGGGGACGGCACCGGCCGACCGAGCGGAACACCACTCGGCCGGCCGATACCATGGGGGTCTTGAGGATCAGAACTCGGTGGTGACCTTCACTCCGTCGAACGCCTCGGTGCCGAAGAGGCTGATGTAGTGGTAGCCGGGGGCCGGGTTGTTGATGGTCAGGGTGTGCTCGTTGCCCGCCCCGACCGACTTGTCGGTGTTGACCTTGGTGGTCGCCCACTCCTTGTCGCTGTAGTAGAGGTCGGCGTCGCCCGTGCCACCGGTCGAGGTGATCTTCAGCTGGGCGGTGCCGTTCGGGATGAGGACGGCCAGGTAGGAGTAGTCGTCCTTGACGGCCTTCAGGTTGCTGCGCGAGCAGTTCTTGCCAAGCATCTGGACGTGCTCGTCCTTGCACTCGGTGATCTCACCGGGCGGGGTGGTGGAGCCGCCGCCGCAGGCACCGGCCGCGCAGGCCTCCAGCCAGGTGTTCCATTCGGCGTCGTAGCGGCTGCCGATGGTCGACTTGAGCAGGGTGCGGGCGGCGTCCCAGTCGCCCTTGCGGTAGAGGCCGAGCAGGGTGTCGACGTCACCGCGGTGCGACTCGAGCATGTAACGGACGGCCAGGTAGCCCCAGTTGTAGACGCGGGTCTGGTCGGCGTTCTCGTAGGTGGTGTCGAACAGGGTGCTCAGGGGGTAGGTGCGGTTCGCGGCCTGGGCGATGGCGGCGTCGTAGTTGAGCTTGCGGTAGGAGTAGGAGACGTACTCCGCGAAGCCCTCGACCCACCAGACGGTCGGCGTGGTCATGCCGGCGGCGAAGTCGCCGTACATGTTGTAGCGGCCGTCGAGGTAGTGCGTGTACTCGTGGTTGAGGTTCCAGATCTGGAAGTCCGGACGGGCCCACTCGGCCTCGTAGGCGATGAAGCGGGGCTGGTTGCCCTCGACCTTGGGGTCGCCCTCCAGGTACATGCCACCGTTGTTGGTGTCGATACCGAAGATCACACCGGCGTAGGTCTGGTAGTCGGCGCTGGAGTCGAAGGCGACGACCTCGATGGTCTTGTTGTTGTCATCGGCGACCGCGCCGTTGTCCCGGGCCACCTCGTGGAAGTAGGCGTCCTGGTTGATCAGGCTGGTACAGCTGGCCTCGAGCTCCTCGGCCTTCATGTCCTGCGCCCGGATGGTGATGCTGTCGCTGCAGGTGTGCTTCACCGGCAGGACGGCCTTCTCGAGACGCTCCGCGAGGTTGCAGGCGTCGTACTTCGAGCAGTTCTCCTTGTCGTAGGCGTCGACCATCTTCGCCAGGTTGATCCAGAGCGCGGCGGTGGGGCCGTCGATGGAGCTCTTCTTCATCAGGTCGAGCACCAGCGGGCTCGCCTTGTCGCGCAGCGAGTCCTCCTTGAGGAACCGGCCGAGCTCGAGACCCGCGTTGGCGGCCAGGAAGGAGTTCTCGGTGCCCAGCAGGTCGATGTGGTTCGCGGCGAAGTCGCGCAGCGAGGTCAGGACGCTCGGGTCGGCCTCGATGGCGGTGATGAACTCCGGCACCTGGTGCCCGCGGAACATCACCGTGTACACGCTGTTCACGGCGTTCCGCATGTGCCACAGGTCGTTGTACGACTCGTCGTAGGCGGCCAGCATCTTCTTGACGATGTTCAGGTACCGGGCGTTCTGCTCGGCGCTGTCGATCAGGATGATCGCCTCGGACAGGCTCTCGCCGTTCTCGTCGGTGACGTCGAAGGCGTGCGAGGAGCCGAAGAAGCCGTCGAGCGCGCCCTGGATGGCCGTCACCAGACGCGGCCCGTACTCCCCGACGGTTTCGGGGTCGTAGTACTGGACGTAGTAGCCGGCCCGGAGGAAGAGGATCATCTGCGGCATGCCGGTGCTGGCGTCACCCGGGTAGGCGGCCGAAGCGTCACGCATCGCGTTGGCGATGGTGACCATCTGGTCCTCGCGGAAGGCGTTGTAGCCGTCCTGGCCCTGGAGCTTGAAGAGCGTGTTGATGCAGTCGGTGGTGGCCGCCTTGACCTTCTCGACCAGGGCACTGCCGGTGTTGTTGGTGAAATCGGTGACGTTGCACTCGGCAGCGGCAGTGCCGAGCTTCTTGGCTCCGCGCTTCTGGGCCTTCATGGAAGGCGCCTTGTGGCTCGGGGCCGCGGCCTTCTGGTCGTCGTAGTCCCGCTTGAGCGCGTCCTTGGACGCGGACAGCGGAGGCTGGTCGCCGGCCTCGAGCTTCTGGCGCTGGACGTGACCGGCATCGGCGGCGGGGGCCGTGAGCGACTCGGCGGTGGGGCCACCGGAGTCCTCGGTCGGGGCTTCCGCCTTCTTCTGGGCGATGGCCGAGGAGAAGGTGGAACTCACGGTCGATACGGCGGAACGCTGCTCGACGGCCTGGCTCGGTGCCGTGAACAGGCCCACGCCCAGGCAAGCTGCCAGGACCGCGGTGGGCAATACGGTTATTTTTGAACGAACCCTCGGGTTCCTCACGTGCCGCCTCCATGTGGAGTGATGACCGCGCACCGAGGCGCGGCTGTGGGGGAATGCAAGGGACCGGCGCCGGACAGGGTCTGAACTGCACTCATGTGTGACATGAGCACGGCTTCCGTTCCCTTGCGGGCTGTACAATGGCACATGTCACATGTTCTTTGGAACCCCTCCCGCACACATTCATTTGCGCGACAACTTCTCGTCGCGGCGCGGGGCGTGGCACGCGGCCCGAAAAAACCGGCCGCCATCACTGGTTTTGACCATCGCGTGACCGCACCACCGCGTTCCCGGAGAGCCGGAATCCCGGCTCCGCCCCCGGTCCCTCAGAGCCCCGAGGAGCAACGCCCGTGTCCCGTTCCCCCGCCACGTCCCGCACCGGCAGCCACGATCTGCCGGTGTCCCCCGCCCTGGACGCCTTCATGGGCACCGGGTGGGCCGAGTCCCCGCTGCCGACGGACCTCCGCGTCCCCTCCATCGACGCCACCCCCGCCCGCCGCGCCCGGCTGGCCGCCCGCTTCCCCGGCGAGCGCCTGATCATCCCGGCGGGCGCGCTCGCGGTCCGCTCCAACGACACCGACCACCGCTTCCGGCCCCACACCGGCTACGCCTGGCTCACCGGCCTCACCGGCGAGGACCAGGCCGGCCACGTCCTCGTCCTGGAGCCCGACGGCGACGAGCGGCACGAGGCGGTGCTGTACCTGCGCCCCCGGTCCCCGCGCAGCGGCCACGAGTTCTACCGCGACCGCAGGTACGGGGAGTTCTGGGTCGGCCGCAGGCCCGACCTGGAGGAGGCGGCCCGGATCACCGGCATCCGCTGCGCGGACCTGGACGCCTGGGAGAAGCTGCTCACCGGCCCGCAGCCCCCGGTGCGGGTGCTGGGCGGTGTGGACCCGTCCGTCGACGAACTGCTGCGCTCCCGTCGCGTCCTGCACTCGACGCGCCCGCTGCCCGCCGGTCTCGAAGCGGTGCTCAGCGAGCTGCGGCTCGTCAAGGACCCCTGGGAGACCGAGCAGTTGCAGCACGCCGTGGACGCGACGGTGACGGGGTTCGAGGACGTGGTGCGGAGCCTGCCGCAGGCGCTGCGGCATCCGCGCGGGGAACGCTGGATCGAGGGCGTCTTCGATCTGCGGGCCCGGCTGGAGGGGAACGGGCCGGGCTACTCCACGATCGCCGCCGCCGGGGCGCACGCCTGCGTCCTGCACTGGATCCGCAACGACGGTCCGCTGGAGCGCGACCGGCTGCTGCTGCTGGACGCGGGCGTGGAGACCGACACCCTCTACACCGCCGACATCACCCGCACCCTGCCGCTGTCCGGCCGGTTCTCCCCCGTGCAGCGCAGCGTGTACGAACTGGTGCTGGCCGCGCAGGAGGCGGGCATCGCCGCCCTGCGCCCGGGGGCCCGCTTCCGCGACTTCCACCTGGCGGCCATGCGGGTCATCGCCGAGGGGCTGCACGAGTGGGGCGTACTGCCGGTGTCCGCCGAGGAGGCGCTGCACCCGGACAACGGCCTCTACCGCCGGTACACGCTCTGCAGCAGCGGCCACATGCTCGGCATGGACCTGCACGACTGCGCGCAGGCGCGTGCCCACACGTACCTGGACGGGCGCCTGGAGGCCGGTCAGGTGCTGACCGTGGAGCCGGGGCTGTACCTGCAGCCCGACGACGAGACGCTGCCCCGGGCGCTGCGCGGCATCGGGGTGCGGATCGAGGACGACCTCGTGATCACGGACGACGGCGCCCGGCTCATGTCGTCGGCGCTGCCGCGGACCGCCGACGGGATCGAGGAGTGGATGGGCACCCTGCTGGAGAGCTGATCACGACGGCCCCGTCGGCGGGGCGCCCCCCCCGGGGGGGGGCCCCCGGGGGCGGGGGCGGGCGCACGCAACCGCGCG